>JBQCIQ010000116.1:0-5438 GCA_051953595.1 Conexibacter sp. | reverse complement strand
GCGCGAGGGCGACGGCGCGCGGCCCGGCACGACGGTGCTCGCGCTGGAGGACGTCGAGGTGCTGGCCGCACGCCCCGTGCCGGCCGACGCGGCGGACGCGGCCACGGGCGGCGGCACCCGCGTCGCGGCCTCGCTGCGCGTGCGCGTGCGCGACGCCGTCTACCTCGCGGCCGCGCAGGCGTTCGCCCGCGACGTGCGCCTGCTCGTACGCGCACCGGGCGACCGCATCGCCGGTCGGACGGGCTTTTCCGTCGGCGAGCGGTTGCGCTGACGTTCAACGCTCAAGGGATCGCTCCGAACAGCCGATTCTTGCGTCGAGCGCATGTCCCGACGCCTTCTCATCGCTGCCCTGGCCGTCTGCTGCTGCCTCTGCGCGCCCGCGTTGAGCGCCGCCGCGCGTCCGGCTCCGCTGCACGCGACCGCGGCGAGCGTGTCGGTCAGCACGCCGCTGCCGACGATCAAGCGCGTCACGCCGCTGAGACTGCGGATCGGCGACAAGCTCACGATCGTCGGCCGCCACTTCATCCCGGGCAGAGGCAGAGACACCGTCGTGTTCCTGCGCGACGGCGCGCCCGCCGTCTTCCTGAAGGCGCAGAGCGCCACGCATACGCGCCTCACGGTCCTGCTGACGAGCAAGCTCGGGCGCTACCTGATCGGCCGCAACAACGGCCAGAAGGGGCCGACGCGCTTCCGCCTGCGCGTGCTCGCGCGCCGCTTCGGGCCGAGCTTCACGCCGAAGCGGCTGTCGCCGCTCGTGCTGCCGCCGGCCACGCCCGGCAACGACGGCTCCGGCACCACGACCCCGTCGGCGCCGGTCTGCTCGCTCGCGTCCGCCGCCGCCGCGCCGAACGCCGACGCCGACGGCGACGGGCTCATCAACAGCGTCGAGCTGCAGATCCACACCGATCCGTGCGTCGCCGACAGCGACGGCGACGGGATCCCGGACGGGTACGAGTACGAGTCCGCGCTCGACTACAACTCGCGCGCGCTGCCCTACCCGGGCAAGCGCCCCTATCCGAACCCGCTCGACCCGAGCGACCGCAACACCGACTACGACGGCGACGGCCTCACGATGGCCGACGAGTACGCCGCCTGGGTCAAGTACGGCAATTCGACCTTCCCGCTCAACTACAGCGACGGCACGCAGACGTCCGGCGGCCCTGTCCAGGTCACTCCCGCCACCAGATGGGAGGACATGAACGGCGACGGCTTCCTGACCGACGACGAGAAGGACGTCGACGGCGACGGCCTCACGAACTGGGACGAGGCGCACGGCCGCATGACGCCGGAGTGGTGGAGCGCGATGTACAAGTCGGAGAAGCCGTTCCCGCTCGCCTACGAGAGAACCGACTGGCTCGATCCCGACACCGACGGCGACGGGCTCCCCGACGGCGCCGACGACGTCGACCACGACGGCTCCTCGAACGCCAGCGAGCTCGACCGGGACGGCACGAGAACGTGGGTCCAGCCGTTCAACCCCTGCCTGCCCGACCCGCAGTCGCTCACCTGCCCCGAGCATCCGCCGATCGACAACCCCTACCCGCCGTTCGCGCAACCGGGCGGCTGGATTCCGGGCGAGAGAATTCCGCTCGTATGGCCGCGCTGATCGGGGACGTCGAGGCGCTTGAGGCGCCCGCCGCTCCCGGACAGGCGTCCGGCGAGCCGTCCCCGCAGCCGCCGGACCGCCGACCGCTGCGGGGCGAGGCACCCTCCTGGCACGAGTACCGGGCGGAGCTGGCGGTGGGGCTGCCGTTCCTCGCGGCGGCGATCGCGCTTGCGCTGCTGGGCCACTCCGGCACGCCGCTGCACGCCGGGCCGGCGGCCGCGCTCGTGCTCTCCTACGCGGTCCTCTCACGCGTGCGCTTCCACGCCGGCGTCGGCCACACGGTGCCGACGCAGCTCGCGTTCGTGCCGATGCTGTTCCTGCTGCCGACGCAGCTCGTACCGCTGCTCGTGCTGGCCGGGATGCTCGTCGGCAACCTGCCCGACTACGCCCGCGGCGTGCTGCATCCCGGCCGCGCGCTGATGCTGCCCGGCGACGCCTGGCATGCGGTCGGCCCGGCGCTCGTGCTCGTGGTCTCCGGCGCGACGACGCCGCAGTGGGGCGACTGGCCGTGGTACCTGCTCGCGCTCGCCGCGCAGTTCGCGCTCGACTTCGGCGTCTACGCCGTGCGCGCGTGGCTCGCGCTCGACGTGCCGGGCCGCGAGCAGCTGCGCGCGCTCACGTGGGTGTGGATCGTCGATGCGCTGCTCGCGCCGGTCGGGCTGGTGGCGGCGTTCGCGTCCGACCACCATCCGTACGCGTTCCTGCTGGTGCTGCCGCTGGCCGCGCTGCTGACGCTGTTCGCGCGCGAGCGCAACGAGCGGCTTGACCAGGCGCTGGAGCTGGGTGGCGCCTACCGCGGCATCGCGATGCTGCTCGGGGACCTGCTGGAGGAGGCCGACGAGTACACCGGCGGCGACCATACGCGGGGTGTCGTGGCGCTGTCCTTGGAGGTCGCGGACGAGCTGGGCCTCGACGAGCGCGAGCGCCACAACGTCGAGCTGGCGGCGCTGCTGCACGACATCGGCAAGATCGTCATCCCCGACTCGATCATCAACAAGCCGGGGCCGCTGACCGACGAGGAGTGGGCGCTGATGAAGACGCACACGGTCGAGGGGCAGCGGATGCTCGACCGCGTCGGCGGCGTGCTGCGCGAGGTCGGCCTGATCGTGCGCGCCTCGCACGAGCGCTGGGACGGCGGCGGCTACCCCGACGGGCTCGCCGGCGAGCGGATCCCGCGCGAGGCGACCGTCGTCGCGGCCTGCGACGCCTTCAACGCGATGACGACCGACCGCTCCTACCGCAGAGCCCGTGGCGTCGCCGACGCGCTCGCGGAGATGCGCGCCTGCTCTGGCTCTCAGTTCTCGCCCGAGGTCGTGTCGGCGCTCGTGCGCGTCGTGTCGCGCAGCACGCCGCACGTCGCGTCGGCCCAGCCGACGGCGCTCAGGTAGAGGTCGCTCACCGGCACGCCGGGCAGCCGCGCGGCGACCGTCGGGAGATCGCCCCGCTCGTAGGCGATCGTCGCCGCGAGCGCGTCGCCCATCGGCCCGCGCCGCTCGACGAGCGCCGTGCGTGCCTCCTCGGACAGCGGCAGCGCGCCGATCAGGTCCGCCAGCGGCGCCTGCGCGATCGCGTCGACGACCGAGAAGAGCCCGACGGTGAACCACGCCTCCGGCTCGATCGCCGGATCGCTGGCCTGCCGCTCCCTGGCGATCAGCTCGCACAGGCGCGCGCGCACGAGCGCGGTGACGGTCAGCTCGTGCGGCGTGTCGCGCACGTCGGAGAGCACGATCAGCGTGGCCCAGCGGCGCACCGCCTGCGTCCCCAGCAGCACGAGCGCCTCTCTGACGGAGGCGACGCGGCGCGGCAGGTTGAAGTAGGCGGAGTTCAGGTACGTCAGCAGCCGGTAGGAGAGGCCGACGTCGCGCGAGATCGTCTGCTCCAGCTCCTCGAACGTGCCCTGCGCGTAGAGCCCGGCGAGCGCGCGCAGCTCGCCGACGCGCTCGGTCGGCGGGGCGCTGCCGGCGACGACCTCCTCGGCGGTCGAGAGGAAGAAGCCCTGCAGCTGGTCGAAGCCGGCGGCGAGGCAGCGCTGCTTGAGCGTCGGGGTGTCGACGCCGGTCGCGATCAGCGTGTCGCTCACGCGCGCGAAGCGGGTGACGCAGTCGGCCAGCTCCTGCTCGTCGAGGCCGGCGACGTCCAGCTTCACGCTCTCCACGAGGCGCGCCAGCTCCAGCGGGGCGGGGCTGCGCGGATCGCACACGAGCGAGATGCGGTAGCGCTGCGTCGCGAGGCGGTCGAGCACCGTGTGCAGGGCGGGGTCGTCGGGTCCGGGGTCGGCGACCTCCAGCACGACGCGCTCGGGCGGCAGCGCGAGCGCGTGCAGCTCCAGCAGGAAGCGGCGCGGGACGCGCACGTGGGCGGGGCGGTCGCCGGCGATCGCGGCGACGCCGATGCCGGTGAACGTCTCGACGATCACGCGCGTGGCGGCGCGCTCCTCGTCCTCGCTGCTGACGACCGCGTCGTCGGCTTCGGCGGTCGCGCGCAGCAGCAGCGCATAGCCGACGACCTTCGTCCAGCGGTCGTGGATCGCCTGGCGCGCGATCGCGACGGGCAGGCCCTCAGGCAGGGCGGCGGGGATGGCGTCGACGCTCATCGCCTATGTCATCGGCCGGACATGGCGCGAACTTGTGCAGATCTGGCCGCACGTTGCGCCCTGGCGGCCGCCAGGGGGCGAAATCGTCGCCACTTCTCCTCAGAGCGGCATGGACTCGCTGGAGCCGCTGGCGGAAGCGCTGCGCGTGCGCCTCGTGCGGACGGCCGCCGAGGCCGGCGGCGACGCGGCCGAGCGGGTCGCGGCGCTCGTCGAGCGCGAGGCGGCCGCGCTGAGCGAGCGCGAGCGGGAGGCGCTGCGGCGGCTCGTGAGCGAGCGCTCGCTCGGGCTCGGCCCGCTGGAGCCGCTGCTGGCCGATCCGGCGGTCGAGGAGGTGATGGTCAACGGGCCGGGTCGCGTGTGGGTCGAGCGGCGCGGCCGCATCCAGCCGACCGATGTCGTGTTTGCCGACAAAGCGCAACTGCGGCACGCGATCGAGCGGATCCTCGCGCCGCTCGGCCGCCGCGTCGATGAGGCTGAACCGCTGTGCGACGCGCGCCTCGCGGACGGCTCGCGCGTGAACGTTGTGCTGCCGCCGCTGGCGCTGGACGGACCGCTGCTGACGATCCGCCGCTTTCGCGCCGGCGGCATGTCGCCCGAGGATTTGATCGCGTGCGGGACGCTCTCGGCCGAGCTGTGCGCGTTCCTCGCCGCGTGCGTGCGCGCGCGGCTGACGCTGCTGGTGAGCGGCGGCACCGGCTCCGGCAAGACGACGACGCTCGGCGCGCTGTCGTCGTTCATCCCGGCCGGCGAGCGGATCGTGACGATCGAGGACGCCGCGGAGCTGCGGCTGCGCCAGCCCCATGTCGTGCGCCTGGAGGCGCGACCGGCTTCCATGGAGGGGCGCGGCGAGGTGACGATCCGGCGGCTCGTCAAGAACGCGCTGCGGATGCGGCCGGATCGGATCGTCGTGGGGGAGACGCGGGGAGCAGAGGCGCTCGACATGCTGAGCGCGCTCACGACCGGCCACGACGGCTCGCTGTCGACCGTGCACGCGGGCTCGCCGCTGGAGGCGCTGCGGCGCGTCGAGACGCTGGCGCTGATGGCCGAAGTTGGCCTTCCGCACGCGGCGGTGCGGGAGCTGGTCGCGAGCGCGATCGACCTCGTCGTGCACCAACGGCGCGAGCGCGACGGGCACCGGCGGATCGCGGCGGTCGCGCAGGTCGTGCGCGGCGCCGACGGCATCGGCGTGCGCGAGCTGTTCGCGCTGCGCGACGGCCGCCCGCGCTGGCGCCTGCCGCT
>JBQCIQ010000115.1:0-3507 GCA_051953595.1 Conexibacter sp. | reverse complement strand
CGACGTGATGTTCACGCCGACGGTCGCCGAGCTGGCGGCCGTCGCCGCCGCGCGCTGACCAGCCGTTTGCCCTGCGGGCGCTCGGGTACTCCTGAGGCCATGGCCGGTGGCATCGCGATACTTCTCTTGATCATCATCCTGCTCGTCGTGGGCGGGATCGCGCTCGCGCTCTACGGCACGGGCGGCTTCCTCTGGTTCCGCAAGACCGATCCGCAGCGGGATCGGATCGCCGACGTGACCGAGGACGCGTCCGACGAGCGCTCCGAGCGCCGCCCGCAGCACACGCGACCGACGACTGCCGCCCAGGAGCGGACGGACTTCGTCGGACGCGAGGCGCGCCACCACGGCTGAGCGGAACGCCGCTGCCGCCCCGCGCGGTGCGGCCGACGTTGGTTTCCTACCGGCCCCTGCCGCCGCCGCGCCATCGGGGACTCGGACCGCGTGGCGATGGGAACAGTCGGAGACGTGGCGCATTCGTCCGTGAAGCCGCTCGCAGCGGAGCCGCTCGGACGCCGCGCCGGAGGAGAGGACCTGCTGGCGCTCTACCACCGGACCGGCGATCGACGCGTGCGCGACCGCGCGATCGAGTGCTACCTGCCGTTGGCCCGGCGGCTGGCGGCGCGCTACCACCGCCGCCAGGAGCCGTTCGAGGATCTGGTGCAGGTGGCGAACCTCGGCCTCGTCAAGGCGGTTGAACGCTACGACCCGGAGCGCGGCACCCGCTTCAGCTCCTACGCCGTCCCGACGATCGCCGGGGAGCTGCGGCGGCACTTCCGCGGCACGGCGTGGAACCTGCACGTCCCGCGCGGCGTGCAGGAGGACGCGCTGCGCGTGCGCGACGCCGTCAGCAGACTCACGCATCAGCTCGGGCGCGCACCGCGCGTCAGCGAGCTGCAGGCGGAGACCGGGCTCGACCCGGAGGCGATCAGCGAGGCGCTGCACGCGCGCGCGGTGCAGGCGACCGCGTCGCTCGACCAGACCGTCGGCGCGTCGGGCGAAGACGGCGACGCGACGCTCGGCGAGCTGATCGGCAGCGACGACCAGGGCTTCGAGCTGGCCGAGCAGCACGCGGACGTGGCGCCGCTGCTGCGGGCGCTGCCGCCGCGCGAGCGTGAGGTGCTGTTCCTGCGCTTCGCGCGCGACATGACGCAGAGCGAGATCGCGGCGCAGATCGGCTGCTCGCAGATGCAGATCTCGCGCATCCTGCGGCGGACGATCGCGCTGCTCAGCGAACAGGCGGAGCGGCCGCTTCCCGGCGCCATGGCGGAGGGGCCGGAAGCGCGCTGAGCGCGTCGAGCACGTCGGCGGAGCGGATCGCCAACAGGCCGGGGTCGGCGCGTCGGCCGTGCGGATCGCCCGAGGTGCCGGCCCACAGGGCCGTGTGCCACGGGCGATCCCGCGGCGGCCCCCAGCGGTCCGGATCCGTTGGGCCGAACAGCACGACGGAGGGGATGCGCAGCGCGGTCGCGAGGTGAGCGACGCCGGTGTCGCCACAGACGACGCGGCCGGCGGAGGAGACGAGCCGCGCGAGGCCGAGCAGGTCGTGCGTCGTGCCGGCGCGGTCGGCGCTCGCGGGGAGGGCGGCGCTTGCGACGATCGCGCGCGTGAGCGGCGCCTCGGCGGCGCTGCCGCTGACGAGCACGTCGCGGCCGTGCGCGCGCTCGGCGCGGGCGACCTGCGCCCAGCGTGTCGTCGGCCAGCGGCGCGCGGCGCTCGCGGCGCCGGGGTGGATCAGCGTGGGGCCGCCGGGGTCGTAGGGCGGCGCATCGGGCAGTTCGAGGTCGAGGTCGTCGGGATCGGCTGGGATCCCGTGGTGCGCGAGCAGGCGGCACCAGCGCCGGACCTCGTGCTCGCCGTCGTCCCAGGCGGGGCCGTCGGCGGTGTCGAAGCCGAGCAGCCGCTCGGGCTCTGTGGCGCGCAGCAGCGCGTGGCTCTGCGGCCCGCACCCGTGCAGGTTGACGGCGAGGGCGCCGCGCGGCAGGCGCGGGGCGAGCGCGGGGTCGGGCGGGGCGCCGCCGACGAACGCTGGCACGTCAAGCAGCTCCCAGCCGGGCGTCGCGAGCGCGGCGAGCGGCGCCAGCGCGCGCGCGGCGGCGAGCACAGGGGTCCGGTCCGGGAAGGCCGCCGCGAGCGCGCGCAGGGCGGGAACGGCGGTGAGGAAGTCGCCGAGCCCGAGCGCGCGCAGCGCGAGCACTACGGCCAGGACGTCTCCTCGCTCGGGCACACCACCAGCTCGCGCAGCTCGATCCCCTTCGGCCGTTCGAGCGCGAAGACGACCGCGGCGGCGACCTCCTCCGGCGGCGCGAGCGGCGCGTCGGGCGGCGGCTGGTAGGCCGGGTCGCGGCCGTCGAAGAAGTGCGTGCGCATCCCGCCCGGCACGAGCATCGTCACGCCGATCCGGTCCGCGGTCTCCAGCGCGAGCGCGCGGCTGAAGCCGACGACGCCGAACTTGCTCGCGCAGTAGGCGGTCGCGTCGGACAGCACGCGCAGGCCGAGCGTCGAGGCGACCGTCACGACGCGCCCGTTCTGTGCCCGTTCGAGCGCCGGCAGCGCGGCGCGCACGATCGCGGCGGTGCCGAGCAGGTTGACCTGCACGACGCGATCCCACTCCTCGCCGGCGACGTCCTCGAGCTTCCCGCACGCGTCGGTGCCGGCCGCGGTGACGACCGCATCGAGACCGCCGTGGCGCTCGATCGCGCGGGCGACCGCCTGCTCGGCGGCGCGCGCGTCGGCGAGGTCGACCTGCTCGAACGCGACGTCGCCGTCGACGTCGCGCGGCGGCTGGCGGTCGAGCACGATCGGCGTCCCGCGACGCGCCGCGACGGCCTGGACGATCGCCGCTCCCAGGCCCGAGGAGCCGCCGGTCACGAGCACGCGGCCGAGCGCGACGCGTTCGGTCGCCGCCTCCGTGGGGGCGGGCTTGAGATCAACTGGCTGCACGGTGGGCTGCCTCCTCGATCAGTCGGGTGGTCGAATGGCCGGCGTGGTGCGGCAGCACGACCGCGCGTCCGCCCCAGCGCTCCAGCGCCGCCGCCTCCGGCAGCGGCGCGCCGGCGTAGTCGCCGCCCTTCGCCCACACGTCGGGGCGCAGGCGCTCGAGCAGCCGCGTGGGCGTGTCCTCCTCGAACACGACGACGGCGTCGACGCAGCTGAGCGCGACCAGCACGGCGGCGCGATCGGGGGCCGGGACGAGCGGCCGCGACGCCCCCTTCAGCCGCCGCACCGACGCGTCGTCGTTGAGGCAGACGACGAGGCAGTCGCCGAGCGCGCGCGCCGCCTCCAGCGTGCGCACGTGGCCGGCGTGCAGCAGGTCGAAGCAGCCGCCGGTGGCGACGGTCGTGCCGCCGCGCGCGCGGGTGGCGGCGAGGACCGCTTCGGCGCGGGCGAGGCCGCCGGCCGCGTCGTCGGCGCGTGGGGACCCCGCGGGCACAGGGGCGTCGCCGGACAGCCGGAAGCTCGCCGCGCCGCCGGCCGCGACGAAGCGCGAGGCCGCCTCGACCGCGCCGA
>JBQCIQ010000114.1:0-5290 GCA_051953595.1 Conexibacter sp. | reverse complement strand
AACCCCGGGTGCCGGTGTGTGGCGGCCGGGCCGGGGTTTGTGATGTTGGGGGGTCCGGCGCCCGTGGGCCCGGGGGGGCGGACCGACTTGGCGGTTTTTGTCGCGGGGGGGTGGGGGGTGGGGGGCATCCGCATCCGCCCGCTCGTACAGCGACGCGTGCACGTAGGCGCCGGTCTCCGCCGCCATGCGGCGCGCGAAGTCGCTCGTCGGGCCGTCCGGGATCGCCTCCGCGCGCGCCAGCGCCTCCGGCGAGGGATCGGCGTCGACCGCGAAGTACGGCGACAGCGTCAGCTCCTGCAGGCACACGAGCCGCGCGCCCTGCTCGGCCGCGAGCCGAATCCCTTCCGCCAGCGCCACCTCGTGCGCGGCGGGCGCGTCGTGCCAGCGGTGCTGCACGGCGCCGACGCGGAACGCGCCGCGCCGCGGGTCGCGCACGCGCGCGGGCGAGTCGGCCGGAGCGCCGGTGGCGGCGATGACCTCGATCGCGCTCACGCGAGCGAGTGTAGGCGCGGCCGGCGCCGCGCCGGCGCGGATCAGGCCAGCTGCGGCTCGGGCGCTCGCTCGGTGTCGCGCACCGGCTCCGGCTGCGGCGTCGGCGAGCGCAGCACGAGCAGCGTCAGCAGCAGCCCGACGATCGCGGCCGCGGCGCCGAGCGCGATCGCGAGGTGGTAGCCGCTCAGCTGCGCCGCGGCATGCGAGCTGCCGTCCGCCAGCCGCGCCGCCGTGCGGTGCTCGGCGAGCGCGCCGAGCAGCGCCAGCCCGAGCGCCGCGCCGAGCTGCATCGCGACGTTCATGATCCCCGACGCGAGGCCGGCGTCGCGCGGCGGGACCTGCGCCATCGCGATCGTCAGCAGCGGCACGAACGTCGCGCCGCCGCCGAGCCCCATCACGACGAACGCCGTCAGCACGAACGGCGCGTACGGCACGTGCGCCGGGACGGTCGCGAACAGGACCAGGCCGGCGATCAGCGTGCATATGCCGCCCAGCAGCACCGGCCGCGGGCCGAAGCGCACGACCATGCGCGCGACCGGGCCAACCGACAGCGCCGCGATGCTGAGCGTCATCGGCAGGAAGGCGACGCCGGTCGAGAGCGGGCTCAGGCCGCGCACCTGCTCCAGGTAGAGGGCGCCGAAGAAGAAGACGGAGAACATCCCGGTGAAGACGAACGCGCGCACGGCGGCGGCCGCGGCGAGGCCGGGCACGCGGAAGATCCCGAGCGGCAGGATCGGGTTCGCGATCCGCGCCTCCAGCGCGATGAACGCGGCGAACAGCGCCAGCGCGCCGCCGCCCCAGCCGAGCGTGTGCGCCGAGCCCCACCCGTGCGAGGCCGTGCCGACGATCGCGTAGACGGCGAGCATCAGCGAGAGCGTCACGAGCAGCGCGCCCGTCACGTCGACGCCGCCTTCCGTGCCGATCGCCTCGCGCTCGTCGATGAAGGCGCGGCCGAGCAGGATCGTCGCCGCGCCGATCGGCAGGTTGATGAAGAAGATCCAGTGCCAGACGATCGACTGCGCGATCAGGCCGCCGAGCAGCAGCCCGACCGACCCCCCGCCGACGGCGACGAACATGTACACGCTCATCGCCTTCGCGCGGTCGGCCGGGTGGGGGAACTCGCTGACGATCAGCGCGATCGTGACGGAGAACGCGATCGCGCCGCCGATCCCCTGCACGAAGCGGGCGACGATCAGCAGCCCCTGGCTGTCGGCGAAGCCGCAGGCGGCAGAGGCGAGCGTGAACAGCGCCACACCGAAGAGGAACACGCGGCGGCGGCCGACGAGGTCGCCGAGGCGCCCCGCCACGAGCATGAAGCTGCCGAAGGTGACGAGGTAGGCGTTGACGACCCACGTGAGCGCGGCGGCGCTGAAGTGGAGGTCGGCTTGGATGTCGTCCAGCGCGACGTTCACGATCGTCGAGTCGAGCACGACCATGAACTGCCCCAGACAGACGACCGCGAGGGCGATCCAGGCGCGACGCGAGACCTGGTTCACTGATGCCATATCGGTCATCTATCATCACCGTACCAAAGATCATCTTTGGGTTCATGATGATCATTTCATACTGCTAGAATCCTCCCTGCCATGAGCACGGTCCACGCACCGGGGACGATGGTCCTCCTCACCCGCCTCGCGAAGGTCGTCTTCCGCCGCAGCGACCCGCAGCGGCTCGGCATGAGCATGCGCTGGTTCGTCGGGCTGTCGTTCCTCGACGACCACGACGGCGCCCCGCAGCAGGCGCTCGGCGAGGCGCTGTGCATCGACGCCAACAACCTCGTGCTGCTGCTCAACGAGCTGGAGGGCGCCGGCTACGTCGAACGCCGCCGCGACCCGCTCGACCGCCGCCGCCACCTCGTCCACATCACGGCGAAGGGCCGGCGCGCGCTCGACCGCGCCGAGCGCGCGCAGGAGCGCGTCGAGGACGAGGTGCTGGCGACGCTGAGCGCCGAGGAGCGCGAGACGCTGCGCGAGCTGCTGGCGCGCGCGCTGTCGGACGCCGGGTAGGCGCTCAGCTCAGGCGGTCTCGGCCGCCGGCACTTGCAGCGTGATGCAGTGCACGCCTCCCCCGCCGAGCGCGAGCACTCTGCCAGGGACCCCGACGATCTCGCGGCCGGGCAGCAGCGCGGCGAGCCGCGTCAGCGCCTCGGCGTCCATGTCCGGATCCTGCTCGCCGAGCGGCACGATCGCCGCGCCGTCGCAGAGGTAGAAGTTCACGTAGGGGATCGCGACGACGCTGCCGTCCGCGCGCGTCGTGCGCGGCAGCAGCTCCCAGCGCTCGACCTCGATCCCCGCGGCGATCAGGCGGCGCGCGTTCTCCTCGGCCGCGGCTGCGTTGGGATCGTCGTCGCCTGCGGTCGTCTGCAGCAGCACACGGCGCGGAGCGAGGAACGCGCAGACGTTGTCGACGTGACCGTCGGTGTCGGCGTCCTCGACGAGCCCGCGCCCGAGCCACACGACCTGCTCGATCCCGAGGTGCGCGCTCAGCTCCCGCTCGATCTCGGCGCGGTCGAGCAGCGGGTTGCGGTTGCGGTTCAGCAGGCACTGCTCGGTCGCGATCAGTCGCCCGGTGCCGTCGACCGCGATCGAGCCGCCCTCCAGCACGAGCGGCGAGGCGAAGCGCTCGATGCCCAGGTGCTCCAGCAGGCGGGCGGCGATCGCGGCGTCCTTGTCGTAGGGCGTGAACGCCTCGCCCCACGCGTTGAAGCGGAAGTCGATGCCGGCGCGGCGGCCGTCGAGCCCGAGGACGACCAGCGGCCCCGAGTCGCGCAGCCACGAGTCGTCGAGCGGCGCCTCGAACAGCTCGACGCCCTTGCGCGGGACCCGCTTCCTCGCGTCCTTCGCGTGCGCCGGATCGACCACGAGCGTGACCGGCTCGAACGCGGCGATGGCGGCGGCGACCTGCGCGGTCACGTCGCGCGCCTGCTCGATCGTCGCGCCGCGCCACGCCGCCTCGCGCGCCGGCCAGGCGATCAGCGTGCGCTCGTGCGGCGCCCACTCGGCCGGCATCCGCAGCCCCACCTCGGGCGGGATCGCGCTCATGCGCTCAGCGTAGCGCCGCGCGATCCGACCGCCGCGAGCGCGAGACTCCGCGGATGCCGCATCGCGCCCTCGCTGCCCTCTTCCGCGACCTCTACGACGTCGTGCGCGCGCGCACCGCGACGCACCGGCACCTGCGCGACCGCGTGGTGGCGATCGCGCTGCTGTCGGTGATCGTGACGCTCGTCTGCGCGGTGCTCGCGCTGCTGTTCGAGCGCCACGCGCCGCAGACGCAGGTCAGAACGTTCGGCAGCGCGCTCTTCTGGACCGCGACGCAGCTGCTGACGGTGTCGTCCTCGATCCAGAACCCGATCACCGACGCCGCCCGCGTGCTCGACGTCTTCATGGAGCTGTACGCGATCACCGTCGTCACGACGCTCGCGGGGTGCTTCGGCGCCTTCTTCCACCGCCGCGGCCGCGAGCGCGACGAGGCGGAGCGGCTGGAGAGCGCGGCGAGAGCGGCCGGAGCGGGCTAGCCCCGCGCCTTGCGGGTGCGGGAGCGCTCCTCCTGCTTCTCCACCACCTGGCGAATCAGTCTGAGGATCTGCTCGACGCCGGTGGCTCTCGCGTCGCCGTGCTCGAACGCCGCGCGCCAGTGCTTGACGCTGCCGTCGGCCGCAAGCTCGTTGAAGTGCGAGCGGGTGACCTCCAGCCGCACCTTCGCGTCGGAGGCGATGTCCTTCGAGACCTTCGGTCCCGGCAGCTCGACGCGGTAGAGCTGCACGTCGCCGCGGCCGCGCAGCTCCAGTCCGACGACGAGTCTCAGCGGCTGCAGGGCGGGAACCTCCGCGAGGAAGTTCCGCACGCCCTGCTCGATGAGGCTTCTGGTGTCCGTGGCGGAGGTCAGGGCCGGGACTCTAGATCTTGTGGCGCTCCAAGAGCTTCCGGCCGATCACCATCTTCTGGATCTCGGACGTGCCCTCGCCGATCAGCAGCAGCGGCGCGTCGCGGTACAGGCGCTCGATCTCGTACTCCTTCGAGTAGCCGTAGCCGCCGTGGATGCGGAACGCCTCCTCGACGCAGAAGCGGCCGGCCTCGGAGGCGAACAGCTTCGCCATGCCGGCCTCGATGTCGGAGCGCTCGCCGGCGTCCTTCATGCGCGCCGCGCGGTTCGTCAGCAGGCGCGCCGCGTCGACCTGCGTCGCCATGTCGGCGAGCTTGAACTGGATCGCCTGGTGCTGGGCGATCGGCTTGCCGAACGTCTTGCGCTCCTGCGAGTAGCGCAGCGCCAGCTCCAGCGCCCGCTGCGCGATCCCGACGCCGCGCGCGGCGACGTTCACGCGGCCCAGCTCCAGCGCGTCCATCATCTGCGGGAAGCCCTTGTTGAGGCCGGCCTCCTCGCCGCCGAGGATGTTCTCCGCCGGGCAGCGGTAGCCGTCGAAGACCAGCTCGGTCGACTCGACGCCCTTGTAGCCGAGCTTCTTGATCTTGGGCGGCACGGTCAGGCCGGCGTAGTCGCCGGTGTTCTCGGTCGCGCCGGGCTCCTTCTCGGCGATGAAGCAGGTCATGCCCTGGTGGGCCTTCTCGGCGTTCGGGTCGGTCTTGACGAGCACGAAGACCAGCGTCGAGCGCAGGCCGTTGGTGACCCACATCTTCTGGCCGTTGATCTCCCAGCGGCCGTCGTCGCGCTTGCGGGCGCTCGTCTTGATCGCCTGGACGTCGGACCCCAGCTCGGGCTCCGACAGCGAGAAGGCGGCGCGGATCTCGCCGGTCGCCATGCGCGGCAGCAAGCGCCGGCGCTGCTCCTCGGTGCCGAACTT
>JBQCIQ010000113.1:0-5686 GCA_051953595.1 Conexibacter sp. | reverse complement strand
AGCATGAAGATCAGGCCCGCGGTCAGCGCGCCCTGGTGCGCGGAGCCGATCGCCTCCGCGTGCGTGAACGTGCCGAGGAAGTCGAGCGTGCCGGCGTAGCGCAGGAGGAAGAACGTGCCGAGCACGAGGCCGACGTCGCCGACGACGTTGATCACGAACGCCTTGATGCCGGCCGCCGTCGCGGTGCCGCGGCGGTACCAGAACGAGATCAGCAGGTAGGAGGCCGCGCCGACGAAGGCCCACCCGACGATCAGCATCAGGAAGTTGCCGCCGAGCACCAGCACGAGCATCGAGAAGACGAAGAAGTTGAGGTACGCGAAGTAGCGCGCGTAGCCGCGGTCGCCCTTCATGTAGCTGACGCTGTAGAGGTGGATCAGCGTCGAGATGCCGGTGACGACGAGCATCATGTAGACGCTCAGCGGGTCGACGAGGATCGACAGCTTCGCGTCGACGTCGCCGTTGGTGACGGCGTAGTCCCACAGCGACGACGTCAGCTCGCGATGCTCGGCGCTGTGGCCCTGCAGGCTGAAGAGGGCGCCGAGCGCGCAGACGAACGCGAGGCCGATCGACGCCGTGCCGATCACGCCCGCGCCGCCGCGGCCGAGCCGCGTGTAGCCGAGCCCGTTGATCAGCGTGCCCAGCAGCGGGAACAGGAGGACCAGCCAGGCCCAGGTGGTCGTGCTCATCCTTGAAGCTCCCGCAGCTCGTCGACGTCGATCGGCAGGCGGCGGCGGAAGATCGCGACGATCAGGCCGAGGCCGACCGTCACCTCGCAGGCGGCGACGACCATCACGATCAGCGCGAAGATCTGGCCGTCGTTGTTGCCGTGCATCCGCGCGAAGGCGATCAGCGCGAGGTTCGCCGCGTTCAGCATCAGCTCCAGGCACAGCAGGATCACGAGCGGGTTGCGCCGCACGAGCACGCCGCCGGCGCCGATGCAGAAGATCAGCGCGCTGACGACGAGGTACCAGGCGATGCTCATCAGACCTTCTCCTCGGGCGTCTTCACCGCGCCGACCGCCTCGGCCATCGTGCCGCTGAAGAGCGAGCGGGGCGTGATCCAGCGCGTCGCGTCCTCGGGCTCGTCGCCGAGCGTGGTCCCCGCCCGCCGCCGCGCGAGCACAACCGCGCCGACCGCCGCCACGAGCAGCAGCAGCGAGGCGACCTCGAACGGGAACAGGAACTTCGTCAGCAGCGCCTCGCCGATCTGCGCGGGCGTGCCGAAGCCCGGCACGTACGGCGCGCCGTCGCCGGAGATCGCCTTCAGGCCCGAGCCGAGCACGGCGATCGCCAGCTCGGCGAACAGCGCCAGCACCGCGCCGCCCGCGATCGTGCGCAGTGAGGCGCCGCCGGGCGTGAGCTGCTGGAGCGAGCCGCCGCCGATGTAGGAGACGACGAACAGGTAGAGCACCATCACCGCGCCGGCGTAGACGACGACCTGCGCGGCCGCGACGAACTCCGCGCGCAGCAGCAGGAACAGGGCGGCGAGGCTGAGCAGGTGACCGACGAGCGCGAGCACGCTGTAGAAGGGGTTGCGCAGCGCGACGACGCCGATCGCGCCTGCGATCGCGCCGATGGCGGCGATGAAGAAGACGATGGCGGACATTGCGGCGGCTACTCGTCCTCGGTGCGGAGCGGCGTGCGCTCCAGCGGCTCGGCGAGCAGCATCTCCTTCGTGAAGATGAGGTCGTCGCGGTTGTAGTCGGACAGCTCGAAGTCGTGGCCCATCGTGATCGCGTCGAACGGGCATGCAACCTCGCAGTAGCCGCAGAAGATGCAGCGCGAGAGGTTGATCTCGTAGACGGCCGCGTAGCGCTCGCCGGCGGAGACGCGCTGCTCGGGCGTGTTCTCGGCCGCGACGACGCGGATGCAGTCGGCCGGGCAGGCGGCCGCGCACAGCGAGCAGCCGACGCACTTCTCCAGCCCCGTGTCCTCGAAGCGGTGCAGCTTGTGGCGCCCGCGGAAGCGCGGGTAGACGGGGATCTTCTCCTCCGGGTACTGGTAGACGTACGTGCCCTCGACGAGGCGGCCGAACGTCGTCTTCAGCCCGCGCAGCGTCTCGCCGAACGCGCGGTAGAGCCCGCCGGCGCCGCCGGGCGCGGGCCCGCGCTGCACGGCGATCGCGGTGTCGCCGGGCGGCGCCCAGCGTCTGATCTCAAAGGTATCTGGCATGTCAGTCGACCACCGTCACGACGATCGCGGTCACGAGCGCGTTGGCCGTGGCCAGGGGCAGCAGGACCTTCCAGCCGAGCGACATCAGCTGGTCGTAGCGCAGGCGCGGCAGCGTCGCGCGCACCCACACGAAGATCGCGACCACGAGCGTGATCTTCACAAGCACCACGATCGGGTCGACCCACGTCGGCGGGTCGATGCCGAACGGCAGCAGCCAGCCGCCGAAGAACATCGTTACGGCGATGCCGGAGGCGATCACCATGTGGAAGTACTCGGCCGCGTAGTAGAGCGCGAAGCGACCGCCGCCGTACTCGGTGTTGTAGCCGGCGACGAGCTCCGCGTCGGCCTCGGGGAGGTCGAACGGCGGGCGGCTCGTCTCCGCGAACGCGGCGACCATGAAGACGACGAAGCCGACGAACTGCGGGATGAACAGCCACATGCCGGCGCTGTCCTGGTGGCCGACGATCTCCGTCAGCGACAGCGTCCCGCAGGTGATGATCACGCCGACGAGCGAGAGCCCCATCGAGACCTCGTAGGAGATCAGCTGCGCGGCCGAGCGCATCGCGCCGAGGAAGCTGTACTTCGAGCCGGACGCCCAGCCGCCGAGCATGAGCCCGTAGACGGCGATCGCGCTGAAGGCGAACGCGAACAGCACGCCGATCGACGGGTCGATCCCGTACAGGCCGACCTGCGTGCCGAAGATGTCGACCGTGTTGCCGAACGGCACGATCGCGAACGCGACGCACGCGGTGATGATCGAGATCGCCGGCGCCAGCGCGAACAAGAAGCCGGTCGCGGTGCGCGGGCGGAACTCCTCCTTGACGAGCAGCTTGAAGATGTCCGCCATCGGCTGGAGCGCGCCGAACGGGCCGACGCGGTTGGGGCCGAAGCGGTTCTGGAAGCGGCCCATCAGCTTGCGGTCCATCATCAGCGCGAGCGGGACCATGCTGAACCCGACGATGAAGATGATCAGCGACTTGAGGATCTGGATCCACCAGGACTCGGCGTAGCCGACGGTGGCGAGGACGGTGGTCATGCGGGCACCTCCACCTTCGCGGCTTCCACCGTCACCGTCTCACCCGTCAACTCCGACGCACCGCCGGACGAAAGACCCGCATCGAGGAAGACGGTCCCGGCCGGGGCGTTGCCACGCAGGGCCACGCGGGCCTCGACCGTCCCGTCCCCGCCGCTCAGGCGCACACGCTCTCCGTTCTCGATGCCGAGCCGTTCGGCGTCGGCCGGACTGACCTCGACGGTCGCGCTGCGCGCGCGGAACCTCAGCGCCGGCGCGTGCTCGCCCTCGGGGGACGCCCAGATCGAGCGGAACGTGCCGAGGCGCAGGGCGCCGTCGGCGGACGGCGCCGCCGCGGGCGTGCCGGTCTCGAACGTCGCCGGTCCTTCCGGCACGGCCTGCGCCGCGTCGCGCTCCTGCCAGCGCACGCCGCGCCCGCCGATCTCCTCCAGCGTCAATCCCGCATAGAACGGCACCGCCTCGAACAGCTGCTGGCTCGCCATCGGGCCCGTGAGCGGCGATCTGTGTGCATCAGTGTCGGCTATTCCGACTCTCGCGCACACAGCTCGCTCCACCTCGGCCAGGATCGACCACTCCGAGCGGACCGAGCCCGGGTGGCCGATGCCGGGGCGCAGGCGCTGGAGGCGACCGTCGGGGTGCGTGACGGTGCCTTCCTTCTCGGCGTAGGACTCGGCGGGGAAGACGACGGTCGCGTGCTCGCGCAGCTCGTCCGTGAGGAATGACGCGTGGGCGATGACCGTCGAGGCGCGGGCCATCGCGCGGCGCCACAGAGGCGCGTCGGCGAGGTCACGGACCGGGTCGACGTGCAGGAGATACAGCGCGGCCAGGTCGCCGTCGGCGGCGGCCTGCGCGATCTCCTGTACAGACCGGCCGGCGGCCGGAGCATCAGCGAGGCCCGGCCCCGCGTTCGGCTGGAAGCCCGCCTCGCGGAGACCGCGTCCGTTGGCGGAGCACGGGACCTCCAGCAGGCCAGCGCCCTCGCGGTCCGCCAGCCCGAGCCGACCGGCGACGTTCAGGAGCGCCGGCAGCGCCTCGGCGCCAACGCGCTCGCCCCACAGGATCACCACGTCGCCGCGCTCGCCGTCGCCGAGCAGGTCCGCCAGGGCGCGGACCGCCTTCGGGTCCGCGTCGGCGGCGGCGCAGAGCGAGTCCACGTCGCCAGACGCGCCCAACGCGGCCTCCAGCGCGGCCAAGAACGCGTGCTCGGCGCCCGGCGCGTAGCGCAGCCACAGTCTCGCGTTGCGGTCGAGCGACGAGGGACGAGGGGTCGCCACGGCGAGACGGACGCCGCGCCGGCGCACGCCCTTGCGGATCCGCAGGTCGAGGATCGGAGCGTCGTCGACCGGCTCGGTGCCGAGCACGAGCACGGTGTGCGCGAACTCCAAGTCCGGCACCGTCGCCTGGAGCGTGGGCGCCGCCAAAGCACGCTGCACGTCAAGCGGCACCACGCCGCCCACGCGTGAGTCCAGATCGCCAGACGAAAGCCCCTCGCGCACCAGCCGCTGCAGCAGGAACGCCTCCTCGTTGGTGGTCCCGCCACCCGCCAGCGCGCCCACCGACCCCCGCGCCTTGCCCAACGCAGAAGCGGCCGCCGAAAGCGCGCGCTCCCACGACGCCGGCCGCAGCGCGTCGCCGTCGCGCACCAGCGGCTCGACCACGCGCTCCTCGGAATGCACAGCCTGGTACGCGAAGCGGCCCTTGTCGCACAGCCAGCCGTCGTCGACCTCGCTGTGGTCGCGGCCCAGCACGCGCAGCACGCGCTCGTCACGCACCGTCAGCTCGACGTTGCACTGCGACGGGCACAGCGTGCAGACCGTGCCGGCGCCCTCGATGTCCCACGGCCGCGCGCGGAAGCGGTACGGCCGGGAGGTCAAGGCACCCACCGGGCACAGCTCGATGATGTTGCCGCTGAACGGCGCGACGTACGGATGCGCGTCGAACGTGCCGACGTACGAGTGCGCGCCGCGCTCGTGCAGGATCAGCTGGTAGTCCTCGGAGACCTCCTGCGAGAAGCGCACGCAGCGGTAGCAGAGGATGCAGCGCTCGCGGTCGATCGCGATCAGCGGCGACAGCTCCAGCGGCTTCTTGAAGTGGCGCTTCGGCTCGACCATGCGCGAGATGCCGCGTCCCCAGCCGAACGTGATGTCCTGCAGCGGGCACTCGCCGCCCTTGTCGCAGACGGGGCAGTCGAGCGGGTGGTTGACGAGCAGGAACTCGACGACCGAGTTCTGCGCCTCTCTTACACGCGCGGTCTGCGTGTGGACGACCATGCCGTCCTTGACCGGCGTCGAGCAGGCGGTCTGCAGCTTCGGGATGCCCTCGATCTCGACCAGGCACATGCGGCACGCGCCGACCGGCTGGCCGAGCTTCGGCTCGTAGCAGAAGACGGGGATCTCGACGTCGCCGTACTTGGCGCCGTCGACCAGCATGCTGTTCGCCGGGGCGGTCACCTCGCGACCGTCGATCGAGAAGGTCACCATCT
>JBQCIQ010000112.1:0-4266 GCA_051953595.1 Conexibacter sp. | reverse complement strand
GTCGTCACTGGAAAGGGGCAGCGTCTCTACGAACTCGTCAACCTGCCGCGCGTCGGCCACCACCTCTTGCGGCTTGAACCGGAAGCGGGGGTGCAGGGCTATGCCTTCACTTTCGGTTAGCGCCGCGCCGGGGGAGAGAATCGTCGGGATGGCCGAACAGAGCAGCGGCACCGTCCTCGTCGTCGACGACGAGCCGACGATCGTCGAGGTCGTCGCGCGCTACCTCGCGCGCGCGGGCTTCGCGACGCGCGAGGCGTTCGACGGGCCCGCCGCTGTGGAGGTGGCGCGGCAGCACCGACCCGACCTCGTCGTGCTCGACGTGATGCTGCCCGGCTTCGACGGCATCGAGGTGATGCGGCGCCTGCACGAGCAGCCCGGGGAGCCGGTGCCGGTGATCCTGTTGACGGCGCGCGCGGAGGAGTCCGATCGCCTGATCGGCCTGCGGCGCGGCGCCGACGACTACGTCGTCAAGCCGTTCTCGCCCGCGGAGCTGGTCGCGCGCGTGGAGGCGGTGCTGCGACGCGCCGCCCGCGGCGGGGCGGCGCTCGACGACGGCACGGACCTGGAGCCGATCGTCCACGGCCCGCTGACGATCGACCAGGCGGCGCGCACCGTTGTGCTCGACGGCGAGCAGCTGCCGCTGACGATGCGCGAGTACGAGCTGCTGCGCTTCCTCGCGGCGCGGCCGGGGCGCGTCTTCTCGCGCGACGAGCTGATGGAGCAGGTGTGGGGCTACGACTTCTACACCGACACCTCGACCGTGACGGTGCACGTGCGGCGGCTGCGCGCGAAGCTCGAGCCCGACCCGGCGAGACCGCGCTTCATCGAGACGGTGTGGGGCGTCGGCTACCGCTTCGGCGCATGAGGCCGCTGCTGCGCTCCGCGCTCGTCGCGCTCGCCGCCTGTCTCGCCGGCGCCGCGATCGTCGGCGGCGTCTACGGCTGGCACGGCGCGTGGACGACGTTCCTGCTGCTGGCCGCGGTCGCGGCCGGGATGCTCGCCGCGGCGCACCTCGCGACGGCGCGGCGCGCGCAGGTCGGGTCGCTCTCGCGCCAGCTCGCGCTCGGCGCGGTGCTGGCGGTCGCGACGGTCGTGGCGGCGGTGTGGGTCGGCGTGATGGCGATGTTCGTCTCCCACCACGACGCGCTCGTGATCGCCGCGATGGCGGGCGTCGCCGGCGTGGTGGCCGTGCGCGCCGCGCAGCTGCTTGCGCAGGGCGTGGTGGACGACGTCGAGGCGATGCACCGCGAGGTCGACGAGGCGCGGCGCCGATTGATCGCCGCCGTCTCGCACGACCTGCGCACGCCGCTCGCGTCGCTGCGGCTGCTGGTCGACGCGGTCGAGGACGGCGTCGCGACGGGGGAGACGCGCGAGCGCTACCTGCGCGAGATGCGCACGCACGTGGCGGCACTCAGCGTGCTGATCGACGACCTGTTCGAGCTGTCGCGGCTGGAGGCGGGGGAGATCGCGTGGTCGATGCACCAGGTGGAGGTGGGGGAGCTGGTGGGCGAGACGGTCGCGGCGCTGCGTGCGCAGGCGGACGAGCGGGGCGTGAGCGTGGCGGCCGAGGCGGCGCCGGCTCTCACCGCGCACGCGAACGCGGAGAAGCTGCAGCGCGTGCTGTTCAACCTGATCGTCAACGCGATCCGCCACACGCCGGCGGACGGCAGCGTCGTCGTGCGCGCCGCGCCGGCGCGCGACGGCTCCGGCGAGGTCGAGGTCGAGGTCGTCGACGACGGCGCTGGCGTGCCGGCGGCGGAGCGCGAGCGCGTGTTCGAGCCCTTCTACCGCGGCGGCGAGGACGGCGCCGCGCGCTCGTCCGACGGCGCCGGCCTCGGCCTCGCGATCGCCCGCGCGATCGTCGAGGCCCACGGCGGCCGCATCTGGCTCGAGCCCGCCCAGCCCCGCGGGACCCGCGTGCGCTTCACGCTGCCGGCGGCCGCCTGAACCGGCGTTCGCGCGCCCGCCTGCCTGCGAAGCTGCCGCGCATGACCCGCCGCCGCGCGCTCTGGATCCTTGGGATCGCGTCGCTCGTGCTGTTCGCGGTCCTCGCCGCGATCGACCGGCAGATGACGAAGACCGGCGGTCCGGGGATCGTCGGCTTCGAGCTGGCGCGCACCTCGGCGCGCGCCGCCGAGATCCTGGGCCAGTGGGGGTCGTCCGGCCGCGACGCAGCGCGCGTGTCGCTGTGGCTCGACTTCCTCTACCTCGTCACCTACGCCGCGTTCCTGTGGCTCGCCGTGCGCGGGCTGCGCGACGCGCTCGCGCGGCGCGGGGTCGACGGCCTCGCGCGCTTCGGCGCGCGCATCGGCCTGCTGCCGCTCGTCGGGGCGGCGTGCGACGCGGGCGAAGACGTCTTCCTGCTGCTCGTGCTCGGCGGCCACGGCGGCGACCACGCGCCTGCGATCGCGACCGCGTTCGCGACGGTCAAGTTCGTCTGCCTCGGGATCGTCGTCCTTTACCTGCTGAGCGGGCTGGTGGCGCTGCGCAGGGCGAAGGTGCGCGCGTGAGCGCGGCGGGGCCGTCCGAGATCTTCGCCCCCGGCCTGCTCGACGGCCAGGTTGCTCTGGTGACCGGCGGCGGCACCGGGCTCGGCAAGGCAGCCGCGCACGAGCTGGCGCGCTGCGGGGCGCAGGTCGTCCTCGCCGGACGCCGCACGGAGGTGCTGGACGCGGCGGCCGCCGAGATCGGCCCGAGCGCGTCGACCGTCGTCGGGGACATCCGCGACGACGACTCGGCGGCGGCGATCCTCGACGCCGTGCTGGAGCGCCACGGCCGCCTCGACGTGCTCGTCAACAACGCCGGCGGCCAGTACTTCGTGCCGGCGGAGGCGATCGCGGCGAAGGGCTGGCAAGCCGTCTTCCGCCTCAACGTCGGCGGCACGACGCGCATGACGGAACTGGTGGCCGAGCGCGTCATGCGGCCGGCGAGACGCGGGACGATCCTCAACGTCACGCTGTCGCCGCATCACGGCCTCGCGGGCATGACGCACTCGAGCGCCGCGCGCGCCGCCGTGGAGGGATTGACGCGCGCGTGGGCCGAGCGCTGGGCCGCGGACGGGATCGCCGTCGTCGCGCTCGCCGCGGGCCACTTCGAGACCGAAGCGCTCGACAAGTACCCGGACGTCGTGCGCGCGGGCGCCGCGCGCACGGTCCCGCTGCAGCGGCTGGGGCGGCCGATCGAGCACGCCTGGCTCGTCGCGCTGCTCGCCTCGCCGCTCGGCCGCGCCTTCAGCGGCTCCGTCGTCACGCTCGACGGCGCGCGCGACAACTGGTTCGGCCCCTGGCCGCCTCCGACGCTCGCCGACGAGGACGGCGTCGTGCCGACGGAGGAGCGGCGCCCGGCGCCGCCCTCCGCCTGACGCGCGCGCTCAGCAGGAGACGATCAGATGGAAGTCGCGGTCGGCCTGTCTGCCGTCGCTGTTCGCCGTCTGCACGAGCACGGCTCCTCCCTGGCTCTGCGCGGAGATCTCGCCGGTGCCCGCCATGCCGGGATTTGCGTTGACGAAGCCGCTCAACGTCGCGGCGTACACGCACTGGTCGACGCCACGGTCGAAGAAGACCTCGTAGCGCCCGGTCCCGGTCTTCTGCACGCTCGTCACGCCGCGCGCGTTTGAACGGCCGCCGTCGGCCGCGACGAACACCTGCAGGCTGAGGCCGTCCTTCTGCACCTCGAGCGCCGTTCTGGCCTGCGGCACGACGCCGATGTGCGACGCGTCGAGCTTTGAGGTGTCCAGCGTCTCCTCCTTGATCGCGCCGCCGCCGAGGCTGTCGGGCGCGATGTCGTGCCCTCTCAGCGAGTGGTTGTGGACGTCGATGCTGCGGATCGAGTCGTCGCGGATCTGCACCGAGCCGACGGAGCCGACGGCGAGCGCGAACGAGGTGCCGCCGAGCGCGACGAACAGCGCGCAGCAGGCGACGATCATCGCGGCGGACGGACGCCGCCGCGGGATGCGGAACATGGACAAGGCTGCCTCCCAGAGTCGTTGTCTCGCCGCTTCAACGGCGACCGCTCCGGAAGGTTGCGCGTCAGGGATCCAGCGTCACGACGGCGCCGCCGTCAGCTGCGAGCGGCAGCGTGAGCGTGTCGGAGGCGTCGACGGACTGGACGCTGCGCTGGAGGCCGTCGTCGGGCGCGTCGGCCGTGATCGTGGCGGTGTAGCGGTGGCCCGCCTCCAGGAACCGCAGCGGCACCCGCACGGTGCGCGCCGGGCGGGCGCTGATCGAGCCGATCCACCAGCTCGCGCCGCGGCGGCGCGCGAGGGTG
>JBQCIQ010000111.1:0-6214 GCA_051953595.1 Conexibacter sp. | reverse complement strand
CGGCCCATCGTCGTCGGCGTCGACCGCTCGCCCGCGGCGGCCGCGGCACGGGCGCGCGCGCACGCGCGCGCCGGCGCCCGCGGCGCCGCGTTGCCGGCCGGGGGGGTCGTCGACGACCGCCTGCCCGCGACCGTCGCGCCGGCCGGGATGGCGATCGAGCTGGTCCAGTGGGACGAGCTGGTCGGCGCGCACCGCGAGCAGAGCGAGCGGCTGCTGGCCGAGCTGGGGGAGCGCATGCCGGGTCTCGCGACCGAGCTGCGCGTCGGCGACCCGGCGGATGAGCTGGCCAGCGCCGCCGCCGGCGCGGACCTGCTCGTGGTCGGATCGCGCCGCTGGGGCCCGTTCTCGCGGCTCGTCGTCGGCAGCACCGGCGAGGAGCTGATGCGGGAGGCGCCATGCTCGCTTCTGCTCGTGCCGCGCCCGGCGGAGCGGGAGGCCTCCGCCGACGCCGCGGCGGTGACGGTTGATCCTGCAGCGCCCCCGAAAACCTGAGATCCTGACCGGCGGCTCGGAGACGCGCGCGCCGCGCGACGCGCCCGACGGGGGAACGATCGGAAGCGAGGGGGACGGGATGCCGAAGGGGATTGACGGCCGGCTGCTGCGGCGCAGGGCGCCGCCGCTGCTCGCGTGCCTGCTGGCCGCACTGGCGACAGTCGCCGTGGCGGCGGGCTGCGGCAACAGCAGCAAGTCCGACGCTGCCTCGAGCACCGTCGCCAGCAGCGCGAGAAAGGTCGTGCAGGTCCAGCACGTCAAGCAGGACCGCTGGACCTACGCCCGCGCCCGCTTCAACGAATTGTGCGCCGGCTGCCACACGCTCAGGGACGCCGGCGCGAGGGGCAGGCGCTACAACCTCGACCACGCCGGCGCCCTCAGCGAGACCAGGATCCGCTACACGATCGCGGACGGCGAACCGGGCATGCCGGCATGGAGAGACGTCCTCTCCGGCCGCGAATACGAAGAACTCGTCGCCTACATCCTCGCCGTTCGCGGCAACACGCCGGGCAACGACAGGTGGCACGAACAGCTGATGCTGCGCATGGAAGGCTCGACCTGGTCGAAGGACAAGACGGCGAGGCTCGAAGCGTACGCACGCAGGCTCGACAGGATGAGATGACCGCCGCCCGCGCGCGCGGCGGCGCGTAGAGTCACGCGCCGATGCCGAACGCGCTCGTCGACCGCTCCTGGCCGCTGCTGAACCGACTGACGGGCGCGCACGTCGCGCTCTACCGCGCGAGCGGCGGCCGCCTCGGCCACCGGCCGCCGGGGCTGCCGCCGATGCTGCTGCTCGACCACGTCGGCGCGCGCAGCGGCGTCAGACGCACCAGCCCGCTCGTCTACACGCGCGACGGCGACGACCTCGTGCTCGTCGCCTCCAAGGGCGGCTATCCGAAGCACCCGGCGTGGTTCCACAACCTGCGCGCGAACCCGGACACGACCGTGCAGGTCGGGCGGCGCCGCCTGCGGGTCCACGCGCGCGTGGCGAGCGAGGCGGAGCGCGAGCGGCTGTGGCCGCGCTGCGTCGCCACCTATTCCGGCTTCGCCGGGTACCAGGCGCGGGCCGGGCGGACGATCCCGCTCATGATCCTCTCGCCGCGCTCGTAGTGTCCGTCGCGCCTGACGTCCGCACGATTACGCAAAACTCGGTGCACCAGTCAAACCGCTTTGCGGTACATGACGATGCGCGATAGCGTGCCGGCGGGAACCGAGTTGCAGGGAGCGAGTGGGAGGCGCAGCGCATGGCAGAGCCCTACCTGGGAGAGATACGCATGTTCGGTGGGGACTTCGCGCCGCGCGGCTGGGCCCGCTGCCACGGGCAGCTGCTGCCGATCTCCGAGCACGCGCCGCTCTACAGCCTGATCGGGACGACCTACGGCGGCGACGGGCTCGACACGTTCGCGCTGCCGGACCTGCGCAACGACAGCGCGCCGGCCGGGCGGCTGCCGATCACCTTCATCAT
Source organism: Conexibacter sp. (assembly GCA_051953595.1). Taxonomy (GTDB): domain Bacteria; phylum Actinomycetota; class Thermoleophilia; order Solirubrobacterales; family Solirubrobacteraceae; genus Conexibacter. The sequence goes on along the minus strand of JBQCIQ010000111.1, from coordinate 4,257 downwards.
CGCGCTTGCGGGCGTCTACCCACCGCGGCCGTAGCGGGCGCGTCGCAGCGCTCGCGGGCGGTTCCGCGCGGTGTACTGTCTGCGCTACGGGGCCTGCATGAACCGCGACGACGCGATCATCGGCGAGCAGCTCGACGACCAGCGCTTGAGCCGGCTGATCGAGGTCGGTCGCTCGCTCGTCTCCGAGCGGGACCTCGAGACGCTGCTCGCGCAGGTGCTCGACGTCGCGCGCGAGCTGACCGGGGCGCGCTACGCCGCGCTCGGCGTGCTCGACGAGTCGCGCCAGGCGCTCGCGCGCTTCGTCACGCGCGGGATCGACGCCGAGACGCACCGCGCGATCGGCGACCTGCCGCACGGCCGCGGCATCCTCGGCCTGTTGATCCAGGAGCCCACCCCGCTGCGCCTGCACGACTTGCACACGCATCCGCGCTCGTACGGCTTCCCGGCGAACCACCCGCCGATGCACAGCTTCCTCGGCGTGCCGGTCGTGATCCGCGGCAACGCGTGGGGCAACCTGTACCTGACCGACAAGCAGGGCGGCGACTTCGACGCGGCCGACGAGCAGACGGCCGTGATCCTCGCCGACTGGGCGGCCGTCGCGATCGAGAACGCCAACCTCTACCAGCGCCTCCAGCGGCGCCGCGACGAGCTGGAGCAGGTCGTCCAGGGGCTCGAGGCGACGACCGCGATCGCCCGCGCGATCGGCGCGGAGACGCAGCTCGACCGCGTGCTGGAGCTGATCGTCAAGCGCGGACGCGCACTGGTCGACGCGCGCGCGATGGTGATCCTGCTGCGCGACGGCGACGAAATGGAGGTCGCGGCGTGCGCCGGCGAGGCGGAGCCGGACGTCGTCGGGCGCCGCATCCCGGTCGAGGGCTCGACGTCGGGCGAGATCCTGCGCGGCACGCGTCCCGAGCGCATCCGCGACGTCGCCACCCGCCTGCGCATATCGTCCGACCGACTCGGCGTTCCGGGCGCGCACACGGCGCTGCTCGTGCCGCTGGAGTTCCGCAGCCGCGGACTCGGGGTGCTCGTCGCGTTCGACCGCATCGGCGCCGAGCAGGAGTTCGGCCCCGAGCAGGAGGCGCTGCTGCAGTCGTTCGCCGCCAGCGCCGCGACGGCGGTCGCGACCGCGCAGACGGTCGAGCACGAGCGCATGCGCGGCACGATGGCCGCCGCCGAGCAGGAGCGCCGCCGCTGGGCGCGCGAGCTGCACGACGAGACGCTGCAGGGGCTCGCCGGCTTCCAGGTGCTGCTCTCCTCCGCCTTGCGGCGCAGCGACGCGGCGTCGCTGGAGGGCGCCGTGCGGACCGCCGTCGAGCAGATCGGCACGGAGATCGAGAAGCTGCGCATGCTGATCACCGAGCTGCGCCCCGCGGCGCTCGACGAGCTCGGCCTGCAGCCGGCGATCGAGTCGCTGGCGAGCCGCGTCGCGGCGGTCGAGGGGCTGGAGGTCGAGACCGAGGTCGCGCTCGGCACCGACGAGGCACGGCTCTCGCCGGAGCTGGAGACGGCCGTCTACCGGCTCGTGCAGGAGGCGCTGACGAACGTCGTCAAGCACGCCGGCGCGAGCCGCGTCGCGATCGAGATCGTCGCCCACGACGGGCACGTCGACGTGGCGGTGCGCGACGACGGCGCCGGCTTCGATCCCGCGCTTCCGCGCGAGGGCTTCGGCATCACCGGCATGCGCGAGCGCGTCGGGCTCGCCGACGGCACGCTCACGATCGAGAGCGCTCCGGGGGAAGGCACGACGATCCTCGCGCGCCTGCAGCGCGCGGCCGCGAGCGGCCGCGCCGTCGCCTAGGACTCGCCGCCCGCCTCGATCAGCCCGTGGTCGAGCGCGTAGCGCACCAGCTCGGCGCGGGAGGAGCGGCGCACCTTCTGCTGGATGTGCGCGCGATGCGACTCGACGGTGCGCACGCTCAGGTAGAGCTGCGAGGCGATCTCGCTGTTCGTGTGGCCGAGCGCGATCAGTCGCAGCACCTCCAGCTCGCGCTCGGTGAGGTCGTCGGGCGGCCCGCTCGGCGGCGGCTCGGCCGCCATCCGCGCGCCCAGCTCCGGATTCAGGTAGGTGCGGCCCTCGGTCGCCATCCGCACGGCCTGCACGAGCTCCGCGTCGGCCGCCTCCTTGAGCACGTATCCGCGCGCGCCGGAGCGCAGCGCCTCGCGCGCGAACGCCGGGTCCTGCTGCATCGTCAGCACGACGATCGCGGTCTCGGGCGCCTGCTCGACGAAGCGGGGAATCGCCTGCAGGCTCGGCTCGCCCGGCATGTTGAGGTCGAGCACGAGGACGTGCGGGTGGTAGGCGCGCACGGCCCGCAGCGCCGCTTCGACGTCGCCGGCCTCGGCGACGACCTCAATCCCCGCCTCCGCGTCGAGCACCATCTTCAGGCCGGTGCGGACGACGGCGTGGTCGTCGGCGATCACGACGCGCGTCGTGGCCGCGTCGGACGCGGGCACGGCCGTCTGCTCCTCGCTGCTCATGGCGGGCGACGATAGCGGCCCGCGCCGATGCCGTGCCACCGCAGAGCGCACGGTCGCGCGATCCGTCGTTTCCACGGATCGGCTCTGCGGCGCGCCGCCGATTCCGCGCGGCGGAGTCGCCCCTAGCGTGGATCGAACTGCCTGCCACACGCGATTCGAGGGGAACCGGACCAATGCACCGCATCGTCGTCGGCTACGACGGCTCGGACCGAGGCGCCGACGCGCTCGCGCTCGCGCGCGTGCTCGCCGAGCTGCTGGAGCGCGGCGTCGCCGGGACGGCGGACGGTCCGATCGACGTCGCGGTCGCGCTCGTCTTCCCCGACGGGGCGATCGGCGCGGGCGGCCAACGCATGCTGGAGAGCGACGACCGTCGCCACGCCGACCGCATCCTCGACGGGGCGCGCGGCGCCTGGCCGGAGCTGTCGCCCGGCGCGTTCCGCGTCGTGCAGGCCGGCTCGCCCGCCGAGGGGCTGCGGCGCCTCGCGGACGAGCAGGAGGCCGACGCGCTGGTGCTCGGCGCCAGCCACCGCAGCCTGCCCGGACGCGTCTTCCCCGGCAGCGTCACCGAGCGCACGCTCCAGGGTGCGCCGTGCGCGCTGCTCGTCGCGCCCGCCGGCTACGGCCGCAGGTACGGTGGCAGCCACCCGCTGCGACGGCTCGGCGTCGCCTACGACGGCTCGGTGGAGGCGAGCGCGGCGCTGGCTCAGGCGGAGCGGCTGGCGTTCGGCCGCGACGACGTGAGCGTGACGGTGATCGACGCCGCCGATCCCGTGTCCGAGCTGCTGGAGGCGAGCCACGAGCTCGACCTGCTGCTGCTCGGCTCGCGCGAGCAGGGCGCGCTGCGCCGGGCGCTGCTGGGCAGCGTCAGCACGCCCGTGGTGCGCGGCGCCGCCTGCCCTCTGCTGGTGCTGCCGCACGGGTCCGTAGTCGTCCGCTCGCAAGGTCGGCACACCCCCGATGGCGCGTCGTCGTCGTCGGCCTAGCTTGAAGGCATGACTTCCATCCGCTCCTCGCTCCGCCCGCTGCACGTCGTGGTCGCCGGCGGCGGGATCGCCGGCGTGGAGGCGCTGCTCGCGCTGCGCACGCTCACCGGCGACGCGCTCTCGCTGACGCTCGTCAGCCCGGCGGAGCAGCTGACCTACCGGCCCTTCACGGTGCTCGAGCCGTTCAGCGCGCACGCCACGCGCCGCTACGAGCTCGACGAGATCTGCGCCGACCTCGGCGTGACGCGCCGCCGCGACGCGCTCGCCGCCGTCGACGGCGAGGCGCGCGAGATCGTCACCGAGGGCGGCGAGCGGATCGCCTACGACGCGCTCGTGCTCGCGCCCGGCGCGCGCGCCGGCGTCGGCCTTCCGCGCGCGCACACGTTCTTCGCCGACGCCGATCCGGCGAGCCTGCACTGGATCGTGCGCGAGCTGGAGCAGGGCTTCGTGCGCCGGGTCGCGTTCGTCGTCCCGCCCGGGCATACCTGGCCGCTCCCGCTCTACGAGCTGGCGCTGATGACCGCGGCGCGCGTGCGCGAGCTCGGCGTGGGCGACGCCGAGCTGACGCTCGTCACGCCGGAGCACGAGCCGCTCGGCCTCTTCCACGGCGCCGGCAGCGCCGCCGTCGCCGAGCGCCTCGCCGCGGCCGGCATCCGCTTCGTCGGCGACAGCTACGCGCACGACTACGACGGCGCGACGCTCGCGCTCACGCCGGGCGAGCGGACGCTGGAGGCCGAGCGCGTCGTCGCGCTGCCGATCCTGGTCGGGCCGTCGCTCGGCGGCGTGCCGA
>JBQCIQ010000110.1:0-13179 GCA_051953595.1 Conexibacter sp. | reverse complement strand
CGGCCTGGCCGCGCCGAGCAGGTCGGGCGAGCCGGCGAGCCGCAGCTCGATCCGGTCGGTCACGCCGACGCCGGCCTCTCTGCGCGCCGCCTGCACGACGCGCACGATCTCGCGCGCCAGCCCCTCGCGGCGCAGCCGCTCTTCGATCGTCGTGTCGACCGCGACCGTCAGCGCGCCGCGCGTCGAGAGCACGAGGCCGTGGCGCGGCTCGTGGCGCACGATGATGTCGTTCTCCGCGAGCGCGTACGTGTGCGTGGGATCCAGCTCGTCGCCGGTCGCGACGGAGACGGCCAGCACGCCGTGGTCGTGCAGCGCCTTCAGCGCCTCCTCGCCGTCGCGCGAGCGCAGCGCCGCGACGACCTGTGGCATGTCCCTGCCGCAGCGCGGGCCGAGTCTCTGCAGGTTCGGCAGCACGACCGGGCGCTCCAGCTCCTCGACGCGCGCGACGACCTCGACCGCCTTCACGTTCAGCTCGCCGAGAACCAGCTCGCGCAGCCGGCTGACCGCGTCCGCCACGCGCGCGTCGCCGCAGACGATCACGCGCGGGAGCGGCTGGCGCACCTTCACCTTCGATCTGCCGCGCGCGTCGCGCCCCAGCTCGATCGCCTCGCGCACGAGCGCCATGTCCTCCTCCAACTGCGGATCCCGCAGCGCCTCGACCGGCTCCGGGTAGTCGCACAGGTGCACCGAGTCCGGCTCGGCGCCGAAGTCCTCGGCCGCGCCGCCGACCAGATTGCCGTAGATCTCCTCGGCGAGGAACGGGATCGGCGGCGCGAGCAGCTTCGCCGTCTCGACCAGGCACTCGCGCAGCGTCGCGAGCGCGGCGACGTCGCCCTCCCAGAAGCGCCGGCGCGAGAGGCGGATGTACCAGTTCGACAGGTCCTCGACCCACTCGGCCGCGAGCCGCACGGCCGTCGTCGCGTCGAAGTCGTCGATCCGCGCGCGCATCCGCTCGCACAGCGTCTGCAGGCGCGAGAGCACCCAGCGATCCAGCGCCGGCCGCTCTGAGACCGGCGGCGCGCCGGACCCGTCGAAGCGCTCGATGTTCGCGTACATCACGTAGAAGCCGTACGTGGTCCACAGCGGCACCAGCAGCTCGCGCATCCCCTCGTGCACGGCGTCGGCCGAGAAGCGGTAGCCGGCCCACGGCTGCTGCGAGGCGAGGTAGTACCAGCGGAACGCGTCGGCGCCGTGCTCGTTCAGCACGTCCCACGGGTCGACCGCGTTCCCGCGCGACTTCGACATCTTCTGGCCGTGCGCGTCGGTCACGTGCCCGACGCAGACCGCGTGCTTGAACGGGATGTCCCTGAAGATCAGCGTCGTGACCGCAAGCGAGGTGTAGAACCAGCCGCGCGTCTGGTCGATCCCCTCGCATATGAACGTCGGCGGGAACTGCTCCGCGACCTCGCGCTTGCCCTCGAACGGGTAGTGGAACTGCGCGAACGGCATGCAGGCGCTGTCGTACCAGGTGTCGATCGTCGCTCTCACGCGGTGCATCGAGCCGCCACAGCCCGCGACCGTGCAGCCCCACGTGACCTCGTCGATGTAGGGCCGGTGGAGATCCTGCGGCAGCGCGCCGGCCTGTTCGCGCAGCTCCGCCAGGGAGCCGACGCAGTGGCGCGCGTCGCACGTGTCACACTCCCAGATCGGCAGCGGCGTGCCCCAGTAGCGGTCGCGCGAGAGCGCCCAGTCGACGTTCCCCTGCAGCCAGTTGCCGAAGCGCCCATCGCGCACGTGCTCCGGCCGCCAGTCGATCCGCTGGTTCTGCGCGAGCATGTCGTGGCGGCGGTCGCGCGTGGCGATGTACCACGACTCCTTCGCGTAGTAGAGGAGCTTCGAGTCGCAGCGCCAGCAGTGCGGATAGGAGTGCACGTACGGCTCGGTGTCCCACAGCTTGCCGGCAGCGTGCAGCTCGGCGACGACCTGCGGAACCGCGTCGCCGACGAAGACGCCCTCGTAGCCGCTGATGCGCTCGTCGTAGGTGCCGTCCTCGCGCACCGGGTTCACGAGCGGGATGCCATGCCGCTCGCACAGCACGAAGTCCTCCTCGCCGAACGCCATCGCCGTGTGGACGAGGCCCGTCCCCTTGTCGAGCACGACGTGCTCGGCGGCGAGCACCGTGTGGCCCTTCGGCCCGTGGTCGGGCAGGCGGTCGAACGGCGGCTCGTATCTCGTGTCGACGATCGCACTGCCGGGGAAGCGCTCCAGCACCTCCGCCGCGTCCCCGAGGATGTCCTCGACGCGCTCCTCCGCGACGACGACCGTCTCGCCGCCGACCCTCGCCCGCACGTAGGTCAAAGACGGGCTGATCGCGACCGCGCAGTTGGCGAACAGCGTCCACGGCTGCGTCGTCCAGATCAGCAGGTTGTCGCCCGCCTGCAGCGGGCCGCGCGGCTCGACGACCGGCAGGCGCACCGTGGCCGTCACGTCCTCGGTGTCGGCGTAGCCCATCGCCGTCTCGTGCGAGGAGAGGCCGGTGCCGCAGCGCGGGCAGTAGGGGACGACCTTGTGGCCCTTGTAGATGAGCCCTCTGTCCCACAGCTCGTGCAGCGACCACCAGACCGACTCGACGTACTCCGGGTCGCCGGTGCGGAATGCGCCGTCAAGGTCGATCCAGAAGCCGACGCGCTCGGTCATGCGCTCCCACGCCCTGATGTAGAAGGCGTTCGACTCGCGGCACTTCTCGTTGAAGGCGGCGATCCCGTACGTCTCGATCTCGCGCTTGGAGTTCAGGCCCAGCTGCTTCTCGACCTCCAGCTCGACCGGCAGGCCGTGGCAGTCCCAGCCGGCCTTGCGCGGCGCGTGGAAGCCGCGCATCGTCTTGTAGCGCAGGTAGGTGTCCTTGAACGAGCGCAGCAGGACGTGGTGCGAGCCGGGATTGCCGTTCGCCGTCGGCGGCCCCTCGGAGAAGCTGAAGACCGGCCCGCCCTCGCGCGCGGCGAGCGAGCGTTCGAACGTGCGGGCCTCGCGCCAGCGCTCGAGGATCCGTTCCTCCATCGCCGGGAAGTCCGGGCGCTTGTCGACCGGCCGGTGCACGTCCCCCATCGCCATCCCCCTACGTCGGTGCGTCAGTCTGCGTCGAGCTGAAGCTCGATGCGCTTGTTGATCCTGCCCTTGCTCTTGTACGAGGGCAGTGCGATGCGTCCAACCTCACTCGTGTCGGCGACATGCGTGCCGCCGTCGGCCTGCAGGTCGAGCCCGTCGATCCCGACGACCCGCACGACGCGGATCGACGGCGGCAGCAGGCTGACCTTGTTGCGGATCAGGTCCGGGTCCTTGTCGGCGTCCTCGCGCGCGAGGAAGTCGACGCGCGTCGCGCGCGCGGCCTCGACCTCGACGTTGCAGGCGGCCTCGACCTCGCGCACGAACTCCCCGCTCAGGTGCTCGAACTCGAAGTCCATGCGCCCCCTCAGCGGCTCCATGTTCGCGCCGGTGACCTTCGCGCCGTAGTCGCGCCAGACGACCGCGCAGAGGATGTGCAGCGCGGTGTGCGTGCGCATCAGCGCGTAGCGGCGCTCCCAGTCGAGCTCGCACTCGACCTCGGTCCCGGCCGGCGGCGCCTCGCCATCCAGCTCATACCAAGTCTCCCCCGCGCTGGAGCGCGCACCGGTCAGCGACCAGGTGCGCGCTCCGTCGGTCACGGTTCCGCGGTCGTGCGGCTGACCGCCGCCCCCCGGATAGAAGGCGCTGCGGTCGAGCTGCACGGCCTCCCCCAATGCGGCCGTGACCGTGGCGGGGAAGCGGCGGCAGTACGCGTCGACCTGGTAGAGCGGAGCGCTGGTCTGAGCAGACGCGGTCTCAGACAAGGCCCACGCTCACCTCCCCCAAGCGGTCGAACGTGGCGTATGCCGCCTGCCCGGCGGCGATCGGCACGGCCCGCGCCACCGAGCCCGGCAGCACGATGTCGCCCGGCTCCAGCCGCTCGCCGCTCTGCGCCAGGATGCCGGCGAGCCAGGCCACGGCCTCGGCCGGGTGGCCGAGCACCGCGTCGCCGCGCCCCCTGACACACTCCGGCCCCAGCGCGAGGCTGACGCCAAGCTCCTCCACGCGGACGTCCTCCGCGTCGTGCCAGTCCCCGATCACGGCCATCCCCGAGGAGGCGTTGTCGGCGACCGTGTCGACGATCCCGATCCTCCAGTCGGCGATGCGCGAGTCGATCAGCTCGAGCGCCGGCGCGAACGCCTGCGTCGCCTCCAGCACCTCTTCGCGCGTGACCCCGGGACCTTGCAGGCCGCTCTTGAGCAGGAACGCTATCTCCGCCTCGACGCGCGGCGCGATGAAGCGCTCGGCGCGCAGCTGCGCGCCCGAGTTGACGACCATCGACTCCAGCAGGTAGCCGCCGTCGGGTTGGTCGACGCCCATCATCTCCTGCATCGCCGCGCTCGTGAGGCCGACCTTCCAGCCGCGCAGCTCCTCGCCCTCGGCGGTGCGCAGCTGACGGCCGATCGCCTGCACGCAGTAGGCGTCCCACAGCTCCAGCTCGGGGAAGGTGGCGGACAGCGGCTCGATCGGCTCGCGCAGCTGCTCGGCGTGCCACAGCAGGCGCGCCAGCGCCTCGTGGTGCGGCGTCATCGCGCTCGCCTCGAGCAATGCAAGCGCGGGCGGCTGCGCGCCGACCGGCGGGAGCGGCGCGCCGCCCCGTATCGATTCCTCCGTCGTGCGCCCCGCAGTGCGCATCGCCATCACGCCACCCCCTCGCGTATCTCAACTTGGACCTCGACCTGGACCTCGAGCGTCGCGCGCAGCTCGGCGGCGACCTCGAGTATCACGTCCTCCTGACCCGCGATCACCTCGCGCTTTCCGAGCGCGAAGAAGACGTCGCGCGGGTCGACCCCGAACTCTTGCGCGATCCGGCGCACCGGTCTCGAATAGCCCGAGAAGACGCCGGCCAGCCCGCTGACGATCGTCACCGAATCAGTCGTCGGGATCGTCTGCACGAGCTCGCGCTCGGCCAGGTCGGCCGCTTCGAGCAGCCGGTAGAGGTCGATCCCGGTCTCGTGCCCGAGCCGCTGCAGCACCGCGACGAGCACCTCGAGCTGCGTGTTGCCGGCGCCGGCGCCGAAGCCGCGCGCGCAGCCGTCGAGGATCGTCGCGCCCTCCTCGACCGCGGCGAGCGAGTTGGCGACGCCGAGCGAGACGTTCTCGTGCCCGTGGTAGCCGACCGCCATCCCGGTGCCCTCGCGCAGCGCGGACACGCGGCGGCGGACGTCGTCGATCAGCAGCGCACCGGCGGAATCCATCACGATCACCGCCTCGGCGCCGTAGGACTCCATCTTGCGCGCCTGCTCGACGAGCCCTTCGACGCTCGTCATGTGACACATCATCAGGACGCCGTGGACCGGCTTGCCGCGCTCGCGCAGGTACGTCATGTGGCGCTCGGTGAGGTCGGCCTCGGTGCAGTGCGTGCCGACGCGGAAGAGGTCGGCGCCCTCCTCGAGCGCGCCGTCGAGGTCGGGGATCTTCGCGAAGCCGGGGATCCCGAACGCCTGCAGCCTCACATCGGTGAGCTGTTCGCGCGCGATCCGCAGCATCTCGCGATCGCTCAGCAGCGCCTGCCCGACCTGCAGCGAGGACGCGCCGAGCCCGTTGCCGTGACCGACCTCGACGATCGGCACGCGCGCCGCGTTCGCGGCCGCCGCGTAGCTGCGGATCTGCTGCGCGCTCAGCTGATGCCTGACCGCATGGTTGCCGTCCCGCAGCGTCGGATCGCTGATCAGGATCTCTGTCATTCCCCCTCGGCTCCCCCTCGCCGTCGCCGACTCAGCCCGTCGCCGCCACGGCCTCGTCCTCTTCGTCCTGCCAGTTCGCGCGCGCCCGCTCCTCCGCCGCCGCGACGGCGGCGCAGGTGATGATGTCGAGATTGCCTGCGTACGCCGGCAGGTAGTCGCCGGCGCCGCGGATCTGCACCGTCATCGCGATCCGTCCGCCCTCGTAGAGCGGCGGCACGACGAGCCGGTAGCCGGGCACGTAGCGCTGCACGCGCGCGACCATCTGCTCGACCGCCGCGGTGAGCGAGTCGAGATCGGCCTCGTCGGTCTTCGCGAAGACCGTGTTCTGCATCGTGATCGGCGGGTTCGACGGGTTGACGATCAGGATCGTCTTCGCCCGCCTGACGCCGGTGAAGCGGTTGACGGCCGCCTCCGTGGTGGCCAGGTACTCGTCTATGTTGATGCGCGTCGCCGGGCCGACCGAGCGCGACGCGCTCGTGGAGACGATCTCGACGTACTCGACGTGCGCGTGCGTCGCCGCCACGCAGGCCGCCAGCGGCACGGCTGCCTGTCCCCCACACGTGACCATGCAGAGGTTCGGCTCGTTCGCGGCCTCGGCGAGGTTGAGGGCCGGGATGCACAGCTCGCCGAGCTTCGCCGGCGTCAGGTCGATCACCGGGACGCCCCTCGGTTCCAGCAGCTCCCAGTGGCGGCGCGCGTCGAGCGCGGAGGTCGCGTCGAAGACGAGGTCGAGCTCGTCGGCGATGTCGAGCACGGCATCGATCGAGCGGTCGCTGACCGGCACGCCGAGATCGCGCGCGGTCCTCATGCCGGCGGACGTGAGGTTGCGGCCCGAGAACAGCGCGCACTCCAGCCACGAGGAGCGCTGCACCTTCAGCAGCAGGTCGGTGCCGATGTTGCCGGTGCCGATGATCGCGACCCGCATCGTCTACGTCCTCGCCTCGAGCAGGATGCCGAGGAACGGGCAGGTGTCGGTGGCCACCTCGTGCACGACGAGGCGGTGGTGCTTGCCGGCGGGGATCAGGACGGACGCGGGCGAGGTCAGCTCGATGCGGTCGTCGTCCAGCTCGACCGTGAAGCGGCAGCCTGGCGTGACGCACAGGTAGATCTCGTCGTGGTCGTCGTGCACGTGCAGGTCGGCGTGCGGGGCCCCGATCAGCTGCGCGGCGTCGACGCCGGCGATGCTCATCTGCGCGCCGGGGACCGTCTCCGGCGTGACGAACATCGGCGCCGGCGCATGGTGGCCGGCGAACTCCTGGAAGACGGGCAGGCCCTCGGTGACGACGACGCCCGAGCGCTCCCCGACCTGAACCGACATCCCCCTACTCCCCCTTCTCGTTGTCGTTCCGGTACAGCAGGAGGATCGCACCAGGCAGGCCGAGGTCGCGGATCTCATGACGTGACCAGCCGGCGGTGGTGAAGGCGTCGTGCCAGCCCTCTGCGTCCAACAGCTCCTGCCGCATGATCGCGTGCAGCAGCGTGAACTCCGGGCGCCAGCGCTCGTCGGGCGCGCCGCTCGCCGGCTGCACCTCCGCGACGAGCATGTGCGCGCCGGACGGCATCAGCGTGCCGAGCTTCGTCAGGTAGGCGATCAGCGCCTCCTTGCCGTGCTCGAAGATCTCGTGCAGCAGGAAGTGCGCGACCGCGAGGTCGGCCTGCCTCAGCTCGGGGATCGCATCGAGATCGCCGGCGTCGCCGCAGCGCACGACGACCTTCCCGGTCAGGTCGGCGTCGGCGATTCTGCGCTCGGCGTCCTCGCACGCCTCGGGGCTGAGGTCGACGCCGACGCCGGTGATGCCGAAGCGCTGCGCGGCGCCGATCAGGAAGCGCGCGTTGCCGCAGCCGAGGTCGACGACATGCGTGAAGTCGATCCCCTGCAGCACCTCGACCGCGTACGGCGCGACGTCGTCTCGGCCGATCAGCGCGGAGCCTTCCGCGACCCAGCGGCCGGCGCGCTCGACGTCGGTCCCGTATCTGCGCGCGCCGGTGATGAAGTCGCCGAGCCCGGCGAGCACGTGGCCGTATCCGCCTTGGAGCCAGACGAGGTAGCCCTTGTCCTTGACGATCGCCTCGCCCCGCGGCGTGAGCGCGTAGGCGCCGTCGCGCTGCTCGACCAGCTCGCGCTGCGCCAGATAGCGGAGCGTGGCCGGCATCAGCCCGTCGGGGTCGGCTGTGCCCGTGGGCGCAGCGGCGACCGGTCCGGCCTCCAGGCCGGCCAGCAGACCCGACTCGTCGAGCGACGCGAGCACGCTGGCGAGCGCGAAGCCCTCGAACAGTTCGAACACAGGCCGCTGCTCGACGGCGGCGTCCACGGCGGTCATCCGATCCTGATCCCCCTCGATCGTCCCCCGACGCCGCCCCCGCGGCGCCCCGCCAGTTATATGCCTCGCAGGGCGGTCGCGTCAAGGCGGCCGGTCGCCGAAGCGCCGGCTCAGACCACGCCGGCGAGCGCGTCCGCGGGCGCCTGCACCAGCGCCGGCAACGCGTACTCGGCGGCGTCGAAGCGGCGCGTCGCGCGGCGGAACGTCCACGAGCTGCCGGGCCACAGCGTGGTGTTGCGGCCGTGCGCGTCGAGGTACCAGCTCGCGCAGCCGCCTTTCGTCCAGACGGTGCCGCGCATGCGCCGCTGGACCGTCGCGTTGAACGCCGTCTGCGCCTGCGGCGTCGGCTCGCAGGCGAGCGCGCCGTGCGCGTCGAGCGTGCGCAGCGCGTCCATCACGTACGCAATCTGCGACTCGATCATGAAGACGATCGAGTTGTGGCCGAGGCCCGTGTTCGGACCGACGAGCATGAACAGGTTCGGGAAGCCGGCGACGGTCGTGCCGCGCAGCGCCTGCATGCCGTGGTCGCGCCAGTGCTCGCCGAGCGTGCGGCCGTCGCGGCCGCGCAGCCACTCGACGTAGGGCATGTCGGTGACGCGGAAGCCGGTGCCCCAGACGATCGCGTCGGCCGGGTGCTCGACGCCGTCGGCCGTGACGACGCCGGTCGGCGTGACGCGCTCGATCGCGGTCGTGACAAGCTGCGCGTTCGGCTGCTGAAGCGCCGGGAAGTACTCGTCGCTCATCAGGATCCGCTTGCAGCCGATCTCGTAGCGCGGCGTCAACTGCTCGCGCAGCACCGGATCCGCCACCTGGCGCGCAAGGTGCTTGAGCGCCATCGCCTGCGGGATGCGGCTGAGGCCGTGGAAGCGGAACGGCAGCACGTAGCCCTCGCGTCCCCAGTAGATCGCGCCGCGCACGAGCTTCTGCAGCAGCGGGAGCTTGCGGAAGAGCGCCCGCTCGCGCGGGCGGGTGGGACGGCCGGGGTGCGGGAGGATCCACGGCGGCGTGCGCTGGAAGACGGTCAGCTGCTGCACCTGCGGCTGGATGCGCGGGACGACCTGGATCGCGGAGGCGCCGGTGCCGATGACCGCGATGCGCTTGCCGGTCAGATCCACCGTGTGGTCCCAGCGAGCGGTGTGGAAGGCGGGACCCTGGAAGCTGTCGGCGCCGTCGATGTGCGGGATCGCCGGCTCGCTCAGGCCGCCCATGCCGGCGACGAGCACGCGCGCGGTGAGCGCGCCGCGGGAGGTCTCGATGCGCCAGCGCTGCGCCTGCTCGTCCCACGCGGCGTCGTGGACGTCGGTGCGCGTGCGCACGTAGGGGCGCACGCCGAAGTCGTCGGCGACGCGCTTGAGATAGGCGCCGATCTCGGGCTGGAGCGCAAACGTCTGTGACCAGTCGGCGTTCGGCGCGAACGAGAACGAGTAGAGGTTCGAGGGCACGTCGCACTGGCAGCCGGGATACGTGTTCTGGTGCCACGTCCCACCGACGTCGCCGTCGCGCTCCAGCACGACGAAGTCCGTGCGGCCCGCTCTGAGCAGCGCGATCGCCATGCCGATGCCGGCGAAGCCGCCGCCGACGATCGCGACGTCGACGTGGTCGGGGAGGTCCGTCATGGCCTGCTCGCTCTCGATCGAAGAAACGTCTTGTCTCCTACTGTACCATGGTGTTCCTGTGACCATCCGGCTTTCGCCCTCCGGCGACCGCAAGCGGTCGCCTTTGCGCGACGTCACACCGCGCGCGCTTCCGCGCGGCCGTCACGCCGCCGCGCGCGAGGTCGTGCTGGCGTCCCAGCGCGGGCGGCTGCTGGAGGCGATGGCGCAGTGCGTCGCCGAGCAGGGCTACGCCGCGACGACGGTCGCGCACGTGATCCGGCGCGCGGGCGTCTCGCGCAAGACCTTCTACGAGCACTTCGCCGACAAGCGCGCGTGCTTCCTCGCGGCGTGGGAGGTCGGCAACGAGATCCTGCTCGCGCAGGTGCTCGCGGCCGGCGAGGAGGCGGAGGGCTGGCGCGCGCGGCTGCGCGCCGGCGCCGATGCCTTCCTGGAGGTGCTGGCGGCCGAGCCGGACTTCGCGCGCTCGTTCCTGCGCGAGGTGCTGAGCGTCGGCGAGGACGCGCTCGCGCGGCGCGCCGCAAGCAGCGAGCGCTTCGCCGACGCGCTCGCCAAGACCCACGCGCAGGCGCGCGCCGAGGGCGCCGAGCTGAGGCCCGTGCCGCGCTGGGCCTTCCGCGCCGCGGCGGGCGCCGCCTGGGAGCTGACCGTCGAGCACCTGCGCACGCACGGCGTCGAGCGGCTGACGGATCTCGCCCCCCAGATCGAGCAGGTGCAGCTGGCGATCCTGCACGGGGACTACGCGAGCGGCTGAAGCGCCGCCGCCGCTGCGCAATTGCGTCGCACAACACGGTGATAGCGCCACTGGTCGATTGATAGCGTCGGCGCTACCGTTGTCCGTGTGAAGCAGCTGATCTTGCGCGTCTCCGACGATCTCCACCGCCGCATCGCCGCCCGCGCCGCTCGCGAGGGGAAGAGCGTGAACGCGTGGGCGAACGGCTTCCTCGACGCGACGGTCGACGCCGACGTCGCCGAGGACCGACAGGCCCGCGCCCGCGCCCGGCTGGCGGAGCTGGGATGGCTCGTCGAGGTCGACGCGCCACCCGTAGACGAGGAGACGCGGCGGCTCGCGTTGGAGGACATGCGCGGCCTCGGGCCGCTTGTCCGGCGCGAGCTGGAGGAAGGGCGCGACCGCTTCCAATGATCGCCTACGTCGACTCCTCGCTGCTCACGCGTGCATACATCCCTGACGAGGAGGGGCACGACGCTGCGCGGCAGCTCCTCGATCGACGCGACATGGCGTTCGTGACCTCTCGTCTGACACGCATCGAGGTCTCGGGGGCACTCGTCCGCGCGGCGCGGGCCGGGCGCGACATCCGCGAGGACCGAGCGCTCGCGACGCTCGACGAGGACCTCACTGTTCGCGGACGTGTGGCCGAGGTCGTTCCTCCAATCCCGACGGTCGAGGAGCGGGCGCTGGCGCTCGTGCGCGCGCACGGCATCCGCGCGCTCGACGCATGGCACCTCGCGGTCGCCTCGATCGTGCTGCCGCGACTCGCCGACAAGGGCGAGCCGATCGGGTTCGCCTCGCGCGACGGCGATCAGGCGACGGTCGCCGAATCGCTCGGCTTCGCCGCCGTCTGAGCGCGCGCGTCGCGGCGCTCGGCGATCAGCGACGCGACGGCCGCCGCCGCGAGCGCCAGCACGATCACGCCGAGCGAGAGCGCGATCGGCGGGTGCCAGAGGTCCACGAGCAGCAGCTTCGCCGCGACGAAGCCGAGGATCGCCGCGAGCCCGACGTTGAGGTAGCGGAAGCGGTCGAGCATCCCGTCGAGCAGGAAGTAGAGCGACACCATCCCGAGCAGCGAGAAGGCGTTGGCGGCGAAGACGACGAACGTGTCGCGCGTGATCGCGAAGATCGCCGGGATCGAGTCGATCGCGAACATCACGTCGAACGCGGCAACCATCAGGAGCGCCGCCAGCAGCGGCGTCGCAAGCCGCTTCCCGCGCGCCGCGCCCACCCCATCGGCCCGCGTGAGCAGCCGCGCGCCGTCGTACTCGCGCGACAGCGGCACGACCCGCCGCAGCGCGCGCATCGCGAGCGTGTGGTCGGGGTCGATCTGCTCGTCCGTCTGGCGCGCGATCTTCACCGCCGTCACGAGCAGCAGCGCGCCAAGCACGTACGTCGTCGCGTGGAACGCGTCGAGCGCGGCGGCGCCGACGAGAATGAACGCGGTGCGCAGCACGATCGCGCCCGCGATGCCGTAGATCAGCACCTTCAGGCGCAGGTGGTCCGGCACCTTGAAGAAGCCGAACAGGATCGCGAACACGAACAGGTTGTCGAGCGAGAGCGACTTCTCGATCAGGAAGCCGGCGAGGTACTCGCTCGCGGCCGCGCCGTCCTGTACGAGCAGCACGACGAGTGCGAACGCGGCGCCGATCGCGGTCCACGCGAGCGACCAGCCGAGCGCCGTGCGCGTCCCCATCGGCTTGCCGCCGTGGCCGCGCAGGTCGAGCGCGAGCGCGGCGGCGACGAATACGGCGAGAGCGATCCAGGCGAGCAGCATGCGGTTCTCCTTCGAAGGACGTTCGTCTTCGAAGGTTTGACCCGCCGCGGCGCTCGAAGGCCGGGCCGGCGCGCCGGGCACGACCGCCGAAGCGGCCGAGCCGTGCTGACGAACGCGCCGTCTCGCAGGGCTACTTCCCTTCCGAGCGGCGAACGATAGCGGACGCGCCTTCGCGCCTCAGAGCGTCGGCAGCGGCTCGATGCCGTGCGCGCGCATGCCCGCCTCCACGGCGTGGATCACCGTCTCGATCACGGACACGCGCGCGTATCCCTTCGACTCGGCTGCGATCAGCGTCCACGGCGCCGCCGACTGGTCGGTGTGCGCGAGCATCGCCTCGATCGCCTCCTCGTACTGCGGCCGCTGCCCGCGGTTGAGCCAGTCCTCGTCCGTCAGCTTCCAGCGTCTGAGCGGGTCCTTCTCACGCTTCTTGAAGCGCCGCAGCTGCTCCTCTTCGGAGATCTCCAGCCACAGCTTCACGAGCACGGTCCCGTCGCCGGCGAGCATCCGCTCGAACGCGGCGATGTCGCCATAGGCGCGCTCCCGCTCGACCTCGCTCACCAGCCCGCGCACGCGCTCGACGAGCACGCGCCCGTACCACGAGCGGTCGAGCACGGCCATGCCGCCCCAACCCGGCAGCGCCGAGAAGAAGCGCTGGAGGAAGTGGTGGCGCTTGTCGTCCGCGCTCGGCGCGGCGAACTGCGCGACGCGCACGTGGCGCGGATCGAGCGGCGCGACGAGCCGCTTGATCGCACCGCCCTTGCCGGAGGCGTCCCAGCCCTCGAACAGCACGAGCAGCGGCGGTCCGAGGCGTCTGTCCCCGATCAGCCCGGCGAGCTGGAGGCGCAGCGTCAGCAGGCGACGCTGCGCCGCGATCAAGCGCCGTTCTGCCTCCTCACCGCCGAGCGAGCGGGTGAGGTCCACCTCGCCGAGCCGTCCGCCGCGCGCCATGGCGGCACGATAGCGCCGGCCCCCTCGACGACGAGCAGCGCGAGTGCGACCGGCACCGTCG
>JBQCIQ010000109.1:0-5126 GCA_051953595.1 Conexibacter sp. | reverse complement strand
AACCGTGATGTCGATCGCGCGGAGCGGGTCGAGCGGCGCCTCCTGGCGGATCACGTCCTTCAGGGAGCGGCCGGGCAGGTACTCCATCGCGATGTAGGAGGTGCCGTCCCACTGCCCGCGGTCGTAGACGCTGACGACGTTCGGGTGCTGGAGGCTCGCGGCGGCCGACGCCTCGCGGCGGAAGCGCTCGACGAACTCGGCGTCCTCGGCGAAGCGGTGGTGCAGCAGCTTGAGCGCCACCTTGCGGCCGAGCTGCTGATCCTCGGCGCAGTAGACGTCGGCCATGCCGCCGGCGCCCAGCTTCGTGAGCACCTTGTACCGGCCGTCGATCAGCGCGTCGGTGGGAAGCTCGGGCATCTATCTCAACAGGCGTTCGAGGACCGCACGGGCGATCGGGGCGGCAACGGTACCGCCGAAGCCGCCCTGGGAGCGCTCGACGGTCACCGCGATCGCGATGCGGGGGTTGTCGGCGGGGGCGAAGGCGACGAACGACGGCTGCGTGAGGTTGGCGCCCACGTCACCGATCTCGGCCGTTCCGGTCTTGCCGGCGACCTCGATCCCCGGCAGCTGGACGGCCGTGCCGGTGCCGGACTCGACCACGGTGCGCATCATCTGGTTGACCGCCGTCGCCGTCTCCGGCGAGACCGGTGTGCTGTACACGCTCGGCTCGACGCGGTCGACGGTGCGCCCGTCGGGGTCGACGACGCGGTCGGCGAGGTGCGGCGTCATCAGCTTCCCGCCGTTCGCGATCGCCGCCGCCACCATCGCCATCTGCAGCGGCGTGACGGCCAGCTTGTCCTGCCCGATCGCCATGCGCCCGACGTCGACCTGGTCGCTCGTGACCGGCAGCAGCTTCCCGTTCAGCCGCTCGCCGCTCGCCAGCAGCTCGTCGGCGGGGTAGTCGAGCGGCGGCCGGCGGTAGAAGCCGAATCTGCGCATGTAGTCGGCCATCGTCTGCTTTCCGAGCGCCTCGCCGATCTGGCCGAAGACGGTGTTGACCGAGAACGTCATCGCCTCGGTGAGCGTGATCGGGCCGTAGCTGTGACCGAGGTCGTTGTGCATCGGCACGCCGGAGATCGTCTTCGGCGAGCTGCCGTCGATCGTCGAGTCGGGCGTGTACTTCCCGGAGTCGATCGCTGCGGCGGCGGTGACGACCTTGAACGTCGAGCCGGGCGCGTAGCTCGACTGCGTCGCGCGGTCGAGCAGCGGCGCACCGGAGCCCGCGCCGTTGAGCCGTCTGAACACCCCGGACTGGCCCAGCTGATTCGGGTCGTAGCCGGGCGTGCTCGCCATCACCTTCACGGCGCCGGTGCGCGGGTCGAGCGCGACGACCGCGCCCGGGCTGCCGGTCGCGTCAAGCTGCTCGGTCGCGATCCGCTGCGCGGCGGGGTCGAGCGAGGTGACCACCGCATCGCCCTGCTGGCGCTTGCCCTGCAGCTGATCGGCGAGCGAGCCGAGCTCGCTGTGGCCCTGGCCCGACAGCTCGTCGTTGCGATAGCGCTCGATCCCGGCGAGCTGGTTGAGCGCGACGATCGCGTAGCCGACCGGATGGCCGAACAGCGATCCCGTCGGATACGCGCGCCGGTACGTGCCGCCCGGCCCGCGCACGCTGCGCGCCAGCAGCGAGCCGTCTGCCGCCTTGATCGCACCGCGCTTGACGTGCAGCTGCGCCAGCAGCGGCCGCTTGTTGAGCGCGTTGTCGCGCAGCGCCTTCGCGTCGAAGACCGACCAGCGCGAGGTCCACACGACGAGGATCGCGAACAGCAGCACGAGCGTCGCGAACAGGCGCATGATCGGAGCGCTCACATAGGCACTCTATCGTCCGCGCCGGGCCCGCACGGGCCGGCGCGGTGCCTGCGGGACGACGTGCGGTCGAGACATCGAGCTGGGGTGCACGCACGCGCCACCGCTCGTGCTGCCAGTCGCCGAGCATCGGCCGAGTGGAGGATCGACAGCCGCTTGAGCTTGAGCGCGCAGCCGAGCCCTTTCGATTAAGCGAAATCCGCGCATCGCTGGAATCAACTCCCTCTATAGAGGGGACGGTGAGAATCTGCTCATCAATCAACAGCCGCTGCCCGCTCGAAGTTAGGATGCGCAACCGCAGTTGCCTCTAAGCGACGCCGGCTGATCAACAAGCCGCGCCGCAGACGCCCATACAACCGAGAGGATAAATTGCAACATATCTTGGCCCACTGGCGCAGGATGCGCTCGTCCGTCGTGCTCGCGCTCGCAGCTGCGGCGGTGGCCCTCGCGATCACCGCCTCCTCAGCCGGCGCGTTCGCCGACTCGTGGAGTTGCTCTGCAATCGCCGCCTACGATCACACATGCTGGTCAGAGGAGAACGGCGGTGGCGATCACCACTACTCAAACATCCAGGGGTGGTACGGCGGGAGTACGTCTCTGCCGATCTCCGTCGGTGGCATGTACACGCAGTGCTTTGCGAATCCGATCGCGAGCTTCGCTGATTGCCTCCGCCGCGACGGATCCGGGAATCCCGTGTTCTATGCCAGCGGATGGTCGGTCAACAACAGCATTGTCTCAGCTTGCGACCGGGGCAACTGCTCAAGCAATGACGGAAATCTGTATGCCGGCGCCGTGCATAACAACAACACCACGACGCACACCCTTACCGGATGGGGCTACGCACCATGAGAACTCGTCTCCGGCTCGTCGCCGCCTTCGCCCTTGTTGCACTCTCGACAGGAATTGCCGTTGCATCTGGAGCCGCCCCCGTCGCGGGTTCCCACCACCGCGTCAGTGGCACTCCTGACGCATCGCGCGCCAAGCTGCAGCGGGCAACGACGACGATCCCAGCGGAGCTTCGCAAGCGCATGCGCATCCTCCGTATCTCGCAGCGCGCCTCGGCTTCCACCGTTGGGCAATCGGTACCGCCGATGGCGGATGGTCTGGTCGCCGCCCTGAACGCAGGACCGACACGCGGAGTCGGCGCCAACCCGGCGATGGCCCGCGGAGTCAACACGCAAGCAGGAGCCGTGTATGTCGTCCCAGGCAGCGAGGGGCTGTGCCACGTTGCACCGGGCGTCATCAATTGCGGTCCGATCTCCGAGCTCGATGCCGTCAGCCACATGACGACGATCAACTTCCTCGGAACTGATCCGTCGGGCACGGCTCGGGTCACAGGAGTGGTTCCCGACTCGGTGACCGGCGTCGCGGTCGTCATGATCGACGGCTCCGAGCAGCATGTGCCGGTGGTCCTGAACGCTTTCGGCGCTCTCGTCCCCAATGCCATGAGCGAGATCGACTACACAACGACGTCCGGCGTCGTCCGTCAGCCGATCGTCTACGAGCCCGGGACGAAGATTCCCGCGTTCGGATAGTCCGCTCCGTTCGCAGCGGTCAGTTGCATGTTGCTTCGGCTCATCACGAGCCGAAGCAACCTGCAGCCCTCGGGAGTTGAACGCGCAGACCAGCGGTGGTGACAGGTCGATCAGTCGGGGCGGCGCGCGCGGTCGGAGACGAGCAGCAGCAGCGCGAGCAGCACGAAGTTCGCGAGCAGCGACGAGCCGCCGTAGGAGATGAACGGCAGCGTGACGCCGGTGAGCGGGATCACGTTCGTGACGCCGCCGACGATCACGAACACCTGCAGCCCGAACACGGCCGAGAGCCCGACCGCCAGCAGCGTGGAGAACGAGTCGCGCGCGAGCAGCGCGACCTTGAAGCCGCGTTGGACGAACAGCAGGTACGTCGTCAGCACCGCCACGGCGCCCACGAGCCCCAGCTCGTTGACGATCACCGCGTAGATCAGGTCGGTCTGCGGCGCGGGCAGGATGGACTGACCATACGGCGTGAACAGGAACGCCTCGCCGAAGCCGCGCCCGAGCAGCCCGCCGTCGGCCTGCGCGAACAGCGAGTTGGCGATCTGGTACCCGACGTTCGGGTAGCGGTGCGCGTTGAGCGGGTCCATCCAGACGTCGACGCGATCGGTCACGTGCGGCACGTGCGTGCCGAGGTACCAGGCGCCGGCCGCGAACAGCAGCAGCCCCACGACGACGAACGAGACGCGGCTCGTCGCCACGTACAGCACCGCGAGGAACGCGCCGAAGAACATCAGCGAGCTGCCGAGATCCCGGATCACGATCAGCAGCAGCATCGCGATCCCCCAGATCACGAGCAGCGGCCCGAAGTGCTTGAGCGGCGGCAGCGTGATCCCCGCGATCCGCCGCGCGCCGGTCACGAGCAGCTGCCGCGTGTCGCGCAGGTAGGACGCGAGGAAGATGACGATGCCGATCTTGGCGAACTCGGTCGGCTGGAAGATGAACACGCCGGGGATGCGGACGCCGAGGTAGGCGCCGTTCACTTGGGCGCCGATCCCGGGCAGGCGCGGCAGGCACAGCAGCGCGAGCGAGCCGGCCGCGATCAGGTAGCGGTACTGCTCCAGCTTGCGGTAGTCGCGCACGAACACGATCGTCGCGACGAACAGCCCGAGCCCGACGACGAACCACTGCGCCTGCTGGCGCGCGAGCGTGTCGTCGATGCGGTAGATCACGACGAGCCCGAAGCTCGCGAGCACCGTCACGAACGGGAACAGGTAGGGATCCGCGTAGGGGAGGGCGATGCGCAGGAAGACGTGCGCGGCGATGCACAGCCCGAGGAAGATCGCGCCGTACGTCAGCGAGAGGTTCGACAGCTGCTGCGAGCCCTGCTGGATGAAGACGGCCGCAAAGCCGGCGGTGACGAGCAGCGACGCGGGGATCAGGCCAAGCAGCTCGCGGTTGCGGGCGCTCATCTGTCGATTTGGCCCAGCTCGAGGCTGCTGATCAGGCTGCGCACGTCGTCGCGCGAGCGCAGGCGGTGGTCGAGCAGCGCGCTGCGCCGCACGGTCGGCACGTCGCTCGCCGGCACACCCGAGACGTACCACGACTCGTACAGGTGGATCCCAGCCGGGAGGTCCCAGGGCACGCCGCGGTAGACGGTGACCATGCCGGCGTTGTTCGTGCCGACGAAGAAGACCGCGCGCGAGGCAAGCCAGCCCGCGACCCCCAACGCGCCCACGACGATCACCACGGCCAACGTCGCCGCCGCCAGCTTCACCCGCCGCGGCAGAGGCGCAGCAGCACGCTCCACAGACCCCCGCGGCGCAACGACGCGAGGAGGCCGGGCAGCCG
>JBQCIQ010000108.1:0-24717 GCA_051953595.1 Conexibacter sp. | reverse complement strand
GGCTCGTTGATCAGCGCCATCGCGATCATCACGCGCTGGCGCATGCCGCCCGAGAGCTGATGCGGGTAGGCGTGCGCGCGCTTCGCCGGCTCGGAGATCCCGACCGTCGTCAGCAGCTCGACGATGCGCTCCTGCGCCGCCGCGCCGCGCGGACCGCCGTGCGCGCGCAGGTTCTCCTCGATCTGGCGTCCGATCGTCAGCAGCGGGTTGAGCGAGGCGCCCGCGTCCTGCGGCACGAGCGCCATGGCGCGCCCGCGGATCGCGCGCAGCCGCGACTCCGGCTCGCGCACGAGGTCGCGCCCCTGGAAGTGGATCTCGCCGGAGCTGACGCGCCCCGGCGCCGAGACCATGCCGAGCACCGCGGCGAGCGTGGTCGACTTGCCGCTGCCGCTCTCGCCGACGAGGCCGAGCGTCTCCCCCGCGCGCAGCGAGAAGGAGACGTCGCTGACCGCGCGGGCGACGCCGCGGCGGGTGTGAAACGCGACGCCGAGCCCGCGCACGTCGAGCACGGCGGGAGCGGCCGCCTCCGGGCCGCTCCCTTCCGTCGCCGTGTCGGGACCCCCTGCGGGGATGCGTGTCATGGCACTCACGAACGCTCAGGCATGGCGGCTGGAGGGAACCGCCTTGGTGATGTACAGCGAGCTGAGCTCGTCGGTGTTCGTGCGCTCGACCGGGTAGAGGCCGCCCAGCGAGCCGTCGTAGCCGTATCTGTTCTTCTGGAAGTAGGCGGCCTGCCGGTAGGGCTTGTGCATCTGGCCCTGGAGCGAGAAGTAGACGAACGCGCCGGGGGCCGCGCTCACCAGCATCCGCTCGGCCTCCTGCATCATCTTCGTGCGCCGCGCCGGCTCGCCGGTGAGCTGGCTGGCGTCCGCGAGCAGTCGGTCGTAGCGCGCGTCTCTCCAGTTGTGCCGCTGGCCGCCGGCCCACACGCCGAGCATGTTGCTGGCGTCGAAGTAGTCGAAGCCGTAGGAGACCCAGCCGAACTGGATGCCCGTCGGTCTGTCGGCGAGCGCCGTCATGAACGCCGGCGCGTCCTTCGTCTGCAGCCCGACCTTGACGCCGAGCGTCTGGTTGATGCTCGCGACGACCGCCTGCGTGACCGTGCTGTCGGTCGGAGGTCCGCCGCCGCGCACCAGCAGCGTGACCTGCGGAAAGCCCTTGCCGTCCGGGTAGCCGGCGTCCGCGAGCAGCTGCTTCGCCTTCGCCGGGTCGAACGCCTGGATGTCTCTCAGCGCGTCCTGGTTGGCGTCCGGGAAGCCCGGTGCGAGGAAGCCGTACGCGGGGATCGCGAGCGGCGCGAGGATGCCCTTGACGATCGCGTCGCGATCGATCGCCTTCGCGAACGCGAGCCGCACGCGCGGGTCGTTGAAGGGCTTGCGCGAGACGTCGAAGAACGCGTAGTTGCAGCGGAAGTCGCCGGCGCTGATGTGCAGCTGGGACTTCAGCTGCGAGTCGGCGAGGATCTGCTTCAGCTCGCCCGGGTCCGGGTTGTCGAAGCGGTCGACCTCGCCGGCGAGGTAGCGCTGGAGGTTGCTGCCGCCGCTCACGACGGTCGCGATGTAGCGGTGGATTCTCGGCGTGAGGGCGCCGCGGTACGCGTCGTTTCTGCGGACGCTGATACGGCGGTCGGGGTTCCACTCCTCGAGCACGTAGGGACCGGCCGAGACGCACGTGCGGGGGTTGAGGTTGTAGCTGCCGCCGCCGTACTTCGCGAGCGCGGTGCGGTTGAGCGGCCAACACTGCGTCATCAGCGCCGGCATGTAGGGGACCGGGTGCTCGGTCTCGATCACGAGCTCCTGCGGCGTCGCGCCGCGGCGGACGCCGAGCGAGCCGATCGGGCTGTGGCCCTGGTTGACCTCGCTGAAGTTCTTGATCACGCCGGAGAAGTACCCGGCGAAGTCCCAAGCGTGTCTGGGATCGGCGTCGTAGCGCAGCGTCGCGACGAAGTCGTCGGCCGTGACGTCGTCGCCGTTGGACCACTTGAGCCCTCTGCGCAGCGTGAACGTCCACGTCTGACCGCCGGCGTCCGAGCGCCAGCTCTCGGCCATGCCGGGGACGATCCCGTAGTCGTGGTCGAGGCGCGTGAGCGACTCGCTGAACATGTCGTGCAGCGGAGCGAGCGAATAAGCCTGCTCGTTCTGGTCCATCGACTTCCAGCCGGTGCCGGACTGCGTGGCGGCGATGCGGACGAACTGCTCCGCGGCCGACGCCGGCGCCAGGTCCGCGCCACCGGCGGCGGTGCCGGCATCGCCGCCACCCCCGCTGCCACACGCACCGAGTCCGACCGCCAGGCTCGTGAGCCCGGCGGCCTTGAGGAACGCACGACGCGGCATGCCGTCGCGCGGCAAGAGCTCCTGCGACATCTACGCCTCTCTCCACTCGTCCGCCGCCGTTCTCATGACCGGCAGCAGATACACAATCTGTCGATTCTCTAGACTAACCATCTACATCAAGGGTGTCAACCGGCCGGCTCGACCTCCACCACCAGCTCGATCTCCACGGCGATGCCGCGCGGGAGGCTGCCCATCCCGACCGCCGATCGCGCGTGGCGGCCGCGCTCCTCGCCGAGCACTTCGACAAGCACGTCGGAGGCACCGTTGATCACCTCGGGGTGGCCCTCGAAGCCCGGCACCGCCGCGACCATGCCGAGCAGCTTCACGACCCGCCGCACGCGCGCGAGGTCGCCGAGCTCGTCCTTGAGCGTCGCGAGCAGCGCGAGCCCGGTCAGGCGCGCGGCCTCGTTGCCCTGCTCCGGCGTGAGGTCGGCGCCGACGACGCCGCACATCAGGCTGCCGTCCGGGCGCACGGGGCCGTGGCCGGCGAGGAACAGCAGACTGCCGGTGCGGGCGGCCAGCACGTAGGTGCCGCGCGGGTGGCGGACCGGCGGCAGCTCCAGGCCGGCCGCGGCGATGCGCTCGTCGGGGTGGCGCGTGTCAGCGTGAGTCATCAGCTCTCCTGCAGTCGCGAGAACGAAACCAGTTACACGAAGTGTATAGAATTCATACTGTTCGTCTACCAAGAGAGGCAGGTGAAAGACCGGTGGCTAGCCAACCGCTGCGCGTCGGCATCGTCGGGGCAGGGCGCGTCGCGCGCGTGCACGCGAAGGCGCTCGAGCATGTCGACGGCGCCGAGGTCGTCGCGATCTCCGACCCGGCGCTCGAGCGCGCCGAGGCGCTCGCCGGCGAGCTCGGCGCCGCCGCCCACGCCGACCACCGCGACCTGCTCGAGGGCTGCGACGCGGTCTGGATCTGCTCGCCGCCGACGACGCACCTCCAGCAGGTGACCGACGCGGCCGAAGCCGGCTGCCACGTGATGCTCGAGAAGCCGATCGCGACGACGGTCGAGGACTGCCTCGGCATGATCGAAGCAGTCGAGCGCGCGGGCGTGAAGACCATCGTCGACTTCAACAACCGCTTTCGCTGGCCGTTCCGCTTCATGCGCGACGCGATCGCCGCCGGCGAGATCGGCGAGCTGCTGTCGATCTGGTCGCACCGCATCGGCCCGAGCCCCAGCACGCTCGGCACGACCTGGCGCCAGGACCCGAGACTCCTCTCCGGCTTCACGATCGAGTAGCTCTCGCATGACATCGACCACATCCTGTGGATGGCCGGCCCGGCCACGGCCGTGAGCGGCTCGGTCTCGGCCTCGATGCCTGAGCTGCCGCAGTTCGACAACACGATGGGCGCCGTCATGCACCTCGCCTCCGGTGCGACCGCGCAGCTGCACGCGAGCTGGGCGGCGACCGTCGCCGCCGGCCAGCGCGGCGCGCTCGGCACGCGGGGCACGATCCTGCTGGAGGGCGACAGCATCTGGACGATCTCGCGCGTGCGCATGCGCACCGCGCGCGACGAGGCGGAGCAGGTGTTCGAGCTGGGCGGCTCCGCGGCGACCGACATGGGCTACCGCGCGCTCGCCGAGCACTTCGTCGCGTGCATCCGCGAGGACCGCGAGCCGCAGCCGGGCCTGCGCGCCGGCCTGGCCGCGCTCGACGTCTCGCTCGGCGTCCTGACCGCGTCGCGCGCGCGCAGCGTCGTGGCGCTCCCCGAGCGCGACTGAGCCGCGCTCCCCGCGCTGCGCCGAGCGGGCCGCCGCTCAGCGCAGCGCGGGGAACAGCACCACGTCGCGGATGCTCGGCTGGCCGGTCAGCAGCATCACGAGCCGGTCGATCCCCAGCCCGACGCCGGCCGCCGGCGGCATCCCCAGCTCGAGCGCCTCCAGGAACGGCTCGTCGAGCGGCGCCGCGTCCGCGTCGCCGGCCGCGCGGTAGCGCTCCTGCTGCTCAAAGCGCGCGCGCTGCTCGTCGGGGTCGTTCAGCTCGGTGAAGGCGTTCGCGATCTCGTAGCCGCCGCAGAACAGCTCGAAGCGCTGCGCGAGCGCCGGCCGCTCCGGGTGGCGCTGGGCGAACGGCGAGAGCTGGAGTGGGTAGTCCATCACGAGCGTGGGCTGCACCAGCTCCGGCTCGACGTAGCGCGAGAGGAGCTGGTCGGCGAGCTGCGGCCAGGTCGCGTCCGCGGCGGGGCGGCCGAGGCCGCGCTGCTCGATCGCCGCGGCGAGCGCGTCGCGCTCGGGGTGCGCCTCGAGGTCGACGCCGGTCGCGGCGGCGACCGCCTCCACGAAGCCGATGCGCCGCCACGGCGGCGCGAAGTCCAGCTCGCCCGCGTAGCCGCAGGCGTCCGCGGCCGCCGACACGATCGCTTCGAGCCGAGCCGCGGCCGCGCGATAGTCGGCGTACGCCTCGTACCACTCGAGCATCGTGAACTCGGGGTTGTGCTTCGTCGAGACGCCCTCGTTGCGGAAGTTGCGTCCCAGCTCGTAGACGCGTTCGAGCCCGCCGACGAGCAGCCGCTTCAGGTACAGCTCCGGCGCGATCCGCAGGAACAGCGTGCGGTCGAGCACGTTGTGGTGGGTCGTGAACGGGCGCGCGAGCGCGCCGCCGTAGATCGGCTGCAGGATCGGCGTCTCGACCTCGAGGAAGCCGTCGGCGTCGAGCGCGCCGCGCAGCGCGGCGAGGATCCGCGCCCGCGCGACGACGATCTCGCGCGCGTCGGCGTTGGCGATCAGGTCGGCCTCGCGGCGGCGCTGGCGCGTCTCGCGGTCCTGCAGGCCGTGGAACTTCTCCGGCGGCGGGCGCAGCGACTTGGCGAGCAGCGTCACGCGCTCGATCCGCAGCGTCGGCTCGCCGCGGCGCGAGACGAACGGCACGCCCTCGACCGCGGCGAGGTCGCCGAGGTCGAGCGCGCCGAGCAGCGCGTAGGCGTCCGTGTCGAGCACGTCGGCGCGCCCTTGGAGCTGCAGGCGGCCGCTGCGGTCCTGCACGTCGAGGAACGTCATCCTGCCCTGGCCGCGACGCGCGACGACGCGCCCCGCGACCAGGCGGCCCTCGCCGTCGGGCTCGGCGCCCGCCTCCAGCGCGGTGCACGCGGCCCGCACCGACGCGATCGGCTCGACCGCGAGCTCGACCGACGGGTAGGGGTCGATCCCGCCGGCCCGCAGCCGAGCGAGCTTCTCGCGCCGGTCGTCGCGCACCGCCGTCAGTCCGTCTGGATGCAGACGGCCTTCACGTTCAGGTACTCCTCGAGCTGCTCGATGCCGGACTCGCGCCCGTAGCCGCTCATCTTGTAGCCGCCGAACGGCATCGCGACGTCCATCGCGTGGTAGCAGTTGACCCACACCGAGCCGGCCTGCAGCCCTCTCGCGACGCGGTGCGCGGTGCCGAGGTCGCGCGTCCACACGCCGCTCGCGAGCCCGAAGTGGCTCGCGTTGGAGCGCTCGATCACCTCGTCGACGTCGTCGATCGCGTGCGCCGAGATGACGGGGCCGAAGATCGCCTCGCGAGCGATCGTCATCTCGTCGCTCACGCCGCCGAAGATCGTCGGGGCGACGAAGTGGCCGCGGTCGAAGGCGCCGCCCTCCAGCCGCGTGCCGCCGGCGACGACCTCGGCGCCCTCCCGCGCCCCGGTCTCGATGTAGCCGAGCACGCGGTCGAGCTGCTCGCCGGAGACCACGGGCCCGATCTTCACCTCCAGGTCGAGCGGGTCGCCGACCGGCAGCTCCCGCGCGAAGGCGCCGACGCGCTGCACGAACTCGTCGTAGATGCCGCGCTGCACGAACAGGCGCGTGCCGGCGCTGCAGTTCTGGCCCGAGTTCATGAAGGTCGCGAGCGCGGCGCCGGGGACGGCCTTGTCGAGGTCGGCGTCGGCGAAGACGATGTCGGGCGACTTGCCGCCCAGCTCCAGCGAGACGCGCTTGAGGTTGCCGGCCGACGCCTCGATGATCTTCTGACCCGTCAGGTGCGAGCCGGTGAAGGCGATCTTGTCGACGCCGGGGTGCGCCGCGAGCGCGGCGCCGGCGTCGTGGCCGTAGCCGGTGACGACGTTGACGACGCCGTCCGGCAGCCCTGCCTCGGCCAGCAGCTCGGCGAGCCGCAGCGGGATCAGCGGCGCCTGCTCGGCAGGCTTGAGCACGAGCGTGCAGCCCGTCGCCAGCACCGGGCCGAGCTTCCACGTCGTCGCGCCGAGCGGGCTGTTCCACGCGATGATCGCGCCGACGACGCCGACCGGTTCCTTGACCGTGTAGGTGAGGAAGTCGCCGCCGAGCAGCGAGTTCTCGACGGTGCGGCCGTCGAGCGTCGTCGCGAGCCCGGCGTAGTAGCGCAGCAGCCCGATCACGCGCCGGCGACCGGCGCGCGTGCGGAACAGCGGCGAGCCCATGTCGATCGTCTCGAGCTCCGTCAGCTCGTCGAAGCGCTCCTCGACGAGCGCGGCGAAGCGCAGCAGCAGCTCCTGGCGCTCGAACGGCTTCCAGGACGCCCACTCGCCCGCCAGCGCCGCGCGCGCGGCAGCGACCGCGCGGTCGACGTCGGGCGCGCCGCCCTCGGGGACGGTCGCGATCAGCTCCCCGGTCGCCGGGTTGCGCGTCTCGATCGTGCGACCGGAGGCGGCCTCCTCGCGCCGCCCGCCGATCACGAGCGGCACGTGGCCCTGGGCGAGGAAGGCGGTCTCGGAGGGGTGGGCGGTCGTCGTCATGGGGTGGGTTGCTCCTGAAGCTCGGCCGCGAGCGCGTCGACGAAGCGGTCGACGTCCTCGCGCGTGTTGTAGCCCTGCACCGACAGGCGGATGAAGCAGGCGCCGTCCTGCTCGTAGACCGGCACCTCGACGCGGTGCTCGTCGTAGAGGCGCCATTGCAGCGCCTGTCCGTCGCACGGGGGGATCGGGATCGCGCTCATCTGCGCGTACCAGCCGTCACCTTCGGGGACGAGGTCGGGCAGGCCGGTCAGCGCGCGCGTCCGCGCGCGGGCGTAACGGACCAGCTCGTGGCACTCGGCGCGCACGCGCGGCCAGTCGTGCTCGGCCTGGAAGTCGATCGCCTCCGGCACGGCGAGGAACGCGGAGGGGTCGCGCGTGCCCCACAGCTGCTGCTCGTCGACGTAGCGCGACGGACCGGGCCGCGCGCTGCGCCAGCCCCAGCTAACGACGAGCGGCTCGAGCAGCTCCTGCGCTTCGGGCCGCGCGTAGAGGAAGGCCGCGCCGATCGGCGCGGACAGCCACTTGTGGCAGGTGGCGGCGTAGAAGTCGGCGCCGATCGCGGGCAGGTCGAGCGGCAGCTGGCCGGGCGCGTGCGCGCCGTCGACCACCGTCACGAGCCCGTGCTCGCGGGCGCGAGCGAGGAGCTGCTCGACCGGCAGGATCAGCCCGGTCGAAGCGGCCACGTGGCTCATGTAGAGGACGCGGGTGCGGTCGCTCAGCCCGTCCCAGACGGCCTCGACCAGCTCCTCCGGCGAGGCCGGCTCCGCCGGCAGCTCGCGCGCGACGAGCCGCGCGCCGCGCCGCTCGCAGACGTACTGCCACGCCTTCTCCAGCGCGCCGTACTCGACGTTCGTCGTCAGCACCTCATCGCCCGGCTCCAGCCGCAGCGAGCGCGCGACGGTGTTGACGGCGCCGGTGACGTTCATGAAGTAGACGACCTCGTCGCGCTCGGCGGCAAGGAAGGCGGCGAGGCGGGCGCGCGCGTCGTCCATCAGCTCCGCGTAGCGACGGCCGAAGAAGACCATCGGCTCGCGCTCGACCTCCGCCTGCCACGCCTGGTAGCGCTCGAACACCGGCTCCGGGCAGGCGCCGACCGCCCCGTGGTTGAGGAACGCGACGCCGGTTCGCAGCAGCATCTGCCCGCGCAGCGCGCGGTGGCGGGCCTCGGCGGCGGCGTCGTGACGCGCGAGCGCCGCGCCCGCGGGCGCGGCGGCGGAAGATTGGCTTGGACTTTTCATCTAATGCTCACACTATCTGTCTCCGCTTTGCCTGTCAAACCCCGCAGGTGGCTGAAATTGGCACCATCAACTCGTCCGGAACTGGATCTTGCGGTCAGGCCACTTCTCCCGCACGCTGCTACGCACCGAAGGAGAGGTGTTGCCATGTGGAAAGTGATCCGGGTCCCGCGCGAAGATGCCCGGCGGGCGATCTGCTACTACCGCGACGCGTTCGGTCTAGTCGAGATCGGCCGCCACGACAGCGACGTCGCGCGCGCCGTCTTCCTCAGCGACGGCGCGATGCGCATCGCGGTCGTGAGCTTCCACCCCGAGCTCAAGCACGGGCGCGCGCGCGCTCCGCGGCCTCGGAGGCGTCTCGCGCCGCGCGCAGGTAGTTGTAGACCGTCGCGCGGCTGAGCCCGAGCAGCTCGCCGACGAGCGCCACCGCGTTCTGCACGCGGAAGACGCCCTTCGCGTCGAGCCGCCCGATCAGCTCGATCTTGCGCTCGCGGCTGAGTGCGCCGGTGCCTTCGCCGAACTCGTAGAGGCATTCGGCAATGACCGACTGGACCGTGTCCTCGAACGAGTCGGCGACGAACGCCGAGGCGTCGGCCGGCGCGCCTTCGAACGAGGTCATCTGCAGGAGCGTCTTGACGAGCCGCATGTGCGGTGTGACGTCGAGGCTCATACACAGCACGCCCTCGACCTCGCCGCCGTCGCGCAGCAGGAGCGTGGAGCGCTTGAGCACGCGACCGCCCGGCTGCGTGACGAGCGCGCCCTCGACGTCCTCGCCGCGCTCCACCACCGTGCGCACCTCGTCGGGCATCGGCTCGCCGACGCGCGCCTTCGCGCCCTCTCCGGCGGCGAACGCGACCTTCCCGCGCCCGCGGCGCCAGCTGTAGAGCACGACCTCGCAGCCGGGCGCGAAGAGGCGCGCGGCGGCAGCGCCGACGCGCATCAGCTCCGCCCGCGCCGCCCCCTCCGCAGGCTCGGGCGCACGGCGATCGGGCACGGAGGTGTTCGAGCGGGTGGCCATCGGTCGAGGGGACACGGGAGGCGGCGCGGGGGCCGAACCTTAGACGCTTCGTCCGCCTCCTGTGCCCAGTGTCTCAGGTCCCGCGGCGCGCCGCGTCAGTCGCGCGGCGGCGCGTCCAGGTACACCGTCTTCCACTGCGTGAAGAAGTCGCGCGCCACCTTGCCCTGCTCGCGCGAGCCCGACGAGCTCTCCTTCATCCCGCCGAACGGCACGTGCAGCTCGAGCCCCGCGCTCTCCTGGTTGACCTTCACGACGCCGACGTCGAGCGCGTCGATCGCGGTCATCGCGCGCTCGAGGTCGTTCGTGAAGATCGAGGCGGTGAGCCCGTAGGGCGTGTCGTTCGCGAGCGCGAGCGCGTGCGCCGGATCGTCGGCCTCGAGCACCGCGACGAGCGGCCCGAAGACCTCCTCGCGCGCCGTGCGGCTGTCCGGCGCGAGGCCGCGCACGACCGACAGCGGCACGTACCAGCCCTCGTCCGGGCGCTCCGCGTCCGGGCCGCCGGCGGCGAACGTGCCGCCCTCGCGCACCGCCAGCTCCAGGTAGCCCGCCACGCCGTCACGCTGCTCGCGCGAGGCGACGGGACCGACCTGCGTCTCGCCGTCGAGCGGGTCGCCGACGCGCCAGCCGCGCGCCGTCTCCGCCAGCCGCTCGACCAGCTCGCCCGCGACGCCGCGCTCGACGACGACGCGGGAGGTCGCGGTGCACTTCTGCCCGGCCGACAGGAAGGCGCCGCGCGCGATCTGCTCGACGGCGAGGCCGAGGTCGGCGTCCTCGAGCACGATCGCCGGGTTCTTGCCGCCCAGCTCGAGCTGCACCTTCTTGCCCGCCTCGGTCGCCGCCGCCTGCAGGCGCCGGCCGACCCCGTTGGAGCCGGTGAAGGTCACGGCGGCGATCCCCGGGTGGGCGCCGAGCACGCCGCCGACGACCGAGCCGCGCCCGATCACGAGGTTCAGCACGCCGGCCGGCAGGCCGGCCTCCGTCAGCGCGTCGAGCAGGTGCAGGGCGGTCAGCGGCACGATCTCGGCCGGCTTCCACACGACCGTGTTGCCGAACGCGAGCGCCGGCGCGATCTTCCACGCGGGGATCGCGATCGGGAAGTTCCACGGCGTGATCGCGGCGACGACCCCGAGCGGCCGCCGGCGCGCGAACAGGAACGAGCCGCCCACGCTCGAGGGATACGTCTCGCCGTCGGCGTCGAGCGTCTGCGCCCCGAAGTAGCCGAGGATCGCGGCGGCCCGGCGCGTCTCGCCGATCGCCTCGGCGAGCGTCTTGCCCTCCTCGCGCGCGAGGTCGCGGCCGATCGCCTCGGCGCGCTCCTCCAACAGCCGGCCCGCGCGCGCCAGGATCGCGCCGCGTGCGCCGGCGGGCGTCGCGCGCCAGCCGGCGAAGGCGCGCTGCGCGGCCTCGACGGCGTTGGCAGCCGTGACGGCGTCGCCGAGCCGCACCTCCGCGACGACCTCGTCAGGGCGCGCAGGGTTCGTGCTCTGCGACGGCGTCCCGCCGCCCTGCGGGTCGCCGTCGACGACCGATCGCACTGTCTGCATCAAGCATCAGCCTCCTGGCTGGTGGGGGAGCCCGGCAGCGCCGCCTTGCCCGCGACGACGGGGTTCGTCAGCGTGCCGAGTCCGTCGATCTCGATCTGGACCACGTCGCCCTCGGCGAGCGTGAAGGGGGGATCCGGGACGAGCCCGGCGCCGGTGCACAGCACGACGCCGCACGGGTGCTCGTCCTCGCGGAAGAGGTAGTCGACGAGCGTCTGCAGCTCGCGGTGCAGCTCCGCGGTCGAGGTCTCGCCGGACCACGCCTGCGCGCCGTCGCGCTCGATCCGCATGCGGATGCCGAGCCGCAGCGGATCGGGGACCGCGGCGGCCGGCATGATCGCCGGCCCGAGCCCGCAACAGGCGGCGTGGACCTTCGCCTGCGGCAGGTAGAGCGGGTTCTCGCCCTCGATCTCGCGCGAGCTGGAGTCGTTGGCGATCGTGTAGCCGACGATCTCGGCGTGCGCGTTGACGACGAGCGCCAGCTCCGGCTCGGGCACGTTCCACGACGAGTCGGCGCGGATGACGACCGGCCGGCCCGGCCCGGCGACGCGCCGCGCGTTGGCCTTGAAGAACAGCTCGGGGCGCTCGGCGCCGTATACGCGCGCGTAGATGTCGGGCGTCTCGCTCTCCTCCATGCGCGCCTGCTCGGAGCGCTTGTAGGTCACGCCGGCCGCCCACACCTCCATCTCGCCGTCGAGCGGCGCGAGCGGCGTCGCGGCGGCGGGCAGCTCCTCGCCGCTCTCGGCGGCGTCGCGCCAGGCGGCGTCGAACGCGGCGCGCGGCATGCGCAGCAGGTCGGCCAGCCGCCCCTCCATGCGCCGCGGCGGGGCGCCGGGGCGCGCTGCGGCAGCGAGGCACGGCCGCCCCTCCGGGGTCGTGGTCCTCACGATCATCATGTGTCCTTTCAGCGGTCGCTGTGCGGATCGAGCGCGTCGCGCACGCCATCGCCGATGAAGGTGAAGGCGAGGATCGTCAGCGCGATCATCGCCGCCGGCGCGAGCACCAGCAGCGGGTAGGCCTGGATGTAGCTGGCGCCGTCGGCGACCATCTTGCCCCAGCTCGGGATCGGGTCCTGGACGCCAAGCCCGAGGAACGAGAGCGTCGCCTCGGCGAAGATCGCGAGCGGGATGATGTTCATCACGCCGACGACGATCGGCCCGGCCGCGTTCGGCAGGATGTGCTGGAGCATGATGCGCCGGTCGCTCGCGCCGACGGCGCGCGCGGAGTGCACGAACTCGCGCTGCTTAAGCGTCAGGAACTGGGCGCGCGTGAGGCGCGCGGTCGTCAGCCAGCTCACCGCCGCGATGTAGACGATCAGCGTCAAGAGGCCGGGCGGGTTCTTCGAGAGCGTGACGAGCAGGATCGGCACGATCACGAAGGGGATCGACTGGATCACCTCGACGAAGCGCAGGAACACGAACTCGATCCAGCCGCCGTACCAGCCGGCGAGCGCTCCGAGCGGCACGCCGATCAGCATCGACAGCAGCGGCACGCTGATGCCGACGAGCACCGACGTGCGCGCGCCGTAGATGAGGCGCGTGAAGAAGTCGCGGCCCACCTGATCGGTGCCGAGCAGGTGCGCAGCGCTGGGATGCTGGAGGATCGCCGTGAAGCTCGCGGCGTCGCGGCCGTAGGGCGCGATCACGGGCGCGAGCAGCGCCATCAGCGCGATGATCGCGCCCAGCACGAGGCCGACCATCGCGAGGCGGTTGCGCGCGTAGCGGCGCGCGGCCTCGCGCAGCAGGCCGGGGCCGGGCTCGAGCGCCGGCTCCTCGCCGGCGCCGGGCAGCAGCGCAGTGTCGGCGGTCACGCTCATGCGCGGCTCCCTCCAAGTCGGACGCGGGGATCGATCGCGGCGACGAGGATGTCCGAGACGAGCACCATCAGCCCGTAGAGGACGGCGATCATCATCGTCGTGGCCATGATCATCGGGTAGTCACGCTGGAGCGCGCTGGTCGTGAAGAAGCGCCCGATGCCGGGGATCGCGAACGCGCTCTCGATGAAGATCGAGCCGACGAGCAGCTCCGGCACGAGCGGCGCGAGCACCGTGATGAGCGGCACGAGCGCGTTCTTGAGCACGTAGCGCCGCACGATCACGCGGTCGGGCAGACCGCGCGCGCGGGCGATCTCCACGTAGGGGGCGCGCGCGACCTCGAGCACGTTCGCGCGCGTCGTGCGCGCGACGATCGCCATCGGCAGCAGCGCGTAGGCGATCACCGGCATGACCGCCTGCTTGGGGCTGCCCCAGCCGCCGGTCGGGAACAAGCCGAACTTGAGCGTGAAGACAAAGATCAGCAGGTAGGCCCAGACGAAGTTCGGGACCGAGAGCCCGAACGTCGAGGTGACGGTGATGAGCCGGTCGGCCCAGCTGTTCTGCCGCAGCGCGGCGAAGGTGCCGAGCAGCAGTCCACCGCCGAACGAGATCAGCAGCGTGATCGAGCCGAGCACGAGCGTCACCGGCCACGTGCGCGCGATCACGCCGAGCACGGTCTCGGTCGGGCTCTGGTACGGCACGCCGAAGTCGCCGTGCAGCATCGCGCCGAGGTAGTGGAGGTACTGCATGTAGATCGGCTGGTCGAGGCCGTACTTGTGGCGGATGTTCTGCCAGACGTAGTCGGGCAGCTGCTTGTCGAACGTGAACGGGCCGCCGGGGACCGAGTGCATCATCCAGAAGATCAGCACCGAGACCACGAGCACCGTGAAGACGAGCGTGGCGAGGCGGGTGAGGACGTAACGGGTCATGGCACGCTCGCGATCGGGCCGTCGGCGAGCTCGGCGAGCCCGCGCATGAAGAACCAGTCGCCCCACATCACGGCGCTGTCGACGCCGTCGTCGTGGGGCACCGAGTAGGCGGAGTGGCGCAGGATCCCCTCGTCCTCGTCGCCGGGGCGGCAGGCGCACGTCTCGCACAGCGCGGCGAGCAGCGCGGCCGCCTGCGCTCGCAGCTGCTCGGTGCGCGCGCCGTCCGGGTGGACCTTCGCCAGCTCGAGCAGCGCGACCGCGACGATCGCCGTCGCGGAGGAGTCGCGCGGCGCATCCGGGCGCGCGTCGGCGAAGTCCCACGGCGGGACGCCGTCGGCGGGCAGGTGCTCGCGGTAGCAGCGCAGCGCCCGCTCGGCGGCGTCGAGGAACTGCGGGTCGCCGTGCTCGCGGTAGGCGAGCGACCACCCGGCGATCCCCCACGCGATCCCGCGCGACCAGGCGGAGTCGACGCCCGCGCCCTGGAAGGTGCCGCCGCCGAGCGGCGCGCCGCTGTCGGGGTCGAACGTGAAGGTGTGGAACGTCGAGCCGTCCTCGCGCAGATAGTGGCGCGCCGAGGTGGCGGCGTGCTCGCGCGCGATCTCCGCGAACGACGGGTCGCCCGTGACGCGGCTCGCCCACCACAGCAGCGGCAGGTTCATCATCGTGTCGATCGCCGTCGAGCGGCGCGCGAGCGGATGCCCGAGCGGCCCCCACGACTGCAGGTAGCCGCCGGCCGGGATGCGCCGGCGCGCGAGCGTGCGCGCGGCCTGGAGCGCCGGCGCGCGCAGCCGCTCGTCGCCGGTCAGCTCGGAGCCGAGCGCGAAGCTGGGGTAGAAGACGAAGCCGATGTCGTGCGTGTTCTCGTCGTCCTGACGCGGCTCCAGCAGCTCCGAGGCGGCGTACGCCCAGTCGCGGAACACGTCCCCGCCGGTGCGCCGGTGCGCCATCCAGAGCAGGCCGACCCAGAAGCCGCAGGTCCAGTTGCCGTGGTCCCACGCGTCACCTTGCCAGCCGCCGAGCACGTCGGCGCGCCACGTTCGCCAGCGCCCGCCGTCGGTGACGTGCGGGAACTCGCCGGTGCCCTCGAGCCGCTGGGCGGTGCGGCGGACGTTCTCGACGCCCGCGTCGAAGGTCGTGGCGAAGACGTCGGTGGTCGTCATACGGCGCCTCCCTCGCGCAGCGCCGCGATCTCCGCGCCGCCGTAGCCCAACTCGCCGAGGATCTCGTCGGTGTGCTCGCCGAGCCGCGGCGGCGTGCGGCGCGGCCGCGGCCGCGCGTCGTCGTAGCGGATCGGATGCTTGAGCAGCCGCACGCTTCCTCCCTCGTGGTCCAACTCCATGATCGGGTCCAGCTGACGGGTCGCCGGCTCGGCGAGCGCCGCCGCGTAGTCGTTGACGGGGGCGCACCAGACGCCGGCCGCGCGCAGCAGCTCGACCCACGCGCCGGTCGTGCGAGCCGCGAGCAGCGGCACGAGCGCCGCGCGCAGCCGCTCGCCGCGGGCGAGGCCGCCGGCGCGCTCCTCGCCGCCGAGGTCGTCGAGCAGGTGCTCGGCGCCGATCGCCGCCAGCAGCTGGACGACCGGCGACATCGAGATCGCGACATGGCCGTCGGCGGTCTCGTAGAGGCCGTACGGGGCCTCGTGGTACGGCGAGCCGGGTGCGCCCTGCGGCCGGCGCAGCGTGCCGCCGTTGAGGTGGTAGGTGACGCCCTCCATCTGAAGGTCGAAGGCGGCGTCGAGCATCGTCACCTCCACACGGCGGCCCAGGCCTGTGCGCGCGCGCTCCACGAGCGCGCCGAGGATCGCCATCGCCAGCAACGCGCCGGCGTGCTGGTCGACGACCGCCGAGCCGACCGGCGTCGGCGGGTCCTCCACGCGCCCGTTCGCCGCAGCGAGGCCCGACATCGCCTGCAGCAGCAGATCCTGGCCGGGGAGGTCGCGCGCGGGACCGCTGGCGCCGTAGCCGGTGCCGGTCGCGTAGATCAGCGCCGGGTTGATCGCGCGCGCGCTCGCGTCGTCGAGGCCGCAGCGCTCGACGACGCCGGGGCGGAAGTTCTGCACGAGCACGTCGCAGCGCTCGATCAGGCGGCGCGCGACGTCGCGCGCCTGCGGATGCTTGATGTCGAGCGTGAGGCTGCGCGTGTTGCGGTGCGTCATCAGGTAGAAGGTGCTGACGCCCCCGAGCCAGCTCTCGCCGCCGCTCCAGTTGCGCTCGAAGGCGCCGCGGCGCGGCGGCTCGACCTTGATCACGTCGGCGCCCATGTCGGCCAGGTACTGGACGGCCGCCGGGCCGAGCAGGAACTGCGTGAAGCTCGCGACGGTGACGCCGGCGAGCGGCTGCGGTGACGTCGGCTGCCCGCTCACAGCAGCTTGAGCAGGTGGGTCGCCACCGCGACCGTCTCGTCGCGCTGGTTGACGATCGTCACGTCGGCGCGGACCTTGCCGCTGTCGGCGTCGAGCTGGGCGACCTCGTAGCGCACGGTGACGGTGTCGCCGAAGCGCACGCCCTTCACGAAGCGGATGCGGTCGAAGCCGTAGGCGACGGCGGCGCGCTCGGCGCGATCGAGCAGGCGCGTCGAGCAGGCGCCGACGAGCCCGGCGAGCAGGCCGCCCTGGACGATGCGGCCGCCGTACGGAGTGCCGCGCATGTACTCCTCGTCGAGGTGGTTGCGGTGCGAGTCGCCCGTGATCCCGGCGAACAGGTACGCGTCGGACTCGCCGAGCGTCCTCGTGTACGTGACCGTCTCTCCCACCTTCAAAGCCGGCGACATGCGGCCTCTCCTCCATCCGGCGCGAGCTTGCGCCGAACACCGTTGCGTGTATGATTTGTCTAGCTATTAGACTATACATCTCGCACCGATCCCGTCAACACGGGGCCGGCCAAGAAGGGGATCTGCATGATTGGAGTGGTCGTCACCTACACCGTGGAGGACAGCAAGGCGGACGAGGTCGCCGAGCTGTTCGAGCGCTACGCCGCGCGCGTCGCCGAGACGGAGCCGGAGTGCATCCACTGGCTCGCAATCCGCTCCGGTGAGAACCCCAGCGTCTTCCACCTGTGGGAGGTCTACACCGACGACGAGGCGCTGCGCGTGCACCGCGAGACGCCGCACTTCGAGGAGATGATCGCCAACGGCGTGCGCAGACACGTGCTCTCGCGCGTGGCCGACACCGGCGAGGCGATCGTCTGAGATGGCCGCCATCGAGGACCTGCACGGCATCGTCCCGCCGATCCCCACGCCGATCGACGCCGAGGAGTCGATCGACCTCGCGTCCGTCCGGCGGCTCGTCGGCTGGCTGATCGACGAGGGCGTCCACGGCATCTGGGTCCTGGGCACGACCGGCGAGTTCGCCTCCTTCACGCGCGAGCAGCGCGCTCGCTGCGTCGAGGCGGCGGTCGAAGCGGCCGCCGGCCGGGTGCCGGTGATCGCCAACGTCTCCGGCGTCTCCACGCGCGAGGCGTGCGGCCTCGCGCGCGACGCCGAGGCGGCCGGCGCGGACTTCGTCGCGCTGATGCCGCCCTTCTACTATCCGCTTGCGCAGGACGAGGTGCGCGACCACTGCCGCCGCGTCCGCGCCGCGGTCGACCGGCCGATGCTCGCGTACAACATCCCCCAGAACGCGAAGACGCAGTTCTCGGTCGAGACGATCCTCGAGCTCGCGACCGAGGGCACGATCTGCGGGCTGAAGGACAGCCAGAACGACCTCGACTGGTTCCGCCAGGTGACGATTGGCGCCGAGCAGCGCGGCGCGACGTTGCGCGCCTTCCTCGGCACGCGCTACCTGATCGACACCGGCGTCGCGTTCGCCGGCGCCGCCGGCGCCGTGCCGGGGATCGCGAACGTCGCCCCGCGCGCGTGCGTGGAGAGCTACGAGGCTGCCCGGCGCGGCGACCTCGCGGCCGGCAAGGCCGCCGCCGCGCGGCTGATCGCGGTCTACCGCCTCGGTTCGCTCGCGCGCGGCGGCAGCGCGACCGCGGCCGACCTCGCCACGCGCAAGACGGCGCTCAAGCTCGCCGGCCTGCTCGACTCGGGCGCCGTGACGGCGCCGCTGCGCAGCCTCACGCCGGCCGAGGAGGAGGACGTCGCGGCGTTCCTGCGCGACACCGAGCTGGCGCCGCTGCTGGCGGCGCCAGTGCTCTCGGAGGGGACGCGCTCGTGAGCGAGCAGCGCGCCGCGGACGCGTCCGCCGAGCTGTACGCGCGCCTCGGCGCGAGACCGCTCGTCAACGCGCGCGGGCACAACACGGTGCTCGGCGGCTCCGTCCCCTCCCCCGCGATCCGCGCGGCGGTCGAGCAGGCGGACCGCTACTACGTCGACATGAAGGAGCTGCTCGCGGGCGCCGGGCGCCGCGTCGCCGAGCTGATCGGCTGCGAGGCGGCGTTTGTGACGCCGGGCGCCTCGGCCGGGCTCGCACTCGGAACGGCCGCCTGCATGACGGGGGCGGACCTCGCGCGCGTCGCCGCGCTGCCGCACCCGACGCCGGAGACGCCGCAGACGGTGCTGCTGCAGGCGGCGCAGCAGTTCTCCTACCAGCACGTCGTGACGACCGTCGGCGCGCAGCTCCAGCTCGTCGGCGACGAGCAGGGGACGACGGCGGCGCAGCTCGACGCCGCGCTCGGGGCGCACGTGGCGGCCGTCCTCTACCCCGCGCACCTGGAGGGAGCGGTCGCTGGCACGCTGACGCTCGACGAGACGATCGCGCTGGCGCACCGCCACGACGTGCCAGTGCTCGTGGACGCCGCGGCGCAGGTGCACCCGATCGAGCGCTTCCGCGGCTTCACCGCGCGCGGCGCCGACCTCGTCGCCTTCAGCGGCAAGTACTTCCGCGCGCCGAACTCGACCGGCTTCCTGTGCGGCCGCACCGACC
Organism: Conexibacter sp.; assembly: GCA_051953595.1. Classification (GTDB taxonomy): domain Bacteria; phylum Actinomycetota; class Thermoleophilia; order Solirubrobacterales; family Solirubrobacteraceae; genus Conexibacter. Next base: position 6,292 of record JBQCIQ010000108.1, on the reverse strand, counting down.
TCGTCGAGGCGGCGGTGCCGCAGGGCTTCATCGGCTTCGAGACGGTGGCGGACCGACGCAGCTGGGGCCGCCCGCTCAAGCTCGACCGCCAGGAGATCGTCGCGCTCGTCGTCGCGCTGGAGGAATGGCTCGCGCTCGACCACGACGCGCGCCTCGCCGGCCTGGAGGAGCGCTGCGCCGCCTACGCGTCCGCGTTCGATGGGGTGCCCGGCACCGCCTGGGAGGTCGTGACCGTGCACGCCTCCTCGCCGCGCGTGCTGCGCGTGACGGTGGACGCCGGCGCGGCGCCGGCCAGCGCGGAGCAGATCCAGCAGCGCCTCGCGGCGTGCTCGCCCTCGATCGCGGTCAACCGCGAGGGCGACGTGCTGCTGATCAACCCCGGTCCCGTCGACCAGCGCGACGACCAGCTCGTGATCGGCGGCCTGCGCGCCGCGCTGGCCGCCGGCGTGAGCGGCTGACACAGGGCGTCCCGCCCCGCGGCCGGAAGCCTTGCTCGAGCGCATGGAGCACGCTGCGGGGACGGCGACTGCGGCGACGGACGGTGGCGCCTCGCGCGACCGCCGCGAGTTCGTGCCGGTCGTGCTCGCGATCGTGCTCGTCTCGCTCAACATGCGCTCGGCACTGACGGTCGTCGGGCCGCTGATCGGCGACCTGCGCCGCGGCGACGGCGTCTCCAGTACGGCGGCCGGCGTGCTCGCCGCGGCGCCGCTGCTCGCGTTCGGGCTCGTGTCGCCTGCCGGCCCGCGGCTCGCCGCGCGCTTCGGGCTCGAGCGCACGCTCGCCGGCGCGATGCTGTTGCTGACGGCGGGCCTCGCGCTGCGGCCGCTGCCGTCGATCGTGCTGCTGTTCACGGGGACGGTCGCCGCGGGTGCCGGCATCGCCGTCGCCAACGTGCTGCTGCCCGCGCTCGTCAAGCGCCGCTTCGCAGCGCAGGCGACGGTCGTGACCGGCGTCTACTCGGTCGCGCTCGGCCTCGGCGCGGCCGTGGCGGCCGGCCTCGCCGTGCCCAGCGAGGACTGGCTCGGCGGCTCCTGGCGCGCCGCACTCGCGGTGTGGACGCCGCTGGCGCTCGTCGCGACGCTGGCATGGCTGCCGCTGCTGCGCACGGAGCCCGCGCAAGCAGCCCTCGTCTCACGCGCGCGCGTGAACCTTATGCGCGACCGCGTCGCCTGGAGCGTGACGGGCTTCATGGCGCTCCAGTCGACCCTGTTCTACTCGATGGTCGCGTGGCTGCCCGAGGTCTACCGCCACCACGGGATGAGCAAGGAGACCGCCGGCGCGCTGCTGTCGGTGGCGCTGATCGTCGGCATCCCGATGGGCTTCGTCGTCGGTGCGGTCGCCGGCCGCCTGCGCGACCAGCGCCCGGTCGCGCTCGTCGCCACTCTGCTCACGCTCGGCGGCTTCGTCGGCGTGCTGGCGGCGCCGAGAGCCGCCCCCTGGCTGTGGGCGGCGCTACTCGGCGTCGGCCTCGGCGCCAGCTTCACACTCGTGCTCGCGCTGTTCGTGCTGCGCGCCCTCGACGCGCGCCACGCGGCGGCGCTGGCTGGGATGGCGCAGGCGATCAGCTACCCGATCGCGGCAGTCGGCCCCGTCGCTGTCGGCATACTGCACGACGCGACGGGCAGCTGGACAGCTCCGCTGAGCGTGCTCGTCGGGGTCGCCGTTGCCGACGTGTTCCTGGCGCTGTCGGCCAGCCGCGCGCGTTCCCAGGGACAGGACGTCGCTCCCGAGATCGCCGCGGCCGCCGGCGTGCGCCCAGACGGTCTCGGCCAGTGAGCCTTGCCGGTGGCGTCCGTCCGACCGCGGACAGCGAGCCCGTCGAGCTGCCCCCCCTCCCCCGGGGGGACCTGCAGGAATCCGCACGTATCTGCGCGTATCTCGGCGCTCCCAGGCGGCCCGGGCGGTGCCACATCTCTGCTGCAAATCGCCAGGTATGACCAGCACCGTTCGTGGTGCCTGAAATCGTGGTGTCCCCGGTTCGAGTCCGGGTCTCGCCATCGGGGAGCGCCCGGCCGACGCGCCAAAGATCGTGCAAAGCTCCTACGTGATGACCCTCGTGACCGCTCTCAAGTCGACCGGGGTTCCGACGATGATCGGAGACTTCCTGATCACGGATTCCGTGAGTCAGGTGCGCGGGCGTAAGAAGATCTCGCGACTGCGGCCAAACCTCGCCGTAGGCTGGACCGGCAGGCTGGTGCAAGCTGAGATGGTGCTCAGAAGCATGTACGACGACTTGGGTGAGCGACCCACCCGCGCAACCGTCCAGGCATGCCTGGAGTCATACGACGTACGACATCTCGGTAACCCACAACTCAAGCTGGTTGGGGGGGTTGTTGACGACAACGGTGCGCACGCGTTTCACTGGGACGCTGCCGCTCCGCTCGTTTACTGGGGTGGTCCCTGGTTTGTCGGGACGGGAAGTGCGTGGATCGAGAACATTTATGACCGCTACATGAGAGCGAGTGCTGACGCCAGGCCGGACGAGAAGGACGCCCTGGACTGGATCATGGGCGCCTTGAGCGAACTGAACATCTTCGACGTGTACAACAGATCGACCCACCGCCTTGGCTTCGGTGGCGGATACGAGGCTCTGTACTGGTCGAGCCGAGACGCGTCGTTTCGCTACGTCGAGCAGGTGCTGTATTTCCTCGTCGGCTGCCGCGTGGACGCCAATGGCGCAGTGTCCGCCGATCCCGAAATCGCCGTCGATGACATGGCGCATTACCAGACCATGGGAGAGTGCAGCGTGTTCACCTTCTCGCGGCCGGTCGAAGGCTCGGATTACACCATGTGGGGCATGAGTCCAGTGGGCATGCCGTGGCCACGGGAGGAGGCAATCGGCGAGATGTTTAGAGCGTGCAACGGTCCCATGAACATGGAGGCTGACTATTATGCCGCGACTATCGCCGTCAGCGGACCAAACGCCATCGCACCTATGACTCCATTCATACAGTGCCCGTGGGACCGACGCAAACTCATCAGAGGCACGAGGGGCAGAGTTGACGTCGAGTTGCCACATGAAATGTTCGAGGTGCTGTTTCGCGAGCGTGCAGTGCCGACCGAGTCGATCCCCGATTCGTTGAAACCACTCACTGACCTGCTCAGACACGAATGACAGTCACCGACACAGAAGCCGAGAAATCAGCGTCCTGGGTCGCAGCGGCGACGCCATGGCGGAGCGCCGCCGCCGCGATCCAGGCGTCGTGGCGACGGATGCGCCCGCCGGCGCTCGATCGAGCATGAGCTGGGTCGCCCACCTGCCGGCGGGAACGGACGCCGACGCGGTCGACCTGCTGGCGGAGGAGTCGCTGCCGCGCGCGTGGGCGCGCCGCTTCGCGGGGCAGCCGGAGCGGCCGGCGCTCCAAATGGCCGGCGACGATCGCTGGGTCACCTACGGCGAGCTTGACAAACGCTCGCGCACGGCCGCCGGGCGGCTCGCGGCGGCGGGCCTGCGGGCCGGCGACCGCGTGCTGCTGAGCGCCGGCGCGTCGGTCGAGCTGGTCGTCGCCTACGTGGCCGCGCAGCGGCTCGGGCTCGTCATCGTCCCCGTCAACTCCGCGTACACGCAGCGTGAGGTCGACCACATCCTCGGCGACGCGCGCCCCGCGGGCGCGATCGTCGACGACGCCGAGCGCGCCGGCTGGATGGCCGCCGCCGGCGTCGTCTGCAACCCGCGGCTCGAGCTGCCCGACGGACCGGAGCCGGCGCTCGACCAGGCGACGCGCGACGACCTCGCGCTGATCGCCTACACGTCCGGGACGACCGGCGCCCCCAAGGGCGCGATGCTCTCCTCCGGCAACCTGCTCGCGAGCGCCGAGGCGGTGCGGATCGCGTGGCGCTGGACGCCGCAGGACCGCCTGATCCTCGCGCTCCCGCTGTTCCACATGCACGGGCTCGGCGTCGGCGTGAACGGAACGCTGCTCGCAGGCGCGTCGGCGCTGCTGCTGCCGAAGTTCGACGTCGACGCGGTGCTCGACGCGGCGGCGGCCGGCGAGACGACGCTCTTCTTCGGCGTGCCGACGATGTACGCGCGCCTCGCCGCCTCGCCGCGCGTCGGCGAGCTGAGACGGCTGCGGCTGTGCGTGTCGGGCTCGGCGCCGCTCCCGGCCGACCTCCACCGCGCGCTCGCCGAGCGCGCCGGCCAGCGCGCGATCGAGCGCTACGGCATGACCGAGACGCTGATGAACGTCTCGAACCCCTACGACGGCGACCGCCGCCCCGGCAGCGTCGGACTGCCGCTGCCCGGCGTGGAGCTGCGGCTCGCCGGCGACAGCGAGATCCTGCTGAAGGGGCCGAACGTCTTTCGCGGCTACTGGGAGCGGCCCGAGGCGACCGCGGAGTCCTTCACCGACGACGGCTGGTTTCGCACCGGCGACCTCGGCGAGCTGGACGACGACGGCTACCTGCGGATCGTCGGCCGCAGCAAGGAGCTGATCATCAGCGGCGGCTACAACGTCTACCCGCGCGAGGTCGAGGACGTGCTGCGCGCCCACCCGCGGGTGCAGGACGTCGCCGTCGCCGGCGTTCCGTCGGCCGAGTGGGGGGAGACCGTCGGCGCCTGGGTCGTGCCCGACGGCGCGCTCGACGCCGACGCGCTGATCGCCTTCTGCGGCGACCGGCTCGCCGCCTACAAGCGCCCGCGGATCGTGCAGCTGGTCGACGAGTTGCCGCGCAACGCGCTCGGCAAGGTCCTCAAGCACGAGCTGCCGCGGCCGCGCTGAGGCAGAGCGCTCGCGCCGCTCACCGCACCGGCCGCAGGAATGGCCGCGAGCGCAGGACGATGCGCGTCTCGGTGACGGCGGCGCCGGCCTGGCGCAGTGCGCGCACGGTGTGGTCGAGGTCGTCGGCGTCGACGCAGGCCGCGCGCAGCTGGTAGTCGAAGCGGCCAGTGACGAAGCTGACCTCGCGGATCGCCGGCAGCTCGCCCGCGGCCGCCTCGAACTCCTCCGGCTTGGCCGTCGAGAGCAGCCGCAGGTCGATCAGCGCGTCGAGCCCGCGGCCGACGTGGCCGTAGTCGACGAGCGCGGTGAAGCCGGACACGATCCCGGCGTCGAGCAGGCGCCGTACGCGCGGCGCGACCGCGTGCGGCGAGAGGCCCGCGAGCGCGCCCAGCTCCTTGAACGTGGCGCGTCCGTTTCGGATCAGCTCGCTGAGGATGATGCGGTCCGCATCGTCCATCACGGTGGATGTCACAGATGAACTCACTGTCTGCTGACACTACCGCAAGCCAACACGATGATGACGCTCATGACCATCATCGGCGTTCCCACTGAGATCAAGACGGACGAGTACCGCGTCGCCCTCACCCCCTCCGGCGTGCGCGAGCTGACGGACCGCGGCCATGACGTGCTCGTCCAGGCGGGCGCCGGCGTCGGCTCCGCGATCCCCGACGAGGCCTACGTCGCGCAGGGCGCGCGCATCGTCCCGGACGCGGCGGCGGTGTTCGCTGAGGCGGAGCTGATCGTGAAGGTGAAGGAGCCGCAGCCGGGCGAGGTGGCGATGCTGGAGGCGCGCCACACGCTCTTCACCTACCTCCACCTCGCGGCCGCGCCGGAGCTGACGCGCGGCCTGATGGATAGCGGCTCGACGTGCATCGCCTACGAGACCGTCACGGACGCGCGCGGGCGCCTGCCGCTGCTCGCGCCGATGAGCGAGGTCGCCGGCAAGATCGCGACGCAGGCCGGCGCGTTCATGCTGGAGAAGCCGCTCGGCGGCCGCGGCCTGCTGCTCGGCGGCGTGCCCGGCGTCGCAGTCGGACGCGTGATGGTGATCGGCGGCGGAGTCGTCGGCCAGAACGCGGCCGAGATCGCGCTCGGGCTCGGCGCCGAGGTCTACGTCTTCGACCGCTCGATCGACCGCCTGCGCGAGCTGGAGGTGCTGCTCAACGGCGGCGCGTCGACCTGCTACGCCTCGACGCTGGAGATCGAGCAGCGCCTGCCGGAAGTCGACCTCGTCGTCGGCGCGGTCCTGATCCACGGCGCGAAGGCGCCGCACGTGATCACGCGCGAGCAGCTCAAGCTGATGAAGCCGGGCGCCGTGCTCGTCGACGTCTCGATCGACCAGGGCGGCTGCTTCGAGACGAGCAGACCGACGACGCACACCGACCCGACCTACGAGGTCGACGGCGTCACGCACTACTGCGTCGCCAACATGCCGGGCGCGGTGCCGATCACGAGCTCGTACGCGCTGACTAACGCGATTTTGCCTTACGTCCTAAAGCTCGCCGCCGTGGGCGCCGCCGCCGCGCTCGGCAGCGACCCGGGCTTCCTGGCCGGCCTCAACGTCTGCGGCG
>JBQCIQ010000107.1:0-7512 GCA_051953595.1 Conexibacter sp. | reverse complement strand
CGGCGGCGTCGACGGGATGCGCGCCGACGGCGCCGGGGAAGCGGGCGCGCAGCTCGGCGGCGGCGGACGCCGCCGCCGCCGGGCCGTCGGCGCCGAGGAAGAGGCCGACGACCGTCGGTCCCGAGCCGGACACGAGCGCGTGGTCGGCGCCGGCCGCGCGCGCGGCCGCGAGCGCGTCGCCGATCGACGGGCACAGCGAGCGCGCCGCCGCTTCGAGGTCGTTGACGAGCGGCGGCAACTCGCCGCGCGCGAGCGCCGCCTCCACCACGGCGCGGCGATCGGCCAGGTCGGCCGCGTCGCGCGGAAGCCCGAGCCGGTCGCTCTCGCGGAAGACATCCGGGGTGGAGAGCGCGTGCGGCGAGGGCAGCACGAGCACGCCGTGCGGCGGCAGCGGCGGCAGCGGCCGCACGTCCTCGCCGGCGCCGCCGACGAGCACGGGGCCGGGCGCGATCTGCGACGGCACGTCGGCGCCGAGCCGCGGCGCGAGCTGGGCGAGCAGCGGGTCGTCGGCAGCGCGACCCGCCGCGTGTGCGACCAGCCGCAGCGCCGCGGCCGCGTCGCCGGAGCCGCCGCCCATGCCCGCCGCGACCGGCACGCGCTTGACGATCGTCAGCCGCAGCGGCGGTCCCTCCCATCCGCTCGCGTCGCGAAACGCCACGAGCGCCGCGCCCGCGAGATTCGGTCCCTCGACGCCCGCGCATACGACCTCGTCCTCGCCGGCGGCACAGCCCATGTCGCCGGCGCCGGGCGCCGCAGCCACCAGCGCACCGCCGGGCAGCGGCTCCAGTGTCAGCTCGTCGGCGAGCGACAGCGGCTCGATCGCGGACACCAGCTCGTGGAGCCCGTCGGCGCGCGTCTGCCCGAGGAACAGGCAGAGGTTCGTCTTGCCCGGAGCGAGCGCGTGGAGGGTCACGCCTGCACACGCTCCCACAGCTCGCGCAGCCGCTCGGGCGACAGCCGCTCGGCGCGCACGTCGGCCGGCTCGTCCAGCGCCGCCAACGCCTCGCGCACGACGTCGCGGTCGGCCACGCCCGCCAGCGCGACCGAGCGCGCGAGCGCCTTGCGACGGTGCGCGAACGCGCCCTGCACGAAGCGGCGCAGCTCAGGTGGAACGGGATCGGCCGGGGCGTCCGCACGCCGCTCCAGGCCCACCAGCACCGAGTCCACGTTCGGCACCGGGTGGAAGACCCGTCGCGAGATCGGCCGCAGCACGCGCACGTCGCAGGCGAGCTGCGCGAGCACCGACGGCACGCCGTACGCGGCGGTGCCGGCGCGCGCCGCAAAGCGCTCGCCGACCTCCTTCTGCACCATCGCGACCCAGCGCGTGACGCTCGGCAGCTGCTCGATCGTGCGCAGGATCGCGCCGGCCGCGATCCCGTACGGCAGGTTCGCGACGACCTTCGTCGGCGCCGGGCGAAGCGCGCGCAGCTCGAGCGCCATCGCGTCGGCCAGATGCAGCGTCGCACGGTCGCCGAACGGGTCGAGCGCGTCGCGCAGCGCCGGCTCCAGCGACCGGTCGACCTCGACCACATGCACGTGCGCGGCGCGCGACGCCAGATGCTCCGACAGCACGCCCACGCCGCCGCCGATCTCCAACACGACGTCGTCGGGCGCCACCTCCGCCGCCCGCGCGATCACGTCGAGGATGTTCGAGTCGATCAGGAAGTTCTGACCGAGGTCGCGCTTCGGTCGGATGCCGAACGCGCGCATGCGGCGGAGGGTGGGCTGGGTCGGTTCGGCGGTGCTCACCAGCCGAACAGCTCGGCCGCGTTGCGCTCGACCTGCGCCTCCAGCTCCGCGTACCCGACGCCGCGCTCGGCGGCGACGCACTCGGCCGTCAGGCGCACGAACGCCGGTTGGTTGCGCTCCTTGCGGACCGGCTGCGGCGTCAGGTACGGCGCGTCGGTCTCGACCAGCAGCCGCTCGGCGGGCACCTCGCGCGCCGCCGCGCGCAGCGCGCGGTTCGGCGGGTAGGTGACGTTGCCCGCGAACGAGATCCAGTACCCGCGCTCGAGGCAGGCGTCGAGCCGGTCGGGCATCGAGAAGCAGTGGAGGACCACTCTCAGGTCCTCCGCCTGGCCGCCGAGCATCGAGAGCGTGTCGTCGTCGGCCGCGCGCGTGTGGATCACGAGCGGCTTGCCGGTCGCGCGCGCGAGCTGGATCTGCGCGGCGAACGCGCGCTCCTGGTCCTCGCGCGAGGCGGTCTGGCGGTAGAAGTCGAGCCCGGTCTCGCCGATCGCGCGGCAACGCGGATGTGCGGCGAGCGCCTCCAGCTCGGCGAGGTCCGCGGCGTCGAAGCCGGTCGCGTGGTTCGGGTGACGCCCGATCGCGACGTAGACCTGCGGAAAGTCCTCAGCGAGCGCCAGCGCGGCGCGGCAGGAGTCGCCGTCGGTGCCGACCGTCAGCATCCGTCGCACGCCGGCGCGCTCGGCCTCCACCACCAGCTCTTCGGGCGGAGGCGCGCAGGAGGTGAGGTGGGTGTGGCTGTCGATCACTGCTGCTTCGGGAACAGCGGTTCGATCTTCGAGACCTCGCCGCCCCAGCCCTCGCCGGCGAGCGGCGCGTCCGCGTAGCGCGTCTCAGGTCGTCCCAGCGCAGCCAGCAGCTTCGTCGTCGTGGTTGGCATGTAGGGGTGCAGCAGCACGGTGACGGTGCGCAACCCCTCGGCGAGCGAGGCGAGCGTCTGATCGAGCGGATCCGCCTGCGCTTCGTCCTTCGCCTGCTGCCATGGCGCGCGCTCCTCGACGTACTGGTTCAGCCGCCGTACGCGCTGCCAGATCGCTTCGAGCGCCTGCGACAGCTGCACCTGGTCCAGCAGCGTCGCGACCTCGTCGGCGAGGCCGTCGAACGACGCCGCCAGCTCGGGGTCGACCGGCGCCCGCGGCACCACGCCGTCGCGGTAGCGCGCGATCATCGCGAGCGTGCGGCTCGCGAGGTTGCCATAGTCGTTCGCCAGCTCGGACTCGTAGCGCGCCTCGAAGCCGGCCGTCGAGACGGAGCCGTCCTGGCCGAACGAGACCTCGCGGAAGCAGTAGAAGCGCAGCGCGTCGGTGCCGAAGCGCTCCATCACCGCGAACGGGTCGAGCACGTTGCCGAGCGACTTGCTCATCTTCTCGCCGTCCATCAGCAGGAAGCCGTGCACGAACAGGCGTCTCGGAAGCTCCAGGCCGGCCGCCATCAGCAGCGCCGGCCAGTAGACGGCGTGGAACTTGAGGATGTCCTTGCCGATCAGGTGGACGTCCGCCGGCCAGAACGTCTCCGTCACGTCTTCGCCGTCGCGGCTGCCGAACGCGAGCGCCGTCACGTAGTTGAGCAGCGCGTCGAACCACACGTAGAAGACGTGGTTCGGATCCCACGGCACGGGCACGCCCCAGCTGATCTTGCCGCGCGAGAGCGAGACGTCGCGCAGGCCCTGCTCGACGAATGCGCGCGCCTCGTTGAGCCGCGCGACCGGCGCGACGAAGCCGGACCCCTCGGCCAGCAGCCGCTCCAGCGGCTCCTGGAAGGCAGACAGGCGGAAGAACCAGTTCTCCTCCTGCTCGCGATCGAGCGGGATGTGGTGGATCGGGCAGGTGTTGCCCTCCGCGATCTCGTTCTCGGACTTGAAGTCGGCGCAGCGCGGGCAGTACCAGCCCTCGTACGTGCCGAGGTAGGTGTGCCCGTTGTCGTGCACGCGCTGCATCACCTGCTGCACGCGCTCGCCGTGGCGCGGGTCGGACGTGCGGATGAAGAAGTCGTTCGACGCCTCCAGCTGCGGCATCAGCGCCTGGAAGCGCGCGGCGTTGCGGTCGGCCAGCTCCTTCGGCGTGACGCCCTCCCGCTCGGCCGCGAGCGCGACCGGCTCGCCGTGCTCGTCGGTGCCGGTGAGGAAGAAGACGTCCTCCCCGCGCTGGCGCATGTGCCGCGCGAGCACGTCGGCCGCGATCGTCGTGTACGCGTGGCCGAGGTGCGGCTGCGCGTTGACGTAGTAGATCGGGGTGGTGACGTAGTACGACACGGACGCCGAAGCCTAGTCGGCCTGGGCGTCCGTCAGCGCGCGGTAGAGCGCGTTCGCGGGCACGCCCGTCAGCTCCGCCACGACGGCGGCCGCGGGGCGCGGCTTGGCGCCCGCGTCGACGAGCCGCCGCAGCGCGTCGAGCGCCGGCTCCAGCGGCGCCTCCACCTCCGGCGCGGCGCCGACGACGAGCACGACCTCGCCTTTCGGCGCCTGCGCCGCGTAGCGCTCGGCCAGCTCGGCGGCCGTCCCGCGCACGACCTCCTCGTGCAGCTTCGTCAGCTCACGGCAGACGGCGACCGGCCGGCGCGGATCGAGCTCGGCGAGCACCGCCAGCGACCCCGCCACGCGGTGCGGCGACTCGAACGCGACCAGCGTCTCGGGCGTCGCGAACGCTCGCTCCAGCTCGCCGCGCTTGCGCGGGAGGAAGCCGGCGAAGCGCCAGCGCTCCGCCGGCAGCGCGCTCGCCACGAGCGCCGCCAGCGCGGCGCTCGGCCCCGGCAGCACCTCGACCGCGAGCCCCGCGGCGACGCATGCCTGCACGAGCAGGAAGCCCGGGTCGGAGACGAGCGGCATCCCGGCGTCGGAGACGAGCGCGACGTTCGCGCCCGCCTGCATCCGTCTGACCAGCTCGTTCGCGCGCTCGCGCTCGTTGTGCTCGTGGTAGCTGAGCAGCTCGCTTGAGACGCCATAGCGGTCGAGCAGCGTGCGCGTGCGGCGCGTGTCCTCGCAGGCGATCAGGTCGGCCTCGCGCAAGGCGGACAGCACGCGCAGCGTGACGTCCTCGAGGTTGCCGATCGGCGTCGGGCAGACGATCAGGCGGCCGGGCATCAGTGCACCATGCCTCGCTGGCCCTCGAACGCCAGCGCGGCGGCGCCCACCAGCCCCGCCTCGGTGCCGAACTGCGCCGGCACGATGCGCGCATGCTTGGACATCGTCGGCAGCGCGCGGCGCACCGCCTCCGCGCGCGCCGGCGCGAGCAGCAGCTCGCCGGCGGCGATCACGCCGCCGCCGACCACGACGACGTCGGGATTGAAGATGTTCATGTAGCTGGCGATCCCGACGCCGAGGTTCGTGCCGATCAGCGTCAGCGCCTCGATCGCCGCCGTGTCGCCGTCGTGCGCCAGCTCGGTGATCAGCGCGCCGGTGACCTCCCGTCCGTCGGCCGCGGCGCGGCCGAGCGCGGAATCCGGCTGCTCGGCGGCGAGCCGCCGCCCCTCGCGCGCGAGCGCCGTGCCGGAGGCGAGCGTCTCCAGACAGCCGTTGTTCGGACAGTGGCCTTGGCACGGCGGGCCGTCGAGATCGATCGTGATGTGGCCGAGCTCCGCGCCGGCGCCGATCGCGCCGCGGTACGGCTCGCCGTTCAGGATCAGGCCGCCGCCGATGCCGGTGCCGATCGTCAGCAGCACCACGTCGGTGGCGCCCTGCGCGGCGCCGGCGCGCCACTCCGCGAGCGCGGCGACGTTGGCGTCGTTGTCGACCTCGACCGGCAGACCGATCCGCTCGGCCATCAGGTCGCGGAACGGCACGTCTCTCAACGGCAGGTTCACCGCCATCGTCGCCATGCCGCGCCGCTGGTCGATCAGGCAGGGGATCCCGAACCCGACAGCGCTCACCTCGCTCGGAGTCGCCGCGCGTGCCTCCTCGACCGCCTCGACCGCCATGTCAAGCAGCTCCCGCTGCCCGAGTCCGTGCACCGCGCGATGGACGCGGTGGTGCACGTGGAGGTCCGCGTCGACGACCCCGGCGAGCAGCTTCGTGCCGCCGAGATCGACCCCGATAACGCACTCCGGCGGCATCTCGGCCACTATAGACCGGCATGGCTGACGACCAAGGGCCGGGCAGCCGGGTCCCCTACAACCGGTATCGGTCGCGACCGCCGGGCCTGCGCGAGCGGCTGCGCGGCGAGGACGCAGGGCTGGAGCCGCTGCAGGCGCGCGAAGCGCCGCCGCCGCGGCGCGGGCGGCGACTGCCCGGGCGACGGCGGCCCGACGGCAGGCCCGGCGGGCGCATCACGCCCGGCCGGGTCGTGCGCTGGGTCGCGCTCGCGATCGCCGGCTGGCTGCTGCTCTCGCTCGTGCTGTTCCTGCTCAGCGCACAGATCGAGAAGGGGAAGGTCTCCGACGCGGCGCGCGCCGCGCTGAGATCGGCCGGCCCGATGCCCTTCTCGACCAACACGATCCTGATCCTCGGCTCCGACGCGCGCCCGGCCGGCTCGAAGGAGCCCGGCGCGAATCCCGGCGGCCCGAGCCGCAGCGACACGATCATGCTGTGGCGGGTCGGGGGCGGCCACGCCGCGCGGCTGTCGATCCCGCGCGACACGGTCGTCGACATCCCCGGTCACGGCCGCCAGAAGATCAACGCGGCGTACGCGTTCGGCGGCGCGTCGCTGTCGATCCAGACGATCGAGCAGTACCTCGGGATTCCGATCAACCACCTGATTGAGGTCGACTTCACGAACTTCCCCAAGCTCGTCGACGCGCTTGGCGGCGTGGACGTGAAGACCGGCCGCGTCTGCTCGAAGATCAACGGCGGCCGCGCGAACGGGGGCGTCACGCTGAACCTGCACAGCGGAACCCACCACCTCAATGGCAGACAGGCGCTCGCGCTCGCGCGCACGCGCAAGAACGACTGCAACCCGGCGGAGAACGACCTGACCCGCGCGCAGCGGCAGCAGCAGATCCTGTCGGCGATGAAGGGCAGCCTGCTGTCGCCGATGAGCTTCGTGCGACTGCCGTGGATCTCGTGGTACACGCCGAAGACGATGCGCACCGACATGGGCGGGCCGACGCTGCTCGGCTTCTTCGCCGCCGCCGCGACGAGCGGTTCGCCGCCGGTCGAGGTGCTGAAGCCCTCGGCGTTCGAGACGCTGCCCGACGGCGGCTCCGGCCTCGTCGTCTCCGACGCCGACAAGCAGGCGGCCGTGCAGCGGTTCCTGGGCGGCTGAGCCGTCAGCCGGCGGCGACCACGACGAAGCGCCACCTGGCGACGACCTCGCCGGCGACCGACCAGCGCACCGCGTATCTCCCCGGGGGGAAGCGCAGCGGCGTGACCGTCGCGACGCCGGCGGCGCCGGTGACGAAGCGGTAGCAGGTGCGCGTGTCCCTCGCGCCGTCGCGGCGATGCACGCAGGCGCGGACCTTCGTGCCGGCCTGCTTGGCGTCGGTGAGCACGAGGTCGCCCGCGGCGTGTCCGCTGCGCGCGCTCGCGGCCAGCCGATGCGTCGGGTTGCGCAGCGCGTCGGTCACCTGGCCGGTGAAGCGCGGGGGCGCATCGGCCGCGCCGGCAGATGCGGGCAGCAGCGCGAGGATCGCGACCAGCAGCGCGGCGCGACTACGCCGCGTCGGCCTTCTTGGCGCCGCTGTCCGGCGAAGACGACGCTCTGCTGCTTCTGCTGTCACTGCTGCTCGTGCTCTCGCCACCGCTCTTGGCTCTACCCTCGCCGTTCGTGCCTCTCTCGCGCGCACGCTTCTTCGTCCCGTAGTCGGTGTTGTAGAAGCCGGAGCCCTTGAAGTGCA
>JBQCIQ010000106.1:0-6387 GCA_051953595.1 Conexibacter sp. | reverse complement strand
TGGCGTGCCGGCCGCTCGACCAGCCGCAGTTCGCGCTCCGCCGCGAGACGGTCGGCAAGGGCGGCGTCCTGCGCTCCGTCACGGACCGCCGCCCGGCGCGGGTCGCCGCCGCCGCGACCGCGCGGCAGCTCGGCCGGATCGAGTGCGCGCGCGTTCGTCCGCTCCACCACCGTGACGCGCTCGTCGTTGCGAATCCGCCAGTGCAGCTCGCCGTAGGCGACGTCGAGCGCGATGACGTGCGCGGCGCCGCGCTGCAGCAGGCCGTCGGTGAAGCCGCCAGGCGAGGCGCCGACGTCGAGCGCGGGGCGGCGGGTCACTTCGAGCCCGAACGCGTCGAGCGCGTTCGCTAGCGTGCGCCCGCCGCGCGAGACGAACTCCTGCTCGGCCGCGACGGCCACGACGACGTCGTCGGGGACCAGTTGGCCCGGCTTCTCCGCGCGCCTGCGCTCGTCGCCCAGCAGCACCTCGCCCGCGAGCACGGACGCGGCCGCGCGCGAGCGCGAGTCGAAGACCCCCCGCTCCGCCAGCAGCGTGTCGAGCCGCACCTTCGTCGTCATGGCGCGCGAAACGCTACCGGCCCGGGAGGGCGACGAGTCAGGCGAGCGTGAACGCCGCCTGGGTCGAGGTCTCGACCGCCACCATCTGCCTGCGCAGAACGGCGTTCATGCCCTTCGCGTAGCTGCGCCCTCTGTGCATCGGCAGGGTGATCGGGCGACATGAAGCGCCCCGTTGGAGATTGCTCAACGACGCAGAACTGTGATCTCGCGCATGGACTGAAGCTCTGTGCGCGACCTCACACACATCGGTACCGCCAGCCCGCACCATGGTCTACGCGATGACCGCACTCCGCCCCACACTTTCTCTCCCGACTCACGCCGCTTTCGAGCTGCCGGTCGGGCTGCTCGCGCTGTTCGCGCCGTTCGCGTTCGGCTTCGGGCTTGCGGGCGCGGTCGTCTCGATCCTGCTCGGCGTCGCCGTCGTCGGCCTCGCGCTCGACGCCGCCAACCACCCGACGCAGGTCTCCGCCCACCAGGCGTTCGACTACGGGATCGCGTTCGCGGCCGTGCTCGTCGCCGTCCCGCTCGCGCTCGCCGGCGACACCGCCGCGGCGCTCTTCACCGGCGCCGCCGGAGTCGCGCTCCTCGCGCTCGGCGCCGCCACCCGCTACAGCCAGCGGGCCTCATAAAGCTTCCCCCACCGATCAAGTAACACCACATAGACACATCTCTCCTCCCTGGAAACGGCTCGCTTCGGCGGGCCGTTTCCTTTTAAGCGACTGGAACGGGACGCGTGTCCAGCCGCTGACCGCGCCGCTCAACGCGAACGCGCCACCCACCGATGGATAGGACGTGCGTGTCGCGCTCGCCGCTCTCCTCGCCCTACTGCTCGTGCCTGCCGCCGCCCAAGCCGCGGCTGGCACCGTCAGCCTCTCCTCCGACGCCTACTCCGTGCCGGAGAACGCCGGCGCGGCGACGATCACCGTCGTGCGCAGCGATCCGCGCGGACACGGCGAGGTCCGCTACGGCGTGTGGACGAACCACAGCGCCACGGCCTACGTCGACTACGAGCCGGTCTCGGGCCGCGTCGACTTCGAGGACGGCCAGCGCGAGGCGAGCTTCCAGATCCCGATCCACGACGACGCCAACGTCGAGGGCGACGAGACGGTCAAGCTCGGCATCTACGGCGCCTACCCGATGCAGCTCGCCGAGCCGACGCGCGCGCTGCTGACGATCGTCGACGACGACGCGATCTCCACCACCCGCGACGCGCTCAACCCACTCGGCCTCAACCCCGCGCCCACGAACGGCGACCCGCTCCAGGGCGCGCGCTTCTTCGTCGACCAGCAGTGGGGCCTCGCGAACCGCGTCGCGGACTCGCTCAAGCGCCGCGATCCGGCGACCGCCGCGAAGCTGCGCGTGATCGCCGATCAGCCGGAGACGAAGCGCTTCGGCAGCTGGACGCCGAACCCCACGCACGAGATCGCCACCTTCCTCCAGCGCGCGCAGGCGACCGACCCGGGCGCGATCCCGCTGATCGCCACCTACCGCCTCAAGCACCTCGCGTGCGGCCACGTCTCCGACTCGCCGGCCGAAGCGGCCGCCTACAAGCGCTGGTACGAGGAGTTCGCGCAGGGGATCGGCAACCACCCCGTCGTCCTCTTCTACGAGATCGACGCGCTCATCACCGCCCCGTGCCTCTCCCACCAGGGCCTGAAGGTCCGCATCGACGAGCTGCGCTCCGCGATCGCGACCCTCTCCAGACTGCCGCATGCGGTCGTCTACGTCGACGCCGGCGCCGGCGACGCGCACGACAAGAGCTTCATGGCGCGGATGCTGAGATGGGTCGGCGTCGACCGTATCCAGGGCTTCTTCACGAACTCGACGCACCAGGACTGGACGAGCAGAGAGATCAGATACGGGAGCTGGCTCGTCAAGCGGCTCGGCGGCACGCCGCACTACGTGATCAACACCGCCGCGAACGGCACCGGTCCGCTCGTCCCCAAGAACCGCACGAAGTACGGCAACTCGTTCCGCTGTAACGCGCCCGGCCGCGGCCTCGGTCCGAAGCCGACCGCGGAGGTCCCGCCGCAGTACCGCAACCTCGACGCGCTCATCTGGATCGGCAACCCCGGCCGCTCCGCCGGCCAGAGATGCAGCCGCATCGCCGGCGCCCCGCCGACCGGCTCGTTCTGGGTCGACTACGCGCTCCAGCTGATCGACAACGCGGACTTCCGCATCCGTTAGCGCAGCGCTTTTCCGCGCCAAGCTGGGACGAAAGCTCCATCCGGCCCCGGGGCGTGTTGGAGCGGGTATGGCTCGGGCCATGCGTCGCCGACCCGAACTGGGGATCCTCCTTGCGCTGTGCGCGCTCGCGCTGCTGGCGCTGCCCGCCGCCGCGCCGGCGCAGGGCACCGTCAAGCTCTCCAGCGCCACCTTCAGCGCGCGCGAGGGCGACGGCGCGGCGCACATCACGGTCGAGCGCAGCGTCGCCAGCGGCCACGGCGAGGTGCGCTACGCGATCTGGCAGCGCAGCGCGGTCGAGAACGCCGACTACGTGAAGGTCGGCGGGCGGCTCGACTTCGCCGACGGCCAGGCGACCGCCTCCTTCGATGTGCCGATCGTCGACGACGATCTCGTCGAGGCGGACGAGACGGCCGTGATCGGGATCTACGGCGCCTATCCGCAGCAGCTCGACCAGCCGACGCGTGCGACGCTGACGATCGTCGACAACGACGTGCTCGGCGTGCGCGACGCGGCGAACCCGCTCGCGCTCGACCCGCCGCCGCCGGGGACGAACCCGCTGGAGGGCGCGCGCTTCTACGTCAACCCATCCAAGAACCTCGCCGGCACGGTCATCCGCCAGATCCGCCACCGCAAGCCGAAGACCGCCGCGCTGCTGAAGGTGATCGCCGACCAGCCCGAGACGAAGCGCTTCGGCGGCTTCAACGACCAACCGGGCGCGGCCGTCGCGCAGTACCTCGCGACGGCGCGCCGCGACGACCCCGGCGCCGTGCCGCTGATCGCGACGTACCGCCTCAAGCACGTCGCCTGCGGCGGCTACGCCGACTCCCCGCAGGAGGTCGACCGCTACAAGCGCTGGTACGACGCCTTCGCGAAGGGGATCGGCAGCCACCGCGTGGTCCTCTTCTACGAGATCGACGCGCTGATCACGGCGAAGTGCCTCTCGCACGTCGGGCTCCAGCGCCGCGTCGACGAGGTCCGCACGGCGATCGGCGACCTCGCCCCGCTCCCCCATGCGGTCGTCTACGTGGACGCCGGCGCCGGCGACGCGCACGACGCCGGCTACATCGCGCGCCTGCTGCGGCGCGTCGGCGTCGACCGCATCCAGGGCTTCTTCACGAACTCGACGCACGAGGACTGGACGAGCAGAGAGATCCGCTACGGCCGCGAGCTGGTGCGCCGGCTCGGCGGCAAGCCGCACTACGTCATCAACACGGCCGCGAACGGGCGCGGGCCGCTGATCCCGAAGAGCCGCGTGCGCTTCGGCAACTCGTTCCGCTGCAACGCGCCCGGCCGCGGGCTCGGACCGAAGCCGACGTCGGTCGTGCCGCACCGCTACCGCAACCTCGACGGCTTCTTCTGGATCGGCAACCCGGGGCGCTCGGCCGGCGCGTGCTCGAAGACGCCGAACCCGCCGCCGGCCGGCCGCTTCTGGGTCAAGTACGCGCTCGAGCTGATCCGCAACGCGGACTACCGGATCCGCTGAGCGCGCACGGCTGGGCGCCGCGCTATCCGAGCAGCCGCGCCTTCTGCTGCGCGAACTCCTCCTCGGTCAGCACGCCCTGGTCGCGCAGCTCGCCGAGCTGGCGCAGCTGCTCGATCGTGTCGGGCGTCGGCCCCGCCGGCTGCGACGGCGCCACGGGTCCGGGCGCAGCCGCCGCGGGCGGCGCGTACTGCTGCTGCTCCAGGTCTTGCAGCCGCGCTTCCTGTTCGGCCTCGCGCTCCTGCGACTGCGCGCGGCGCTTGCCGGCGACGTACGCCCCGCCGCCGACGGCGGCGGCGCGCAGCAGGGGACGGCGGCGGGCGAGCGGCATCGCTCAGCCCTCCCCGCCGTTGGAGGACTCGGGCAGCGCGAGCCCGAGCGCGAGCATGATCTCCGGCGCCGCCGCAACGACGCGGGGGCCGCCGACCTGCGGCGCGATCGCGCGCAGGACGCCGAGCACGTCCTCGGGCGTGGCGCCCTCGTCGAGCGCGTTGCCGACCTGCCAGGCGTACGAGGCCGGGGGCGCGTCGAGCGCCACGAGCGCGGCGATCTTCACGAGCGCGAACGAGCGCGGGTCGAGGCCGGTCGCTTCGCGCGCCGCCTCGCGCATCCCGAGCGCCTGGTCGAGCATCTGCATGTCGCCCGCCGAGATGCCGGCAAGCGTCTCCTTGGTGTCCGGCGCTACCGATGACATGAGGTTCCTTTCCTCGTCGACGTGGAGCCGGATCCAGTGTCCGGCGCCGCCGTGCCGCCGGCATCACCCGAAGCGGATGACGCGGCCTCAGGCCGGCTCGCGCGGCGGCCACGGCAGCCGGCCGCGCACGCTCGTCCCGCGCCCGCGCCGCGAGGAGACCGTCAGCCTGCCGCCGGCGTCCTGCATGCGCTCGCGCATGTGCGCCAGGCCGCCCTCCTCGCGCGGTGCCACCGCCGCCGCGAAGCCGGCGCCGTCGTCGCGCACGCGGAAGGTCAGCTCGCCGCCGGCGTACGCGAGCGTCACGTTCGCGCGCGCGCCGAGTCCCGCGTGCTTGGCGGCGTTCTGCAGCGCCTCCAGGCAGCAGTAGTAGACGGCCGCCTCGCGCTCGGGCGCGCTGCGCGGCACGCGTCCGCGCACGCACACGCGCACCGGCAGCGCCGCGTGCTCGCCTTCCGCCGCCAGCGCGGCTGTCAGGCCGCGCGTCGCCAGCAGCGGCGGGTAGACGCCGTGGGCGATCGTGCGGACGCCGTCGAGCGCCGCCTGCGTCTCGTCGCCCAGCTCCAGCAGCAGGCGATGGAGGTCGGGCGCGTCGAGCTCGGCGGCGCGGTCGGCGGCGAGTCCGAGCTTCAACCGCACCGACACGAGCAGCGTCTGCGCCCCGTCGTGCAGGTCCTGCTCGTTGCGGCGGCGCTCGGCGGCGGCGCCGAGCGACGACATGTCGAGTGCGCTCATCCCAATTCCCTCCGCGCCCGCTTGCCAGCCGATCGTCCCACGTTCAATTCGTGTTCCCATCCGGGTAAACCTCGTAATCCAGATCGCGGTAGACCCGCGGGACCGGGAGCGAAACCGATCACCGAGTCCGACGACGCGTCCAACGGCGCCGGCGGCGCCGCGCCGATCCGGGTGGCGCTGGCCGACGACAGCCTGCTGGTGCGGGAGGCGCTGGAGCGCATCCTCGAGCGCGACCCCGCGGTGGCGCTCGTCGCCAGCTGCGGCGACGCGGCCGCGCTGCGGGCAGCCGTCGAGCGCGAGCGACCGGCCGTCGTGATCACCGACGTGCGGATGCCGCCGCGCTTCGAGGACGAGGGGATCGCGCTCGCGCGCCAACTGCGCGAGACGCACCCGCGGATCGGCGTCGTCGTGCTGAGCCAGTACGCCGACCCCCGCCTCGGCCTCGCGCTGCTGGAGGACGGCTCGGACGGGCGCGCCTACCTGCTGAAGGAGCGCGTGCACGACCGCCGCGAGCTGATCGCCGCGATCGAGACGGTCGCGCACGGCGGCTCGCTGATGGACGCGCGCGTCGTCGAGGCGATGATCGCGCAGCGCCGGCGCGACGCCGCCTCGCCGCTCGTCGAGCTGTCCCCACGCGAGCTGGAGATCCTGGGCGAGATCGCGCAGGGCAAGAGCAACGCGCGCATCGCCGAGGAGCTGGTGCTGACGAAGCGCGCCGTCGAGAAGCACATCAACGC
>JBQCIQ010000105.1:0-12172 GCA_051953595.1 Conexibacter sp. | reverse complement strand
CAGCTGGTCGGCCCACACGGCGTAGTCCTCCGCCGAGATCAGCTCGTCCTTAAGGCGGTCGATGCGGCGCACGAAGCTGCCGACGAGCGCCGCCGGGTTGCCGCGGAAGTCGTGCGAGCGGATCGTCAGCTCGTCGATCCGCTCCAGCAGCATCGCGAGCCGGTCGGCGCGCCCGACGGCGACCGCGAACGGGTCGACGCCGGCCGCCAGCGCGTGCTCGCGCAGCAGCCGCGCGCAGAGGTCGTGGACGGTCGTGACGGCCAGCGCCTCGTAGGGGCGCGCGATCGTCTCCTCGACCTGGCGGCGCAGCGCGTCGGCCGCGCGCTCCGAGCGCGCCAGCAGCAGGATCGCCTCGGGCGCCTCGCCCTGCTCGACGAGCCACGCGAAGCGCGCGAGCAGCGTGCGCGTCTTGCCGGAGCCGGCGCCGCCGACGATCAGCAACGGACCCGCGGGATGCGTCGCCGCGGCGCGCTGCGCGGGGGAGAGGCCGTCGAGGGCGGCGGGCACCCTGCAAGGATATGCCGCGGATGCAGCCCACCGGTACGGCGCTCGACGCGGACTGGCTCGGCGCCTGTCGCGGCGCCGTCGACGGGCTGCGCGACGTGCTGCGCGCGCACCCGCGCACCCGCCAGCGCGCGGTCGAGACGGGCGACCGCGGCGAGGGCGGCGATCGCACGCTCGTGATCGACGAGGGCGCCGAGCACGCGGTCTTCGGACAGCTCGACGCGCTGCACGCCGCCGGGCACCGCTTCACCGCCGTCAGCGAGGAGCGCGGCGAAGTGGACTACGGCGACGGTGAGATCCGCGTCGTGATCGATCCGATCGACGGATCGCTGAACGCGAAGCGGCTGCTGCCCCACTACGCGCTGTCGATCGCCGTCGCCGACGGTCCGACGATGGCCGACGTCGCGTTCGCGTACGTCTACGACTTCGGCGCCGGCGAGGAGTGGACGGCGACGCGCGGCAGCGGCGCGCAGCTCGACGGCGACCCGCTCGACCCGTCGCTGCCGGAGCGGCGCGCGCCCGACGGACGGCTGGAGCTGCTGGGGATCGAGCAGGCCGACCCGCGCCACATCGCGGCCGCCGGGGAGCTGCACGAGGTCTCGCGGCGGCTGCGCGTGATCGGCGCGATCGCCGTGACGCTCTGCCAGGTCGCGGCAGCGCGGCTCGACGGGATGGTCTCGCTGCTCAACTGCCGCGCGGTCGACGCCGCCGCGGCGCAGCTGATCGTGCGCGAGGCGGGCGGCTTCGTGGCGTTCCCCAGATGCGACCAGCCGCTCGCCGCGCCGCTCGACGTCGCCGCCCGCTCGCCGGTCGTCGCCGCCCGGTCGGCCGACACGCTCGCCGCGCTCGCGCGCGTGCCGATCGTCTGAACCTGACAAGCCGGCGAACCGGCGCTGCCATAGTGAGAGGACGATGGTCGACTGGTTCCTCGCACAGCGGCTCGCGCGCTACGTCGCCGGCGAGCCCGAGACGGCGCCGCCGAGAGCGGACCTGCGGGCGCTCGCGGAGGACAGCGCCGGGCGCGTGATCGCCTACACCGGCCTGACGCCGGCGCGCGCGCTGCCGCCGGCGGAGGGGATCGGCCGCGCGGAGTGGATCGCCGCGAACGTCGGCTCGATGCGCGCGCTGCTCGACCCGCCGCTGTCAAGAGTCGGACAGGGGCTCGGCCCGACGAAGCACGCCGTGCGACTCGGCGCCGGCGTCGTGCTGACCGCCGAGGTCGGCGTCGTGCTCGGCTACCTCGCACAGCGCGTGCTCGGCCAGTACGAGCTCGTGCTGCTGGACACGACGCCGGAGGACCGCCCGCCGCGGCTGCTGTTCGTGCTGCCGAACCTCGGCGCCGCCGGCCGCGCCTTCGGCGCCGACGAGCGCGAATTCCTGCACTGGGTGGCGCTGCACGAGGTGACGCACGCCGTCCAGTTCGCGGGCGTTCCCTGGCTCCAGTCGCACATGGCCGCGATGGTGCGCGATCTGCTCTCGCACGCCGAGGTGCGGATCGACGCGAGAAGGGCGCTGCGGCTGCCGGGCACCGACGACCTCAAGCGGCTCGCCGCGGCGGTGCGCAGCGGCGACATCGTCGCGCTCGTCGCGAGCGAGCAGGAGCGCGCGACGCTCGAGCGGATGCAGGCGACGATGGCGGTGCTGGAGGGCCACGCCGAGCACGTGATGGACGCGGTCGGCGCCCCGCTGCTGCCGTCGCTGCCGAAGCTGCGGGCGGCGCTGGAGGAGCGCCGCAGGTCGCAGTCGGCGCCCGCCCGCCTGTTGGCGCGCCTGCTGGGCCTTGAGATGAAGCTGCGCCAGTACGAGCAGGGCAAGCGCTTCTGCGACGCGGTCGTGCGCGAGGCTGGCGTGCAGGCGCTCAATCGCGTCTGGATCGCCCCCGAGATGCTGCCGTCCAGCGCCGAGCTGGACGCACCGCTCCGGTGGTTGGAGCGAACGGGCGTTCCCCGGCAGTTGAGCGCCTGAGCGCCGTCATTTCGGGTCTTCTGCATTAGCGCGCAACGGCCGGTGTAACGATCGCCATCCAACGGCGTACAAACATGTGTTCGAGCATGTCAGCTTGACGACATGCTGACTACTAACATCTGCCTCCAAGGAGCTGGAAACGACCTCATGGCCGAGAGCACCACCACGCCGAAGAAGAGAGCGCCGGCGAAGCGCAAGCCGGCCGCCAGAACGCGCGCGACCGCGTCCAGAACGACCGCCCGCTCGACCTCCACGCGCCCGGCGACGCGCACCGCACGCGCGCAGGCGCTTGCCGAGCGCGCTGTGCTGATCCCCGTCGGGGCCGCGCTCGAGGCGCGCGATCGCGTCGCCGGAACCGTCGAGGGGATCGTCACGACCACCCGCTCGCGCTCGGCGCTGGAGCAGCAGCTGAGACGCTTCGAGCGCCGCGGCGGCAGCGTACGCACGCAGCTCGAGCGCGAGGTGCGCCGCACCCGCACGCAACTCGAGCGCCGCACGCGCACGGCCCGGCGCGGCTTCGAGCGCCAGCGCACGCAGGCCCGCAAGAACCTCGATCTCAACGTCGAAGCGCTCTCCACCAGGGTCGGGCCGCTTAAGTCTGGGGTCGAAAAGGTGGTTCAGAACGGACGCGACGCGGGCATGAAGCTCGTCAGCGGGGTACAGGAGCGCCTGCCCAAGGTCGCCTGACCACGAGCACTTCCCCCGATCGGCGCATGCGGAGAGCGCCGAGCCGGGTTGAGTTCGCCGGCCTCATATCTCTCGCCGGCGAATGCAGCACCCTCTCCTCCCTCAACCGCCGGGGCGCCCACGATGGGCGTCCCGTCGGTCTTTAAACCACGCCGCGGCCGCCGGGAAGCGCCTGCCACAATGGGGCACATGCCGACTCAAGACCAGATCCGCGAGGCGCTGCGCGCCGTCATCGACCCCGAGCTGCGCCGCGACATCGTCGAGCTCGGCATGGTCCGCTCGATCGACACACACGCCAACGGCGTCGTCGACGTCACCGTCTCCCTCACGACGCCCGGCTGCCCGATCCGCAGCCACTTCCAGACTGGCGTCGCGAACGCCGTGCGCGCGCTCGACGGCGTGCAGGGCGTGAACGTCAGCTTCGACGTGCTGAGCGACCAGGAGAAGGGCGCGCTGCAGCAGAAGCTCGGCCGCGGCGGCGGGCTGCCGACCGGCGCGCTCGCGCAGGTGGAGAACGTGCTCTGCGTCGGCTCCGGCAAGGGCGGCGTCGGCAAGTCGTCGGTGACGGCGAACCTCGCCGCCGCGCTCGCGGCCGAGGGCAAGCGCGTCGGCGTGCTCGACGCGGACGTCTGGGGCTACTCGCAGCCGCGCATGTTCGGCCTCGGCGCGACGCGCCCGAAGGTCAACGAGCAGCGCAAGATCGTGCCGCCGGAGGCGCACGACGGCATCAAGGTGATGTCGATCGGCTTCTTCATGGAGGAGGACGCGGCCGTCGTGTGGCGCGGGCCGATGCTGCACAAGGCGCTCACGCAGTTCCTCGAGGACGTCGACTGGGGCGCGCTCGACTACCTGCTCGTCGACCTGCCGCCCGGCACCGGCGACGTCTCGATGACGCTCGCGCAGCTGCTGCCGCAGGCGAGATTCCTGATCGTCACGACGCCGCAGCCGGTCGCGCAGAGAGTCGCGCGCCGCACGGCCGAAATAGCGCACAAAGTGAGACTGGAGATCGCCGGCATCGTCGAGAACATGTCCGGCTTCGTCACGCCGGACGGCGAGCGCTACGCGATCTTCGGCGAGGGCGGCGGCCAGCTGCTGGCCGACGAGCTGGACGTGCCGCTGCTCGGCACGGTCCCGCTGACGATGGCGCTGCGCGAGCAGGCCGACGCCGGCACGCCGCTCGTGTTCGCCGATCCCGACGACCCCGCTGCGCAGGCGCTCCGTCAGACCGCGCGCGGCGTGATCGCGATGACGCCGGTGGAGCTGCCGGTGATGGCCAGCTCCGCACCGGCCGCGCCGCCGGAGGTCAAGCCGGTCGGCATGTCGCTGCCGATGGCTTAGGACTTGCCGGCGTAGTACTTCGCGTTGATGTCCGCGTACTTCTGC
The DNA here is from genome assembly GCA_051953595.1 of Conexibacter sp. Lineage (GTDB taxonomy): Bacteria > Actinomycetota > Thermoleophilia > Solirubrobacterales > Solirubrobacteraceae > Conexibacter. The sequence continues at coordinate 7,633 of JBQCIQ010000105.1, read as the reverse complement.
CACTCCTCCGGGAGCTGGTCCTCGGCGAAGCAGGCGTCGACCGGGCAGGCCTCGACGCAGGCGTCGCAGTCGATGCACTCCTCCGGGTCGATGTAAAGCATCTCGACGGCGTCGTAGTCGGGCTCGTCGGGCGTCGGGTGGATGCAGTCGACCGGGCAGACCTCGACGCACGAGTTGTCCTTCGTGCCGATGCAGGGCTCTGCGATCACGTAAGCCATGTGGAGTCAGTCCTTCTCAGAGTGCGGGTCCGGGCTGGCGCCGGATTGTACGGCCCGCGCCCCTCACTTCGCGGCGGCCCTCCGCTACGCGGCCGCGGCCAGCTCCGGGCGGCGGTTCGCCCACGGCCGCGCCGCTTCGAGCTGGGCGCCGAGCGCGAGCAGGGTGCTCTCGTCGGCGGGGCGGCCGAAGAAGTGGACGCCGACGGGGAGGCCGTCGTCGCCGTGCGCGATCGGCAGCGAGATCGCCGGCTGGCCCGTGACGTTCGCGATCGCGCAGTAGGGCGTGAACTCGCCGGCGCGCTTGAACGTCTCGGCGGGGTCGTCGTTGTCGCCGAACAGCTCGCCGATCGGACGCGGCCGCAGCGCGAGCGACGGCGTCAGCACCACGTCGTAGTCGCTCATCGCCGCAACGAACCCGCGCGCGAGCGCCTGCAGCTGGGCCTGCGCGGCGAGGAAGTGCGCGGCGCCGAGCTGCGCGGAGCGCTCCCACAGGTACCAGGACAGCTTCTCCATGTCCTCCGGACCGGGCTCGCGGCCGGCGATCGTCGCCGCGAACACGATCGTCGAGGCGACCGCCGGCCCGAACGAGGCGGAGAACAGCTCGAACACGCCCGGGATCTGCCAGGGCGCGCTCGGCAGCTCCTCGACCTCATGGCCCAGCTCCTGCAGCAGCGCGACCGCGTCGTGCACCGCGCGCGCGGCGATCGGGTCGACCTCACCGCCGCCGTCGACCGGCGGCGTCGCGAGCGTGAAGCCGACGCGCAGCGGCGCAATCACGCCGGCCTCCGCCTGCGCCACCGCGTCCGCGTACGGCCGTGCCGGCGGCGGCGCCCACGTCGCGTCGCCCAGCTCGGGCCCGGCCAGCAGGTCGAGCAGCTGCGCGCTCTCGGCGGTCGTGCGCGTCAGCACGCCGTCGGTGACGAGGAACGAGTCGCCGAGCGCCGGCGCGAGCGAGATGCGCCCGCGCGCGGGCTTCAGGCCCACGAGTCCGCAGCAGGCGGCGGGGATGCGGATCGAGCCGCCGCCGTCGTTGCCATGCGCGAGCGGCACCATGCCGGCGGCGACCGCGGCGGCCGCGCCGCCGGAGGAGCCGCCCGGCGTCCGCGAGAGGTCCCACGGGTTGCGCGTCGGGCCATTGCGGCGCGACTCGGTCGACGGCAGGATGCCGTACTCCGGCAGCGCCGTCTTGCCGACGATCACGAAGCCGGCGGCGCGCAGCCGGCCGACGAAGGCGGCGTCGAACGGCGCGGCGAGGTCGCCGAACAGCTCCGCGCAGAAGGTCAGCGGCATCCCCGCGACCGGCTGGTTGTCCTTGATCGCGATCGGCACGCCGGCGAACGGGCGCTCGTCGCCCGCCTGGATCGCGTCCGCCGCCGCCAGCGCGCCGTCGGCGTCGACGTGCGTGAACGCGTTGACCTGGCCGTTCAGCGCCTCGATCCGCTCCAGCGAGGCGGACACCAGCTCGCGGGCGGAGATCTCGCCGGAGCGGACGAGCGCGGCGAGCTCGCTCGCGGGGCGGAAGAGCAGGTCGTGCACGGTCGGTCTCCTTGTCGCGTGGCGCCGAGATGTGGCTGGCTGCGCAGCCAATCCTAGTGTGCCACCCTGCGAGGTGCCCCTCTCCCGAACCCCGAGCCTGGAGCCACCGCAAGCATGAGCGCGACCGACACCGACGTGCAATCCGGCCTCGAGGGCGTCGTCGCCTTCGCGACCGAGATCGCCGAGCCCGACCGCGCGGGCGGCGCGCTGCGCTACCGCGGCGTCGACATCGAGGAGCTGGTCGGCGCGGTGCCGTTCGAGCACGTGTGGGGCCTGCTCGTCGACGGCGCGTACCTGCCCGGCCTGCCGCCGGCCGAGCCGCACGCGCTGACCGTGCGCTCGGGCGATCCGCGCGTCGACGTGCAGTCCGCGCTCGCGATGCTCGCGCCCGAGTGGGGCTTCGGCCAGCTGATCGACATCTCCGACGAGCAGGCGCGCGACAACCTCGCGCGCGCGTCGGTGATGGTGCTGTCGTTCGTCGCGCAGTCGGCGCGCGGGGTCGGCAAGCCGCCGGTCCCGCAGGCCGAGGTCGACAGGGCGACGTCGATCCCCGAGCGCTTCCTGATGCGCTGGCGCGGGGAGGTCGACCCGAACCACGCGAAGGCGATCGACGCCTACTGGACGTCCGCGGCCGAGCACGGCATGAACGCCTCCACGTTCACGGCGCGCGTCGTCGCCTCGACCGGCGCCGACGTGGCCGCCGCGCTGAGCGCCGCCGTCGGCGCGATGTCCGGCCCGCTGCACGGCGGCGCGCCCTCGCGCGTGCTGAAGATGCTCGACGCGGTTGAAGCGTCGGGCGACGCGGACGCGTGGGTCAAGGGCGCGCTCGACCGCGGCGAGCGGCTGATGGGCTTCGGCCACCGCGTCTACCGCGCGGAGGATCCGCGCGCCCGCGTGCTGCGGCAGACTGCGCGCGAGTTGGGCGCGCCGCGCCTGGAGGTCGCCGAGGCGCTCGAGCAGGCGGCGCTCGCGGAGCTGCACGCGCGCAAGCCCGATCGCGTGCTGGCGACGAACGTCGAGTTCTGGTCGGCGGTCGTGCTCGACTACGCCGAGGTCCCGCCGGAGCTGTTCACGCCGCTGTTCACGTGCGCGCGCACGGCCGGCTGGTCGGCGCACATCCTCGAGCAGAAGCGCGAGGGCCGCCTGATCCGCCCGACGGCGAAGTACGTCGGCCACGGCCCGCGCCCGCGCGACGCCGTCTGAGCCGCGCGTCGACCGACCGCTTAACGGGCGAAGGGCCGGTGGGGGAACCGGCCCTTCGCGGGGGGTACTGCTTGGGGGAGATCGAAGGATCTCCCACGCGCCGGACGGAAGTCCGGCGCGCTGGCTACATCATTCCGCCCATGCCGCCCATGTCGGGCATGCCGCCGCCGGCGCCGTTCTCCTTCTCCGGCACCTCGGCGACGATCGCCTCGGTCGTGAGGATGTTCTTGGCGATCGAGGCGGCGTTCTGGAGCGCGGAGCGCGTCACCATCGCCGGGTCGATCACGCCCGCGGCGACGAGGTCGACGATCTCGCCCGTGGCGGCGTTGAGGCCGAAGCCCTTCTTCGCCTTGCGCACGTCGTTGACGACGACCGAGCCCTCCAGCCCCGCGTTGTGCGAGATCTGGCGCAGCGGCTCCTCGAGCGAGCGCAGGATGATCTTCGCGCCCGTCGCCTCGTCGTCCTCGAGCCCGTCGAGCGAGATCGCGTCCGCGGCCTGCAGCAGCGCGACGCCGCCGCCCGGCACGATGCCCTCCTCGAGGGCGGCGCGCGTGGCCTGGAGCGCGTCCTCGACGCGGTGCTTCTTCTCCTTCATCTCCGTCTCGGTCGCCGCGCCGACCTTCACGACGGCGACGCCGCCGGAGAGCTTGGCAAGGCGCTCCTGGAGCTTCTCGCGGTCGAAATCGCTGTCGGTCGTGTCGATCTCGGACTTGATCTGCTTGATGCGGCCCTTGATCGCCTCGCCCTCGCCGGCGCCGTCGATGATCGTCGAGTTGTCCTTCGCGACGACGACGCGCCGCGCGCGGCCAAGCTGCGAGATCTGCGTGTTCTCCAGCTTGAGGCCCATCTCCTCGGTGATCACCTCGCCGCCGGTGAGGATCGCGATGTCCTCAAGCATGCGCTTGCGGCGATCGCCGAAGCCCGGCGCCTTGACGGCAACGCCGGTGAAGGTGCCGCGCAGCTTGTTCACGACGAGCGTCGCGAGCGCCTCGCCCTCGACGTCCTCGGCGATGATCAGCAGCGGCTTGCCCGACTGGATGACGGCCTCGAGGACCGGCAGCACGTCGCGCACGGAACCGATCTTCTGGTTCGCGATCAGGATGTAGGGGTCGTCGAGGACGGCCTCCATGCGGTCCTGGTCGGTGACCATGTACGGCGAGATGTAGCCCTTGTCGAACTGCATGCCCTCGGTGAACTCGAGGTCCATGCCGAACGTCTGGCCCTCCTCGACGTTCACGACGCCGTCCTTGCCGACCTTCTCGATCGCGTCGGCGATCACGTCGCCGATCTCCTCGTCGCCGGCCGAGATCGTCGCGACGCGCGAGATCTGCTCCTTGCCGGAGATCTCCTTCGACTGTCTGCCGATCGAGGCGACGACCTGGTCGACGGCCTTCTCGATGCCGCGCTTGAGCGCGAGCGGGTTGGCGCCGGCCGCGACGTTCTTGAGACCGGTGCGGACGATCGCCTGGGCGAGCACCGTGGCGGTCGTCGTGCCGTCGCCGGCGACGTCGTTGGTGGCCGTGGCGACCTCGCGCACGAGCTGCGCACCCTGGTTCTGGAAGACGTCCTCGACCTCGATCTCACGGGCGATCGTGACGCCGTCGTTCGTGATCGTGGGAGCGCCGAACTTCTTGTCGAGGACGACGTAGCGGCCCTTGGGGCCGAGCGTGACCTTGACCGCGTTGGCGACCGCGTCGACGCCCGCCTCGAGGGCCTTGCGCGCCTCCGCGTCGTACTTGAGCTCCTTGTGTGCCATTTCTTCTCAGTTCTCCTGTGGCAGCTAGGACGTGACCTTGGCGAGCACGTCCGACTCGCGCAGGACCAGCAGGTCCTCGCCGTCGACCTTGATCTCGGTGCCGCCGTACTTGCTGTAGAGGACCTCGTCGCCCTCCGCGACGTCGAGCGGGACGCGCTTCTCGCCGTCCTCGTCCCACTTGCCGTCGCCGACGGCGATGACCTTGCCCTTCTGGGGCTTCTCCTTGGCCGTGTCGGGGAGCACGAGACCGGAAGCGGTGGTCTCCTCCTCCTCGATCGCCCGCACGATCAGTCGATCGCCGAGGGGCTTGAGCTTCATCGATGCAACCTCCGAGTGGAAGGAAGTGGTGCGTGGTCCTTTGGCACTCACCCCATGCGAGTGCCAACTGGCTGCGACTATAGCTCAGCCCTGGCACTCATGCCAGGGGAGTGCCAAGAAAGCTAGTTCTGCGCGCCGCCGATGCCGTGCATCCGATCGCGGATCGGGTTGCTCGGCTCGACGATCTGCGAGAAGCGCACGACCGTGACAACGTCGTCGAGATCGACCGGGCGGTCGTAGATCTGCTGCAGGAAGCTCATCAGCTCTTCGACGCGGCGGAACTCGGGGTTGTCGTGCTCGATGTCGCGCGGGGACAGGTCGCGCATCCGCTTGACTTCGACCGAGTCGATCACCGCCTGGAAGATCCGCTCCCGCGGCGAGTACTGGTAGCCGATCGTCACGAGCACGCAGTCGTTCTTGCGGTACTTGTGCGACTTGTCGCCGAGCCGGATCGTGGCCGTCTTGCGGCCGCGGCGCAACTGGTCGGCGAACACGGCCGAGTAGAAGTTCAGGACGCGCACAGCGGGGCGGAGCCTACCGGTCCGCGGCGATCGCCGACAGGGCCCGCGCCGCCATCTCGCGCTCGCCGTCGTAGCTGAGCGCCTGCACGGCCTCGCGCAGCGGCATCCAGCGCGCCACCTCGACCTCGTCGTCGTGATCGTCGAGCGAGCCGCCGAGGTATTCGAACCGGTAGAAGGTCACGCGCTTGAAGATCCGTCTGCCGCCGCGCTGGTAGAAGTAGCGCACCTCGCCGAGCTTCTCGACGAGCGCGGCGTCGACGCCCGTCTCCTCACGCACCTCGCGCAGCGCCGTCTGGTCGGGCGTCTCGCCCGGGTCGACGTGGCCCTTCGGCAGCGCGAGCACCTTCTGGCCCTGCGCCCCACGGCGCGTCGGCACGATCACGATCGCCTCGTCCCCTCTGACGACGACGCCGCCGGCCGAGCGCTCCTGCTCGTCGCCGCGGCGGCCGTGGCGCGAGGGCTTCTTGCGCGCGGCTCTAGAAGACATACCGCTCGAGCGCGGACGGATCGTGGACGGTCAGCTTCCCGCGCCCCTGCTCGATCACGCCGGCGCGCTCCAGCACCGCGAGGAAGCGGCTCGCCGACTCGCGCGAGGAGCCGGCGAGCTTCGCGACGTCGGCCTGCGTCGCGACGATCAGCACCTCGCGCTCGCCGGCGCCCTCCTCCTGCGCCTCCGCGACGAGCTGCGTCAGGACGGTCGCGACGCGGCTCTGGACCGTCTGGAACGACTGTGTCGCGAGCCGGTCGTTGGCGGCGCGCAGACGGCGGCCGAGCGAGACGACGACGCCGACGGCGATCCCCGGATGCTCGCGCATCAGGCGGCGCATGTCGGCGCCGAGGATCGCGACCGCCTCGGCCGCGTCAAGCGTCTCGACCGTCGCCGAGCGGCGCTCGTCCTCGAACATCGCCAGCTCGCCGAAGATGTCGCCGGGGCCGAAGTTGGCGAGCGTGATCGTGCGGCCGTCGGCGTGCTCGCGGATCGCGCGCGCGTGCCCGTGCTTCACCACATAGCAGGTGTCGCTCTCGTCGCCCTCGCGGAAGACGACCTGGCCGGGCTCCCAGGTGCGCGGCACGGCGACCTCGGCGACGTGCGTCAGCTCGTCGGGCCCAAGCGCCTCGAACGTCGGGACGCGCGCGAGCAACGAGATCGTGTCGTCGATGCTCGTCGCGGCCACACGTCAGATGTATCAGGTGACGGCGTCCCGGCGCCAGCCCGCCGCTCAGGTCACGAACAGCCGCGGGTCGTTCGTGATGATCCCGGTGACGCCGAGCGCTTCGAGCGCGCGGATCCGCGGCGCCTCGTCGACCGTCCACACGTACAGCTCGCCGCGCGCGGCGTGGACCGCCTCGACCAACCGCCGCGTGACGAGCCGCCAGTGGACCATCAGCGCGTCGCAGCGGCCGGCGCGGAGCGCATCGGCGGCGCGGCCGGGGAGGATGCGGCGTCCGACCTGGAGCGCCACGAGCGCCGGCGCGACGTAGACCTTCGACTGCGTGTAGTCCCTTCGCGCGCGGGGGACCGACCAGCCGAGCCGCAGCGCCGGCTCCAGCCTGCGGATGCGCGCGAGGCTCTGCGGATAGGTGGAGGAGACGAGCGAGCGCTCGACGAGGCCGTGCTCGCGCAGCGCCGCGACGACGCGCTCCTCGTAGCCGGGGATCTTCAGGTCGACGTCGAACTCGAGCGCCGCGAACGCCGGCGAGGCGAGGTGGGCAAGTCCCTCGGCGAGCGTGAGCGGGGTGCGCGCGTGCGCGTCGGTGTAGTCGTGCGCGAGCAGCAGCTCGCCGCGCGTGGCGTCGGGGCGGCCGTCGACGCCGAGCGCGGGCAGCACGTCGAACTCGATCATGTCGACGCCGTGCGCGAGCGCCGCGTCGAAGCTCTCGCGCGTGTTGCCGGGCTCGATCAGATCGGCGCCCTTGTGCCCGACGCGGCGCAGCGCGACGGCTCTGTCAGGTCTCAGCGCTGGCATCCCGGGCACCAGAAGGTCGTGCGGTTGTCGTCGCCCTGGCCGCGGGCCCTGATCGTCGTGCCGCAGCGCGGGCAGGGCCGGCCGGCGCGATCGTAGACGTGGCGGTCGACGACG
>JBQCIQ010000104.1:0-30736 GCA_051953595.1 Conexibacter sp. | reverse complement strand
CACGGCGGTCGGCAAAGCGCCCGCGCCCGCGCCGCGCGTGCGGCTCGACCTGGCTCCGCGCCTGTGGCTGGCGGCGTTCCTCGCCACGTCGACCTTCTACCTCCTGCAGACCGACGCCGAGCAGGTCGCAGTCGGCCGCTGGCCGCTGTTCGCGCCGTGGCTGCACACCTCCGCGCTGCCGGTCTTCGCCGTGCTGTCCGTCCTCGTCGCGCTTGCCTGGAGCGCGGTCGCCAGCTGGCTGCACGAGTACGAGCGCTACGCCGAGGACACGTGGGCCCAGGCGTGCTCGCCCGGCCGCGCCGCACCGGCACCCGCCCGCTACGCGCGCACCGAGATCCAGGCTCCGCCTCGCAAGCTCTTCGGCCTCGCCTTCGAGTGCCGGCCGCCTCCCCTCCCCGCGTAAGCCCGCGGTAACGCCCAGCCGCGGGACCGGTTGTCGTCCCGACCTGGGGAGGTGGAAATGAGCACACAACTGATCACCGAGCGCGCGGGCGCCCGCAGCCGTTCGGCACGCGCGCGCCTGGTCGGCCTGCTCGGCCCGCTGACGATGCTCGGCGGGGTCGCCTGGGCCTTCCTGCAGCCGTACCGAATCACGCTCCTGCACCCGCACGGCGAGGGCTTCTGGTGGCTGCTCGTCGAGCCGCCGCTGCTCGTCGTCGGCGTCGGGATCGCGTTCGCGCTGTTCGTCGCCCCCGGCCTGATCGAGGACCTCGCGGAGCTCGAAGACCGCTGATGCAACCGCGAGCCGAGCACGTCCACTGGCTGTTCGCGACCGGCTTCCTGCTGCTCGCGCTCTGCCTGCTCGCGCGGGCGATCGTCGGCGCCGACGTCTGGGACCGGCGGGCCTGGCGCGCCTACCTCTGGCCGAGCCTGCTCTTCGGGCTCGGCGTTCTGATGTGGCCGGTGATGGTCTTCTTCACCAACTCGACCATCCACATGGTCGCCCACGGCGCCTGGGCGCAGACGATGATGCTCGCCGGCGCCGCCGAGCTCGGTCTGGTGCGCGGAAAGCTGCACAACCGGGCGTGGCAACTTGCGCTGCCGCTCGCGCTCGCGGTGTCCGGCATCGCGATTCTGGTGCACGAGCAGAACGGCTGGCTCTTCGCCCGGGCGGCGTTCCTCCACCACGCGCTCGGCTGGACCGCCCTCGTCGGAGCGACCTTCCAGCTGCTCGCGGTCGTGCAGCCACGGCGGCGCGCGTGGGCCGCAGGGCTCGCGCTGACGATCGTCGTGCTGTCGGTCCTCCTCTACTCCGACCGCGACGTCGCGCCGATCTTCGGGCACCTCTCCGAGCAAGCGGGGGTGCCGCACCGGTGAGGCGCCTGCTCGCGCTCGCATTCCTCGTCGCACTGGTGTTTCCCGCCGGAGCGGCGGCCCACGCGACGCTCGAGCGCACGTCGCCGGCCTTCGGCACGCGGGTCGAGCAGTCGCCGAAGGTGGTGCGGCTGAGCTTCGACCAGAGCGTGGACGCGCTGCCGAACGCGATCAAGGTCTACAGCGCGCACGGTGCGCTCCTGTCGGGCGTCACCCGCATGAGCGCCGACACGCGGACGATCGCCGCGCCCGTGAAGACGCTTCGGCGGGGCGGGTACACGGTCCGCTGGCGCGCGGTCTCCGCGGACGGTCACGTCGTCAACGGCGTCTTCACCTTCGGCGTGAAGATGCCCGCGCCCGCCGCGACGGACGCGTTCGGCTCCGGCGGAATCCCGCCCTCGACCGGTGGCTGCTCGCTCATGCGCCCATCTTCGCAGATCGCGCCCGTGTCACAAACCTGATGGTGTTCGACTTAGATCTGCTTCGGTTCCTATACTCATCTCATCGCCGCCGAGACGAAAGAGAACGTGAACACATGAGCAGACTGCTGCTGGTCCCCCTCGAGGACGTCGTCGTCTTCCCGACGATGAACCTGACGCTGACCGTGGACGTCGGCGACGAGCAGCGCGTCCTGCTCGTGCCGCGCCACGAGAGCGCCTTCGCGAGCGTCGGCACCGTCGCCGACGTGAGCGATCGCGTGCGCCTGCCCGGCGGCGGGCGCGCGGTGGTGCTCAACGGCCTGCACCGCGGCGTCGCCGGCGCCGCCCACACCGCTCCCGACGGCAAGCTGTACGTCGAGGTCGAGGACCACCCCGACGACGTCCCGGTTGACGGCCGCACGCGCGAGCTGGAGCGCGAGTACCGCGCGGTCGTCGAGGAGCTGCTGGAGCTGCGTGGCGACGACGGCCGCATCCAGGCGTTCGTGCGCGCGATCAGCGAGCCCGGCACGCTCGCCGACACGGCCGGCTACTCCCCCGACCTCTCGTTCGAGCAGAAGGTCGAGCTGCTGGAGACGCTTGACGTCACCGAGCGCCTGGCGCTCGCGGTCAAGCTGCAGCGCGAGCGGCTTGCCGAGCTGCAGGTGCGCAAGCGCATCCGCGATGACGTCGAGTCCGGCGCCGAGCAGCAGCAGCGCGAGTGGTTCCTGCGCAGACAGATGGACTCGATCCGCAAGGAGCTCGGCGAGGACGACGCGTCCGTCGTCGAGGAGTACCGCGCGAAGATCGCCGGCGCCGGCATGCCCGAGGCCGTCAGAGAGCAGGCCGAGAAGGAGCTGGGCCGGCTGGAGCGGATGGGCGAGCAGTCGGGCGAGGCGTCGATGATCCGCTCCTACCTCGACTGGCTGATCGCCGTGCCGTGGAGCAGACGCAGCGAGGAGCGGCTTGATCCCGTCCACGCGCGCGAGGTGCTGGACAGAGACCACGCGGGCCTGGACGACGTCAAGGAGCGCATCACCGAGCACCTGGCGGTGCGCAAGCTGCGTGCCGATCGCGGCGTGCCCGACGACAAGCGCTCCGGCGTGATCCTGACGCTGCTCGGTCCTCCGGGCACGGGCAAGACGTCGATCGGCGAGTCGATCGCGCGCGCGACCGGCCGCGAGTTCGTGCGCATGTCGCTCGGGGGCGTGCGCGACGAGGCGGAGATCCGCGGGCACCGGCGCACGTACATCGGCGCGCTCCCGGGCCGCTTGGTCCGCGCGCTGCGCGACGCCGGCACGATGAACCCGGTGATCATGCTCGACGAGGTCGACAAGGTCGGCGCCGACTGGCGCGGCGACCCGAGCGCGGCGCTGCTGGAGGTCCTGGACCCCGCGCAGAACCACTCGTTCCGCGACCACTACCTCGACGTCGAGCTGGACCTCTCGCACGTGCTGTTCATCGCGACCGCGAACGTCGCCGAGACGAGCCCCGGCCCACTGCTGGACCGCATGGAGGTGATCCGCTTCGACGGCTACACGACCGCCGAGAAGACGGCGATCGCGCGCGACTACCTGTGGCCGCGTCAGCTGGAGCGCAACGGGCTGACGACCGAGGAGGCGACGATCTCCGACGAGCTCTTGCAGACGGTCGTCACGGAGTACACGCGTGAGGCCGGCGTGCGCCAGCTCGAGCGCGAGCTGGGGACGTTGCTGCGCAAGACGGCGACCCGCGTGGCCGCCGGCAGCGTGACCGCGCCGGTGGCGCTCGCGCTCGACGACGTGCGCGAGGCGCTGGGCCGCCAGAAGCACTTCCAGGAGGCGGCGATCCGCACGGCGGTACCGGGCGTCGCGACCGGCCTGGCGGTGACCGGCACCGGCGGCGACGTGCTGTTCGTCGAGGCGGTGCGGATGCCCGGCGAGCGCAAGGACGCGCTCGTGCTGACCGGCCAGCTCGGCGACGTGATGAAGGAGTCGGCGCGGATCGCGCTCTCCTACGTGCGCGGGCACGCCGAGGAGCTGGGCATCCCCGACGGCGCGACCGACGGCGAGTTCCACGTGCACGTGCCGGCGGGCGCGATCCCGAAGGACGGGCCGAGCGCCGGCGTCACGATGGTCACCGCCTTGGCGTCGCTGCTGAGCGGGCGCCCGGTCAAGCACACGGTCGGGATGACCGGCGAGGTCACGCTGCAGGGCCGCGTGCTGCCGATCGGCGGCGTCAAGCAGAAGGTGCTCGCGGCGCACGCAGCCGGCCTGACCGACGTGATCCTGCCCGAGCGCAACCGCGGCGACCTCGACGACGTCCCCGCCGACGTGCGCGAGCAGATGACGTTCCACTTCGCGATGAGCGTGGACGAGGTGCTTGCCGTGGCGTTGGAGCCGGCGCGCGCGCACGCCACCGCTTGACACCACTCGTGCCTGGCTGGTCGGTCACCTGCTGGCCGACCAGCCAGGAAGGTGGTGCGACGAGCCGGACGGCAGGGGGCCGCCGGCACGACCAGGGCCCGGTTGCGGAGAGACGGGTCCGGAAGGGGGAACGCCATGACCGGCACACGCCGGATGCTCGCTGCGCTCGGCGCAGCGATCTGCCTCGTCGCGCTCGCCAGCTCGGCAGCGCTCGCCGCCTATCCGAACTCGATGGCGGCCACAGGTGACTCGATCACCCGTGCGTTCAACACATGCAGCTTCCCGTTCATCGACTGCCCGCAGAACTCATGGGCGACCGGGACCGAAAGAACGGTGAACAGCTTCTACCTGCGGATCAGGGCAGTGAATCCCGGGATCGAAGGCAGGCTATTCAACGACGCGAGGTCGGGCGCGAGGATGGCCGAACTGCCGGGGCAGGCGACCACGGTGATAGGTCAGAGAGTCGAATTCGCCGTGATTGAGATGGGCGCCAACGACGTCTGCACCTCTGAAGAGGGGACGATGACGTCGGTCGCGAGCTACAGGTCGAACTTCGAAGCCGCGATGAGGACGCTCGGCGAAAGGCTGCCGGCGGGCGCGAGGATAAGCGTCGGCTCGATCCCGAACATCTACCAGCTGTGGAGCGTGCTGCACACGAACAGCTCCGCCGTCTCCACCTGGAACAGCCTCGGCATCTGCCAGTCGATGCTCAGAAATCCGACCTCCACGACGAGAGAAGACGAAGAACGGCGTCTGCGCGTCCAGAGACGCGAGGTCGAATTCAATGGCGTGCTCGCGGAAGTCTGCGCGAGGTACACCAACTGCCAGTACGACAGAAACGCCGGTTACGAAGTCAGATTCGAAGCCAACGAAGTCTCCACGCGCGACTACTTCCACCCGAGCGTGAGAGGCCAGGCGACGATCGCGAGCATAGAGTTCCCGCTTGTGACGTTCTGAGGGCGGCGGCGTGGAGGGCCGGCACGGAGCCGGCCCTCCCGCACGGCGTCACGCCCGCTACGGCACGCGGTACGCCCAGCTCCCGATGATGAAGCCGCCGGAGGAGGCGGTGTCGGCGTTCGCGTCGAACGACCAGCCGAAGCGGTACTGCGGGTCGCCTGCGGCGCCACCCGAGACGTTGGAGAAGTGCAGGTTGAAGGCGTTGTAGCCGTAGAGGCAGAGCACGCCGGCCGGCGCCTGGCCGATGGCCGGACAGGTCCCGTCGCTCGAGCCGTCGACGTAGTGGTACGTCGGCACCGCCGTCCCCGCCGGCAACGGGACGGGGAACGAGTCGCTGGCGACGACGAATGCCGCGTTCGGCTGGTAGCGGACCGAGAACGCGCCGACGAGCGTCTCGCCCGACTGCGCGACCGTCCGCCGGAAGCTGCCGGCGTCCACGCCGCCGAGCTTGCCGCTGTTCGCCGCCGTGTCGGCCGAGGTGGCGTGCGTCGCCGTGTCAGCCGAGGCCGCGTGCGTCGCGGCGTCGGCGGTTCCGGCGTGCGTCGCGTTGTCCGCCGCGGCCGCCTGCGGCACCTTCCCGAGCGTGCTCTCCGCCACGTCGGCTCCCGTGAGGCTGTCGTCCTTGACCTTCGAGCCGACCACCGCGTTGCGCGCGATCTTTGACTTCGTGACCGCGCTGCGCTTGATCTGCGCCGCGCCGACACTGTTGTGCGGAAGCTCCGTGGCCGCGTATGCGCCGCCGCCCAGGGCTACGAAGACGGCGATCGTCGCCATGACGTTCGCATACGAGAGCCGCGCTCGAATCGCGTGCATGTCCACCTCCAGTGGGGGTTGATTGGGGCGACCCTAACGCCCCTGCCGGTCCTGTCGTGGTGGAATCTCTTGGAGCCGAACGGGCACACCACCAGCAGCACCGCCCCCGAGCCCCGGAGTTCCCGATGAGCACGATCAGCAGCACGCAGGAGCAGGACGTCGTCGCGAAGGTCCCGAAGGGGCTGTTCGTCGGCGGCGAGTGGCGCGACGCGACGGGCGGCGGGACGCTGCCGGTTGAGGACCCGTCGACCGGCGAGGCGCTGTGCGAGGTCGCCGACGCGACGGTCGAGGACGCGAGAGCCGCGCTCGACGCCGCCTGCGCGGCGCAGGCGGAGTGGGCCGCCACGGCGCCGCGCGAGCGCGGCGAGATCCTGCGCCGTGCGTGGGAGGCGCTGGTAGCGCGCCAGGACGAGCTGGCGCTGCTGATGACCTTGGAGATGGGCAAGCCGGTCGCGGAGTCGAGAGCCGAGATCGCCTACGCCGGCGAGTTCCTGCGCTGGTTCGCCGAGGAGGCGGTGCGGATCGAGGGCCGCTGGGCGACCGCGCCCAACGGCGGGATGCGGATGCTGACGATGCGCCAGCCGGTCGGGCCGTGCCTGCTGATCACGCCGTGGAACTTCCCGATGGCGATGGGCACGCGCAAGATCGGCCCCGCCGTCGCGGCCGGCTGCACGATGGTCGTCAAGCCGGCGAAGCAGACGCCGTTGTCGATGCTCGCGCTGGCGCAGATCCTCGAGGAGGCCGGCCTGCCGGACGGCGTGCTGAACGTCTTCACCTCCAGATCCGCGTCGAAGACGACCGGCCCGCTGATCGACGACCCGCGCCTGCGCAAGCTCTCCTTCACCGGCTCGACCGAGGTCGGCCGCCAGCTGATGGGCCAGGCGTCGAAGAACCTGCTGCGCGTCTCGATGGAGCTGGGCGGCAACGCGCCGTTCCTCGTGTTCGAGGACGCCGACCTCGACGCCGCCGTCGAGGGCGCGATGGTCGCGAAGATGCGCAACATCGGCGAGGCCTGCACGGCGGCGAACCGCTTCCACGTGCACGCGTCCGTTGCCGACGAGTTCGCGCGGCGGCTCGCCGAGCGGATGGGCGGGTTGAAGAGCGGCCGCGGCAGCGAGGACGGCACCGAGGTCGGCCCGCTGATCGACGACGATCAGCGCGGCAAGGTGCGGGAGCTTGTGGACGACGCGGTCGCGCGCGGCGCGCGCTGCCTCACCGGCGGCGGCGTCTCCGACGACGGGCGCGGCTACTTCTTCCCGCCCACCGTCCTGACCGACGTGCCCGAGGAGGCACGCATGCTGCGCGAGGAGATCTTCGGCCCGGTCGCCCCGATCACCACGTTCGCCGATGAGGACGAGGCGATCCATGCCGCCAACAGAACCGAGTACGGCCTGGTCGCCTACGTCTTCACGCGCGACCTCGACCGCGCGATCCGCGTGATCGAGCGACTGGAGACCGGAATGGTCGGCCTCAACCAGGGGCTCGTCTCGAACGCCGCCGCTCCCTTCGGCGGCGTCAAGCAGTCCGGCTTCGGCCGCGAGGGCGGCGCCGAGGGGATCGACGAGTACCTGTCGGTCAAGTACGCCGCGATCAGAGCCCCCTGACGCCGCCCCGCCGGGTGGGGCCTCAGCGGTCCTCGACGCGCGGCTCGTGGCTGCCGGACTTGGCGAGTCCGCGGCTGATCATGTAGCCGACCGTCAGGATCGTCACGTACAGCCAGATCGAGCGGGCGCCGAAGCCGTCGGCGATCCAGCCGGCGATCAGCACGGCGATCGTGACGATCACGTAGGCGACCATCTCGGTGGTCTGGAACGCCGGCTTCGTCTCCGTCCGCGCCGCCCGTATGCGCGGGCGGCGGCCGACGTCGCCGGCGGTGCCCATGCCTGTCGTTCCTGCCGCTCCATGCGTGCTCATGGCAGCTTTCCTCCTCGTTGCCTCGTCCCCACCGACCACCGCTGAGGCGGCCGGCCGAGCCGCATGGCTACCCGCCGCCAAAGCGCGGAAACCGCGCGCCGGTCAGACCGACGCCGGCGCTTCGCCGCGCGGCTCGAAGCCCCGACACTCGTGCACCGGGATGCGCGGGTAGCGAGGGAACGACGGATCGCTCTTCGAGCGTCTGCAGAGCGAGAAGACGGAGCCGCGGCGGTTCGGCACGAGCTGCTGGTGGACGCAGGCGTTGCAGAGGCCGGCGGGCGGGGGCGCGGGGTTGGCCATGCGGGCGTCACTATACTTTTTGAAGCATGCAGACGTTCACGCGCCTCCTCGGCTTCCTGCGCCCGCACCGCCGCGGCGTGATCGTCTCGTTCCTGTTCGCCGCCGCCGCGATGGCCGCCGGCGTCGCGATCCCGTGGCTGACCGGCCAGGCGATCGGCGCGATCACCGACGGCAACCGCTCCCGCCTGATCCTGCTCGCGCTGCTCGTCGCCGCCGCCGGCCTCGCGCGGCTCGGACTGTCCGTCGGACGCCGCCTCGTCGCCGGCCGCGTCTCGCTCGCGGTCGAGTACGACCTGCGCGCGCGTCTCTACTCGCACCTCCAGGAGCTGGAGCTGGGCTTCTTCGACCGCCAGCAGACCGGCCAGCTGATGTCGCGCGTGACCGTCGACCTGCAGGCAGTGCGCTTCTTCCTCGGCTACGGCCTGATCTTCATCGGCCAGTCGTTCTTCACGCTCTCGCTCGCCGCCGTCGCGATGTTCGTGATCCAGCCGGTCTTGGCGCTGATCGCGCTCACGCCCGTCCCGTTCGTGGTCCTTGTCGCGTTCCGCTACGGCCGCCGCTCGCGCCCCGCGATGCAGGAGGTCCAGCAGCGGATCGCCGAGCTGACCGCGGTCACGGAGGAGAACGTCTCCGGCGTGCGCGTCGTGAAGGCGTTCGCGCGCGAGGAGCTGCAGCTGGAGCGCTTCCGCCATCAGACCGGCCGCGTCTTCGACCAGGCGATGTACACGACGCGCCTGCAGGCGCGCTATGCGCCGCTGATCGGCTTCCTCCCCTATCTCGGCCTCGCAGCGATCCTGCTCGTCGGCGGCCGCGCCACGATCGACGGCTCGATCGACATCGCCGTCTTCACCACCTTCTACGGCTACGTGCTGATGCTGACCGGCCCGATGCGCACGCTCGGCTACATGCTCGGCGCCGCGCAGCGCGCGACCGCCTCGGGCGCGCGCATCTTCCAGGTGCTCGACCGCGACCCGCGGATCGTCGCGCCGGCCGACGCGCCGCCGCTCCCGCAGGACGGGCGCGGACGCGTGGAGCTGCGCGGGGTCTCGCTGACGTACGACGGGGCGGTGCAGCCGGCGCTGGCGGACGTGGACCTCACGGTCGAGGCCGGCACGACCGTCGCGTTGGTCGGCGGGACCGGCTCCGGCAAGACGTCGCTGGTCTCGCTGCTGCCGCGGCTGTATGACGCGACTTCAGGAGCGGTGCTGATCGACGGCGCCGACGTGCGCGGCGTCGACCCGGGCTCGCTGCGCCGCGAGATCGCGATCGTGACCGACGACCCGTTCCTGTTCTCCGCCACGGTGCACGACAACATCGCCTACGCGCGGCCGGACGCGACCCGCGACGAGGTCGAGGCGGCGGCGCGGCGCGCCCACGCCGACGGCTTCGTGCGCGAGCTGCCGGACGGCTACGACACGCGGATCGGCGAGCGCGGCCTGACGCTGTCGGGCGGCCAGCGCCAGCGGATCGCGATCGCGCGCGCGCTGCTGGCGAACCCGCGCATCCTCGTGCTCGACGACGCGACCTCGTCGGTCGACGCCTCGACCGAGCAGGAGATCAAGCAGGCGCTGGCCGAGGTGATGGAGGGCCGCACGACGTTCGTGATCGCGCATCGGCTCTCGACGATCGCGCTGGCCGACGAGATCGTCGTGCTGGAGCGGGGCCGCATCGTCGCGCAGGGCACGCACGAGGAGCTGCTGGAGCAGGACGGGCTCTACCGCGAGATCGTCGAGAAGGGCCTGCCGGATCAGGTGTTCCTGACGCGCAAGCCGGTCGAGGAGGCCACGCCGCCTGCCGCCGCCCGCGAGAACGGGCGCGCGCCCGCCGCCCGCGCCGCGGCCGCGCGCGCCGCGCCGCCCCGCGCCGCCCGCCGCGACGAGGGCGTCTCCGCGCTCGGCTCCGGCGCGCTCGGGTCGCTCACGACCGCCGGCCGCGAGCAGGACCGGCTTGCCGAGTTGCGCCGCCGCCTGCGCCAGACGGGCGGGCGCGGCCGCAAGCTGCGCGGGCTGATCGAGCTGCTGCGCCCCTACCGCGGGCGCGTCGCGCTGATGTTCCTCACGCTGATCCTCGCGACCGGCGCCGCACTCGCGCCGATCCCGCTCGCGACGAAGGCGATCGACCACGGCATCCAGCAGCACGACGCCGGCGCGCTCACCGGCATCGTGCTCGTGTTCCTCGCCGCCACGCTGCTGACGTGGGGCGCCTCGGCCGCGCAGACCTACCTGACCGGCTGGGTCGGCCAGCGCGCCCTGCAGGACCTGCGCGTGCAGCTCTTCCGCCACCTGCAGACGCTCTCGCTCGGCTTCTACTCGCGCGTCCGGGCCGGCGTCGTGATCAGCCGCCTGACGAACGACGTCGAGGCGCTCGACTCGCTCGTCTCCGACGGGATCGTGACGCTGTTCCAGTCGACGCTGACGCTCGTCGGCGTCGTCGCGATCCTGCTCGCGATGGACGCCCAGCTCGCGCTGTGGACGTTCCTCGCGATCCCGCTGATCGCGCTCGCCTCGCTCGGCTTCCGTCTTGCCTCCGCGGACGCGTTCCGCCGCACGCGCGAGCGGATCGGCGCGATCACCGGCTACCTGCAGGAGACGCTGTCGGGGATCCGCGTCGTGCGCTCGTTCGGCCAGGAGCGGCGCCACATCGGCCGCTTCGCCGACCTCAACGAGGCCAACCGCGACGCGAACATGACGACGGTCTACCTCAACGCCGCCTACTTCCCCGGCATCGAGCTGCTGTCGTCGCTCGTGACGGTGGGGATCCTGCTGATCGGCGGGTTCGAGGTGCTGAACGGGAACGCGCAGACGGGCGTCGTGTTCGGCTTCATCGCCGCGCTGAACCAGTTCTTCGACCCGATCCAGCAGCTCTCGCAGCTCTACACGACCTACCAGTCCGGCATGGCGGCGCTCGACAAGATCTTCGAGCTGCTGGACGAGGAGCCCGACCTGGTGGACCGGCCTGGGGCGCTCGTGCTGGAGGAGCTGCGCGGGGAGCTGTCATTCGAGGACGTGTCGTTCCGGTATGGCGTCGAGGACAGCGGCCCGTGGGCGCTGCGCGACGTCTCGCTGGAGGTGCCGCCCGGAACGACGGTCGCTTTGGTCGGCGAGACCGGCGCCGGCAAGTCGACGCTCGCGAAGCTCGTCGCGCGCTTCTACGACCCGACCCGCGGCGTCGTGCGCGTGGACGGACACGACCTGCGCGACGTGTCGTCGGCGTCGCTGCGCGCGCGCATGGGGATCGTGCCGCAGGAGGGCTTCCTGTTCAGCGGCACGATCGCCGAGAACATCGCGTTCGGGCGCCCCGACGCGACGCGGGAGGAGGTCGCGGCCGCAGCTGAGGCGGTCGGCGCGGACGCGTTCGTGAACGATCTCCCGCTCGGCTACGACACGGAGATCGGCGAGCGCGGCGTGCAGCTGTCAGCCGGCCAGCGCCAGCTCGTCGCGTTCGCGCGCGCGCTGATCGCCGACCCGCGCATCCTCGTGCTCGACGAGGCGACGTCGAACGTCGACATCCACACCGAGACGCGCATCGAGGACGGCCTGCGCACGCTGCTCGCCGGCCGCACCGCGATCGTCATCGCCCACCGCCTGTCCACGATCCGCCACGCCGACCTGATCGTGGTGCTGGAGCACGGCCGCATCGCCGAGCAGGGCACCCACGAGCAGCTGCTCGCCCGCGACGGCGCCTACGCGCGCCTGCACCAGGACTGGGCCGAGCAGGCCGTGGCGTAGCGCCGCTGAGCGCGCTACTCTTCCAACTGCTTGGTCGAGTCGTCGGTACCGACGACATATTCGGTCTTGCTAAGGGTTTCGGAAGGGCCGTCCTCGGGCGGCCCTTCCGCGTTCTCGCAGACGATGCGCTCCCCGAGGCATCGCTCGTACCAATGCCACATGAACGCACGGTTCGGCCGTCGAGCGATGTGCTGGTACGCGGCGTACGCGACGAAGTCAGCCGCCTGAAGCCATTGAGTCGCGCGCGCATCCCGCTTCCAGGGATCCTCAACGATCCGCCGCGAGCCGAGATTCAGTTCGCGATGCAGCATGCTCAGCTCCGGACTGTCGCCGTCCATGACGACGAGCCCGTGCGTCCGCTGGACCGCGAGCACTCGCTCCATCTGACCCATCAACAGTCGATACACGGCGGCTCGGTCCTTCCCCGGTCCAGCCACCGCGAGGACCATCAGTTCGGGGAGCTCGGCGAGCATGTGGAGGGCCGACACGTAGACCTGCCAGTGCGCAGGCTTGCTGTGGTTCAGCACTGCACCGGGATCCTTCGACGGGCGACCGCGACCGGTGACCCACTCGGTGGCGTGGAGACGGTAGTCGACGTCGACGCCATGCTCCTCGCGAAGTCGACGCCGCCATGGCGCTCGTCGCCGGAGTCGTCGACGTAGAAGAAGACCGTCGGGGTCCGAGGCCAGGACGGCCGCCGTCTCGCCCCAGTCATGGCCGCGCTGCGCAGTAGATTGGCGCGCGATGCGCGAGGAGTTCGCACTGCTGCGGGGCGTGGCCGAGGAGGACGTCGCGGAGCTGACGGAGCGGGCGCGGCGGCGGCGGTTCTCCGCCGGCGAGGTCGTCTTCCACGCCGGCGATCCGGCCGACACGCTGCACCTCGTGCGCTCCGGGCGGTTCGCGGTGCGCATCACGACCGAGTTCGGCGCGACCGCGACGCTCAACGTCGTCGGCCCGGGCGGCGCGTTCGGGGAGCTGGCGCTGCTGACCCCCGACGCTCCCCGCTCCGCGACGGTAGCCGCGCTTGAGAACGCCGAGACGCTGTCGATCCATCAGCTCGACTTCGACCGCCTGCGCAGCCGCCGCCCGCAGACCGACGCGCTGCTCGTCGAGATCCTGGCGCGGCGCGTGCGGGAGCTGTCCGAGCAGCTTGTCGAGGCGCTGCACATCCCCGCCGACACGCGCGTGCGGCGGCGGCTGCTCGACGTCGTCGGCGCCTACGGCGAGGCCGAGGCGGGCGCGGTCGTCCCCCTCACGCAGGAGGAGCTGGCCTCGCTCGCCGGCACCTCCCGCGCGACTGTCAACAGAGTGCTGCGCGAGGAGCAGGAGCGGGGAGCGATCGAGCTGTCGCGCGGGCGCACGACGCTGCTCGACCCCGACGCGCTCGCGAGACGCGCGCGCGGGGCGTTCGGCTAGCGCCGCCGTCTCGGCGCCGGCGCGAGGAAGCGCGCGCCCGCCGGCACGAGCACCGTTCTGCGCAGCACGAACGAGCGCACCGCCACCAGTCCCTTCGAGACGACCACGAGCGTGCCAGGGCGCGGGTGCGAGTCGCAGCGGTCGACGATCGTCCAGCGCGTGCCGCGCACCGTCGCGGCGCCGTAGCGGCCGCGCGTACGGATCCGCCCCCGCGCGCGCACCTTCAGTCTGCGGCCGTGTCGCGCGTGGGCCGCGATGCGCGCAAGCGCGTCCTGCGCGCCGTCGCGCACCTGCGTGCGCTGCGACGCGCCGCAGCCGAAGAACGGTCCCGACAGTCTCAGCTCGCCAGGCCGCTGCCCGAGGTCGTTACGGGTGCCGGAGGCGGCCACGTGGCCGCCGGAGGTGGGTCCCGATTCCGGGTTCGCCGGCTGGTCCACGATGAACCGCCCTCCCGTCGAGATGGCCTTCGCGCGCCTCCCGGTCGCGGTCGTCGCGAAGTAGACGACGACGCTGCCGTCGGAGACGTCCAGCTCGGCGCCCATCGGCAGGTTGGCGATCGCCTCCAGCGGGACGAATCTGCTCTGTCCCGGCAGCCGCACGAGCACCGTCCCCAGCCGCGGCCGCGCGACGACGCTCTTGCCGAGCACGGGCGGCGAGACGCCCAGCGGCGGCGTCGGGTTGAGCGAGTTGTCGACCGGCGGAGCCCCCTGCGCGACGGCGCGGATGCGGTTGTTGAGCGTGTCGGCGATCAGCATGCGCGTGCCGTCCCGCGCGACCGCGCGCGGATGCGAGAGCTGCGCCAGCTCCGGATCGCCGCCGTCGCCGGAGAAGCCGGCCGTGCCGGTCCCGGCGAGCGTGCGGATCGTGCCGTCGACGCCGACGAGCCGCACCCGTTCGCCGCCGGAATCGGCGACCGCGATCGAGCCGTCGGCGAGCGCGGCGACGCCCTCGGGCGCGTTCAGCAGCGCCCTGCCGGCCGGACCGCCGTCGCCGCCGAAGCCGGCCGTGCCGGTGCCGACGATCGTCGTGATCGTGCCGTCGGCGGTCACGCGGCGGATGCGGTTGTTGCCCGTGTCGGCGATCAGGAAGCCGCCGCCCGCGAGCGGCGCGACGTCGCTCGGCGCGTTCAGCGCGGCCGCGGTGGCAGGACCGCCGTCGCCGCCGAAGGTCGGCTTGCCGACGCCGGCGACGGTCGTGATGATGCCGCTCGACGACACGCGGCGGATGCGGTCGTTGCCGGTGTCGGCGATCAGATAGCCGCCGTCCGACAACGCGGCGACGGCGGCGGGCTGGTTCAGCTGCGCGATCTGGGCGCCGTCGCCGTCGCCGTTGAAGCCCGGCGTGCCATCGCCGGCGACGCTCGTGAGCGTGTTGTTGATCACCTCGCGGATGCGGTTGTTGCCGGTGTCGGCGATCAGGAAGCCGAGGCCGCTCGTGCCGAGCGGCCAGACGCCGCGCGGCAGGTCGAGCCGTACCGCCGGGTCGGTCGGCGACAGGCCGTCGCCCGCGAACGCGCCCGCCGCGGGCGCTGCCGGACCGGCGCCGGCGACGGTCGTGATCGTGCCGTTCGCGTCGACACGGCGGATGCGGTGGTTGGACGTGTCGGCGATCAGCCAACCGGCGCCGCCGTTCACCGGGTCGAGCGGAGCGACGTCGGACGGCGCCGCGAGCAGCGCGCTCGTCGCAGGACCGCCGTCGCCGGCGAACCCGGCGCTGCCGCCGCCCGCGACGGTCTGGATCTGCTCGCCGGGGGCGCCGTGCACGACGCCGGTCGCGCCGGCGACGACGCACGCGAGCAGCGCGCACGTCGCGAGCAGGCGGAGGACGAGGCTGCGGTGAGGTCGGGGCATCGCGGGTGACTCTCGCGCGTCGCGCGCCACGGGACTGTCGCAGAGTCGACGCCAGGCATGTCGAATGCGCGACACTGCCGCGCATGCCGTGGCGCCCCCCAGCCCGCCTCGTGCGCGCGCTCGTCGTGGGAGCGCTGGCGGCGGGGATCGCCGGCCTGCTCGCCGCGACCGGCCTGCTCGCCGGCTTCGAGCGCACCGCGCTCGACGCGCGCTACCAGGTGCGCGGAACGCACGCCGCTCCGGACGTCGTCGTCGTGGGGATCGACGAGGCGACGCTCGCCGAGCACGAGCTTCCCTTCAGCCGGGCGCTGCATGCCCGTGTGATCCGCACGCTGCTGGCCGCGGATGCACGCGCCGTCGCCTACGACGTGCAGTTCTCCTCCGCCCGCGACCGCGCCGGCGACGAGGCGCTGCTGCGCGCGCTCGACAGCCCGCGCGTCGTCCTCGGAACGGCCGAGCAGTACCGCGACGGCACGCCGGCGGTGCTCGGCGTGAAGCGCCTCCAGCGCCAAGGAACGCGGATCGGCTCGACGCTCCTGCCGGTGGACGACGACGGGGCGTGGCGGCGGATGGACGCCCGCGTGCAGGGCCTGCCCGCGCTGTCGGTCCTTGCCGCGCACGGCGACCCCGACGCGGGCACGCACCCGATCGACTTCGCCGGGCCTCCCGGGACGATCCGCGAGATCTCGTTCCTCGACGTGCTCGACGGCCGCTTCCCGCGGGGGGTCGTGCGCGGGCGGATGATCGTGGTGGGCGTGACCGCCGTCGATGAGCATGACGCGCACCCCACCGCGGCCGGCGACGCGCTCATGCCCGGCGCGGAGATCCACGCCAACGCGATCCAGACGATCCTCGACGGCTACCCGCTGCGCGACGCGCCGGCGCTCGCGGCGGTCCTGCTCGTGCTCGCCGCCGGCCTGCTCGCCCCGCTGGCGACGCTCGTCGGCTCCCCGAGCCGTGCGCTCGCGCAGGCGCTCGGAGCAGGCGCGCTCGGCACGGCCACGCTGCTCGGCGGCGCGCAGCTCGCGTTCGACGCGGGGGCGATCGTGCCGATCGCGGCGCCGCTGCTCGCGCTCGTGCTCGGGACGCTCGGGGCCGTCGCGCTGACGTACGTCTTCGAGGTGCGCGCCCGCCGGCACCTGCGCACGACGTTCGAGCGCTTCGTGTCCCCCGACGTCGCCGCGGAGCTGCTGCCCGAAGGCGACGCCGCGCCGCGGCTGGAGAGCAGACGGCTGGAGGCGACCGTGCTCTTCTGCGACCTGCGCGGCTTCACGACGCTGGCGGAGCGGCTGGAGGCGGAGCAGGTGATCGCCGTGCTGAACCGCTACCTCGACGCCGTCTCGACCGCCGTCTTCGCGCACGGCGGCACGGTCGTCTCCTACCAGGGCGACGGCGTGTTGGCGGTGTTCGGCGCGCCGCTGCCGCAGCCGGACCACGCGGTGCGCGCGCTCGCCGTGGCGCGGGACATCCTGGACACCGCCCTCCCCCGCTTCAACGCGTGGCTGCTGGAGGAGCGGCTTGCCGACGCGCCGCTCGACGCCGGCATCGGCCTCAACAGCGGCCACGTGATGTCGGGCCTCGTCGGCTCCGAGCGCCGCGTCGAGTACGCGGCCGTCGGCGACGCGACGAACGTCGCCGCGCGCCTGCAGGCGCTCGGCCGGGAGATCCCGGGGCCGCCCACCCGCCTGTTCGTCTCCGAGACGACCCACGCACAGCTCGGCCCCGCGGCAGACGGCCTGCGCCGCCACGGGACCGTCGAGCTGAAGGGCCGCCGCGAGCCGGTGACGGTCTACGTCGGCGGCTGACCCAGCGCTATCTGAAGGCGACCACGTCGACCGCGGCAGCGTCGAGCGTGAAGCTCTCGCCGGCTCCCGTGCACTCGTTGACGAGCGTCGCCGTCGGCGAGTTGAGCGTGTCGATGCCGGGCGGGCGCACGAATTGCGTGGCCACCTCCTCGCTCCACACGTCGTTCGGGTCGTCGGCGACCGAGAGCGCGCTGGCGGCGAAGATGGTCACGTCGCCTATGCCCGTGACCGTCGTGCGCGCTCCGAGGTTCGCGTTCGGGCCGCTGCAGGTCGCGGGACGATCGGAGAAGTGCCCCCAGGCGTACGCGACGTCGTCCTCGTCCGCTGCCTGCGTCCAGGAGCCGGTCAGCGGAACGTCCACGCTGCCGCCCGGCGGGACCGTCACCGGTCCGCCGCTGAGCCGGATGCGCGCGACGATCGCGGAGCCCGGGGCGCCGCTCGGGCCCTGCTGGCCGTCGGCACCCGCCGGACCCCGCACGCCGGCAGTCCCCGCCGGCCCCTGCGGGCCAACGGCCCCAGCCGGCCCCTGTGGCCCGGTCGCCCCCCGCAGCGCGCTGCGCGCCGTTCTGCTCAGCTTCGCTCTGGTGACGGCGCCGTCGCGCAGCTGCGACGTGCCGACGCTGTTGCGCGGCAGTTGGGTGACGGCGTAGCTGGTGCCGCCCAAGGCGACGAACAAGGCGAGCAGGGCAACGACAAGCGCGGGCGATGGGCGCACGGAGAGTCCTTTCGCTGAGATCCGGAGGCGACGTCCACGACCCGCGCCACCCGCGCGAAAGTATCTCACCAATGAGTGACGTCGCACCGCGCGCGCACGGCCCTGCCACCAGGCTGCTACTGCGGGACAGGGATTCGAACCCCAATTTCTCGGTCCAGAGCCGAGCGTCTTGCCGTTAGACGATCCCGCAACGGATCGGCCGATCAGGATAGAGGCTAGCTCGGCCACGCGTTTTGCGGCCGCGAGTCGTGGGAGCATGCTTGCAATGGACCAGCGCCTCAGCCTCGTCACGCTCGGCGTCGCGGATCTCGCGCGCGCCCGCGCCTTCTACGAGGCGCTCGGCTGGAGCGGCACCTCGCCGGACGACGACGTCATGTTCTTCCAGGCCGGCGGGATGATCGTCGCGCTGTGGTCGCGCGAGAAGCTGGCCGCCGACAGCGGGATCGAGCATGACCCCGGCGGCTGGGGCGGCGTCACGCTCGCCCACAACGTCGCCTCGCCGGCCGAGGTCGACGCCGTGATCGCGCAGGCCGAGGCCGCCGGCGCGCGGATCCCGCGCCGCGGCGCCGAGACCTTCTGGGGCGGCTACTCGGGCGTCTTCGTCGACCCCGACGGCCACCCGTGGGAGGTCGCCCACAACCCCCACTGGACGATCCACCCGGACGGCAGCGTCACGTTCTGAGCGGCAGCTCGAACGTCTCCTCGCCGATCGCGAGGACGACGGGATCGCCAGCGCGCCCGGCGATCGTCAGCGGCGTCTCGACGTCGGTCGTCGCGAACTCCACGCTCAGCACGCTGCGGCCCGGAAACAGCTCGGCAACCGCACGCACGGCGCGCGCGTGATGCTCGACGCCGCCGATCATCGACGTGATCTGCGCCCGCTCCGCGTCGACCTCGAACGGCGGCAGCTCCCGCACCTCGGGCAGCGGCAGCGGCGCGGCCGCGAGGCGGTCTGCGTCGAGCTGCACGACCGACTCGCCCTCGACCAAGAGCACCGGCCCGACGGCCGGACACTCGACCACGAGCACCGGCAGCTCCACCCCCTGGTCGAGCAGCAGCGTCGCCTCCAGCGCGCCGGCAGCGTGCACGAACGCGCGCAGCGTCACGGCGATCTCCGCGATCCGCTCGCGCGCCTCCTCGACCGGCGGGGCCACCGCGCTCAGAGCGCCGCGAGGTCGGTGCCGAGGTCGGCGAGCGCATCCGCGCCCGCGCGCACCGGCTCGTGCGAGGCGATCAGCCGCCGCGCGTGCTCCAGGTCGTCCGAGCGCCCGATCGACAGCGCGCCCTCGACGCGCCCGCCGCTCAGGTACCAGACGCTGAACTCGCCGTCGTCGAGCGACCCGCGCACGACCTCGCGGTCCCATCTCTGCGCGGGTCCGACGTACTCCAGCGACGCCCAGTCGGCGAGATCCGAGAAGAAGTACGGCACGACGTCATGCTCGACCTCCTGACCGAGCATGTTCAGCGCGACGGTCTTGCCGTGGTTGAAGGCGACGTCCCAGTGCTCGATGCGGATCCGCCGCCCGTTCGGGCGCGAGTCGTACGAGCAGACGTCGCCCGCCGCCCATACGCCCGGCGCGCTCGTGCGCAGCTGCGCGTCGCACAGCACGCCCCCGCGCTCCTCGTCGAGCGTCAGACCGGTCGCTCTCGCCAGCATCGTGTCCGGCATCACGCCGGCGCCGATCACGACGCAGTCGGCCTCCAGCCGCTTGCCGTTCTGCGTCACGACGTGCGTGACGCGCCCGTCGGTGCCCTCGAAGCGCTCCAACGCGTCGGAGGGATGGACCACGATCCCGTGGCTCTCCAGGCGGTCCTGCAGCCAGCGGCCGACCGCGGCGCCGAAGCCGCGCTCCAGCGTCACCGCCTCCTGCATCACGATCTCGCACGACGCATGGTCGCCCGCCACGAGCGAAGCCGCGACCTCGCAGCCGATGTAGGAGCCGCCGATCAGCACGACCTTCTTGCCGTCCGCGTCGGCGCGGATGTGGTCGGCGTTGCCGAGCGCGCGCAGGTAGTGGATCCCCTCCAGCTCGGCGCCCTCGACGTTCAGCCGTCGCACGTTCGCGCCGGTGGCGATCAGCGCGCTGTCATACGACACCGTCTCCTTCGACGACAGCGTCGCCTCTCTCGCTGCCGTGTCGAGTCTCATGACGCTCGTGCGCGTGCGCAGGTCGATTCGCTGCTCGGCCCACCACTCGTCAGGCCGGAAGTAGGTGTCCTGGCGGGACTCCTTGCCCTGCAGGTAGCCCTTCGAGCACGGCGGGCGGTTGTAGGGCGGCTCGGGCTCGCGGCCGACGAGCAGGATCTCCCCCTCGCCGCCGGACTCGCGCAGCCAGCGCGCGCAGTTGGCGCTCGCGAGGCCGCCGCCGATCAGCAGGTGCTTGACATGTCGGTCTGCCATCACTGTCCTCCCGCTGTTGGCGTCGCGAGACGGCCGGAACTTACCCGGGTCCCGCGCCGTTGCGCGTGAACTGCGGCGTGATCGCCGACTCCAGCCCCGGGTCGAGGATCAGCAGCACCTCGTCACCGGCCTGGATGACCGTGTCCGACTTCGGCACGAAGCCGGTGCCGCCGCGCAGCACCGAGATGATCAGGCTGCCTTCGGGCAGCTCGACGTCGTCGACGCGCTGGCCGGCCGCCGGAGCGCCGTCGGCGACCTCCAGCTCGATGATCTCGAGGCGCTCGCCCTCCAGCGCCAGCAGCTGCACGAGCCCGTACTGCGGCACCTCGTGCTCGATCAGGCGCAGGATCAGGTCGGTCGCGGAGACCGCCGGCCGGATCCCCAGCAGCTTGAAGTGCTGGAGGTTGCGCGGGTTGTTGACGCGCGCGACGATCCGCTGGGTCAAATATTTCTCTTTTGCCACCTGGCAGATCAGCATGTTGTCCTCGTCGTCGCCGGTGACGGCGATCACGAGGTCGGCGCGCTGGATGCCGGCGCGCTCCAGCACCCACAGCTCGGTCGCGTCGCCGTACTGCACGGCGTGCTCCAGCTCCTGCTCGACGATCAGGTAGCGGCGGCGGTCGGCCTCGATCAGCGTGACCTCGTGGCCCTTCCCCAGCAGCTCGCGCGCGAGGTTCCAGCCGACCTTGCCGGCGCCGACGACGATGACGTACATCAGGCGGCCTCGGCGTCGCCGAGCGCCGCGCGCTCGACCATCTCGATCGCGTGCTGCGTGGGACAGATCGTGTGCAGCCCCTGCTCGGCGTACCAGGCGGCGCGCGCCGGGTCGAGCACGCGCACGACGACGCGCGGGACGTTGAAGCGACGCTGGGCGATCTGCGCGATCACAAGATTCGTGTTGTCCCCGTTCGTGGAGGCGATGAAGACGTCGGCCTGCTCGATCCCCGCCTCCAGCAGCGCGTCGACCTCCAGCGCGGTGCCGACGGTGAACCGCCCGCCGGCGTCCTCCCAGCTCTCGGCGAGGTCCTTGTCAAGCTGCTCGTGCGAGAGCGGGTCCTCGTCGAGCACGGAGACCTCGTGGCCCGCCTCAAGCGCCCGCTTCGCGACGGAGGAGCCCACGCGACCGGCTCCGACGACCAGGATGAACATGGCCGGGAGGTTACCGCGGCGCCTGCGCGGACCGCGTCCGGTCCGGGTCGGGCTCCGGCGCGACCGCCGCCGGGCGCGGCTCGGCGGCCGGCGCGGTCAGGATCACGCGGCAGGCGGCCTTGCGCAGGACGTACTTCGTGACCTCCCCGACGTAGTTGTCGAGCGGACCGCCAGAGCCGCCAAAGAGCGCGCCGCCGCGCACGCGCGAGGGCTCCTCGGCGGCGAGCACGATCGCCTCCACCCCGCGCCGTCTCGCCTCGCGCACGATCGCCTCGCCGGCGCGGCGCGCGCGCACCATCGCCGTCTGGACGTGGACGCCTTCGTACTCCTCGCCGACCGCCTTCGCGCGCCGCAGCGCGTCCTGCGCGCGTCTGACCTGCGGCTCCGGCAGACGCGCATCGATCGGCAGCGACATCGGCACCTCGAAGACCCAGATCGCCTCGATCGTCGCGCCCTCCTCCTCCAGCTCGTCGCGCACCTCGCCGGCGAGCCGGCCGGCCGTCTGCACGATGTCGTCGTCGAGCGGCTTGCCGAAGATCGGCACGAGCAGCGAGCCGAACTCGGCGCGCGGCGGCTCGCCGCCGCGCAGCGCGCTCTCCGGCACCGTCACCCGCTTGAGCAGCGAGTTGCCGTCGATGCGGCGGTAGGCGACGTAGAGCGCCAGGCCGCCGAGCAGCCAGCCGAGCCCGACGTAGCGCGCGCCGGTGTGCAGCACCACGACCGTGACCCAGCCGGCGCCCGAGAGCAGCGCGCCGACCACGGCCGGCAGCGGCAGCGAGCCGCCGCGGAAGCGGATCGACAGCGGCACCGCGTAAGCCCGCTCGCGGTCGGGCTCGCGATAGCGCAGCCGGATGATCGAGCAGTGCGCGATCGTGAACGCGAGCATCGCGCCGAAGGCGTAGATGCCGACGAGGAAGTCGATGTCGGCGGGGATCGTGAGCGCCGCCGCGACCAGCGCCGCGAGCCCGATCAGCACGTACGGCGTGCCGCGCGTCGGATGCAGCCGCCCGAGCGCGCTCGGGATCTGGCGGTTCGTCGCCAGCCCGTAGGCGAGCCGCGAGATGCCGAGCATCGCCGAGTTCGCCGCCGCCAGCAGGCCGATCACCGCGGTCACCGCGACCGCGGCGCGCAGCGCGTCGGCCAGCCAGCGCTGCGTGAAGGCGTCGGCGACCGACAGCAGCGGCGCCTCGACGTCGCGGGTCGTGAAGGCTTGCGCGCCGTGCTCGATCGGCAGCGCGCTGACGCCGACGACCGCGATCCCCACGTAGACGAGCAGGATCGTGCCGACGCCCGGGCCGACGAGGCGGTGCAGGCCGCTGCGCGTCGTCTCCGTCTCGCCCGCGAGGCTCGCCGCCGCCTCCAGGCCGGTGAAGGCGATCGTCGCGATCGTGAGCGCGTAGATCGTGTCGCTCCAGGTCGGCGAGGTGCCGAGGTGGATCGAGTCGACGATCGCGCTCGGATGCAGCAGCAGCGTGAGGCCGAGCACGATCACGAGCAGCTGGACGGCGATGTCGGCGAGCGCGACGATCAGGCCGCGGCGCAACGCGCGCACGCTCACGCCGCGCACGTTCATCAGCGCCACCGCCGCGATCACGGCGATCGCGACCACCAGCTCCAGCGCGCCGTCGCCGATGGGGCTCCAGAACTCGGCCAGGTAGTTCGTCGCCGTGAAGGCGGTGACGGCGAGCAGGATCGCGTAGTCGAGCAGGATCGCCCAGCCGGCGACGAAGCTCACCAGCTCGTTGAAGGCGTAGCGCGCGAAGACGCTCGACCCCCCGCGCTCGCGGTGCAGCGCCGCTCCCTCCACGTACGTCATCGAGGCGAGCGAGAAGAACACGCCGGCGATCAGGAACACGACTGGCGTCAGCCCGAGCGCGCGCTGCGCGACGACGCCGAGCGCGAAGTAGACCGAGCTGATCGACATCGTGTAGACGAGGCCGAACAGCGCGCGGGCGCTGAGCGTGCGCGGGTTCACGTACCGCGCCCCTGGCGCGCCTGCAGGTAGAGCCGCGCGCCGCCGGCCGCGACGAACAGCACGCCCAGCACGAGCCCGATCGCGAGCCCGCCGCCGCCGGCCGCGAGCGTGCGTACGACGAGCGCGATCCCGATCGCGACCATCGCGAGCGACAAGAGCCGCGTGCTGGCGCGGTGCAGCCGGCGCGGGTCGGGCATCACGCGACCGCCGCCGGCTCGACGGGCGCCGCGCGTCTGCCGCGGGCGGACTCGATGATGACGCGGCAGGGCCGCTCGGCCAGGACGGTCTCCAGCGTGCGACCGAAGATCGACCCGCCGCCAGTCCGCTCCGGCAGCGGCATCACGATCGCGCGCGCGCCGATCTCGCGCGCCTCGTCGACGATCGCGCGGCCCGCCTGCCCCGCGCGCACCTTCTGCCAGTGACCGGTCACGCGGCGGCCGCCCTGCACCTTCGCCTGCTCGATCATCTCCTGCGCCTCCAGCTCCTGCTCGGGCAGCGCGGCGTTGATCGGGCTCGTCGCCGGCACGACGATCGTCACGAGCACGTGGATCCCGCGGCTGCGGCGCACCGCCATGCGGATCGCGGTCGCCAGCACGTCCGGCTCGAACTCGCGCTCCTCGAACGCGACGAGCACCGACTCGTACTCGGCCTCGTGGTCGACGACCGGCTTCGGGACCGCCACGCGCGTCGTCGTCGAGAGGTCCAGCCCCTGGCGGCGACGGTAGACGGCGTAGAGCACGATGCCGAACGCGAGCCAGCCGATCCCGGCGAGCGCGACGTCGATGTGCAGCGCCGTCACGGTGACCCACGCGAGGCCGGTGCCGAGCCCGCCGACGAGCGCGAACAGCGGCAGCTCGCGGCCGCGCCAGCGCAGCGTGCCGGGGCCTGTGTAGGGCCGCTCCTGCTGCGGCAGCTTGATCCGCAGACGCACGACCGCCGCGTGCGCGATCGTGAACGACAGCATCGCGCCGAACGCGTACATGTTGCCGAGGAAGTCGGCCTTGCCGGGGATCATCGCCACGCACGCGATCGCCGAGAAGACGAGGATCCCGAGCCACGGCGTGCGGACCTTCGGGTGCAGCTGGCGCAGCCGGTCCGGCACCTGACGGTGGATCCCCATCGAGTAGACGAGCCGCGAGACGCCGATGATGCCGGCGTTCGTGGCGATGAACAGGATCGTCGCGGCCAGCAGACCGACGTACAGCTCGCCGACGCCCTGCAGCGGACCGAGGTGGAGGTGCTTGACGATCCCCAGCACCGGGTCCCCCGCGAAGCCGCCCTGGTCCTCGCCGAGGCCGAGGAGCGTCTGGTACTTGCCGTCGGCGTTCTGCGTGACCGGCAGCGCGGAGAGCGCGACGGCCGGCAGCAGCGCGTAGATCGCGAACACGGCGATCACGACGCGGTTGATCGCGCGCGGGATCGTCGTCGCCTCGTCTCTGGCCTCCTCGGCCATGTTCGAGATCGTCTCGATGCCGGTGTAGGCGATCATCGCGACCGGGATCGCGATGACGAAGTTCTTCCAGGTGGGGGCGATCCCCAGGTGCACGTTGTCGATCAGCACCTGCGGCGAGAACACCAGCACCAGGCCGAGGATCACCAGCAGCAGCTGCGTCGCGAAGTCGGTGACGGCGAGCAGGATGTTCAGCCGCGCCGCCTCCTTGACGCCGAAGACGTTGATCACCGCCAGCAGCGCGACGACGACGATGCCGGCGATCACGTCTCCCGGCCCGTGGCGCAGCGGCTCCCAGAACAGCGAGCCGAGGTAGTGCGGCACGAAGAAGGCCGAGATCGAGATCGTGATGACGTAGTTGAGCATCTGGCCCCAGGCGGCGAAGAAGGACCAGAACTCGTTGAAGGCGTGGCGCGCGAAGCTCGATGAGCCGCCCGCCTCCGGGAACATCGCGGTCGCCTCCGAGTAGGTGGCGGCGGTGAGGTAGAAGATCACCCCGGCGATCACGAACACCACGGGGGTGAGTCCGAGCGCGAAGCTCGCGACCAGCCCGAGGGCGTAGTAGATCGAGCTGCCCACGTTGCCGTAGGCGGTCGAGACGAGGGCGTTGACCCCGAGCACCCGCTCGAGGCCGTGGAGGCGTCGCTGAGCCATCGTGGCGTTCGGGATCGGATGCTACGACGCGGTGCGGTTGGGCCGCTGCGCCGCTGTGCTCACGGGCTGATCAGGTTCCCCAGCACGCTCGTCGCCGAACGCGGATCGACCCCGTGGCGGCGCTCGTAGCGCCGGGCGGCTCTGTCGCTCGCCAGCGCCAGCACCAGCTCCTCGCGGCTGCTGCCGAAGCGGCAGGCGGCGGCGTCGAGCGCTTCGAGCGCGCGGTCCTGCAGGAAGCCGGAGATCCCGCCGCTGCCGGGCAGGCGGCGGTCCTTACACGGATCCCGGAGCGCGACGGGCTGGGGCTCGGTGGCGGCGTGGATCGCCGCATACGCCGTCGGCGCGACGATTGCGAGCGCTGCCGCGGCCGCCACGAGCGCGGCAAGCGGACCGGCGCGCCGTGCCGGCACGCCGAGCGCGAGGGCCGCGGCGGCGAGCAGCGCAAGTCCGCCGGCGATCACGAACGCGAGGCGGAAGGCGTCGCCGACGGCGCTGACGAGCACGTCGTCGGCGCGCCGGGCCATGTGGTCGTAGGTCGCGCGCTCTTGGCCGCTGTAGCCGCGGCCGTTGTCGGCGAGCGCCTGCCGCAGGCCGGCGCGCGGGCGTTCGGCTTCGACGCCGCCGAGCAGCGCGGGCGCGAGCGTCAGCTTGTCCTGCGGCGGCAGTCTCGCGTCGAGCACGAGCGCGACGCCCTGCTCCTGCGCGTGCTCGGTGACGACGTCGAGGCGGTGCGCGATCAGCGGCGCGAGCGCGATCAGCACGAGCGCGATCCCGGCGTGGCGGATCGTCAGCAGGCGCGCGGCCTCGCGCGCGGTGCGCTCGGGCAGCAGCTCGCCCGCGAACGCCGGCAGCGCCATCCCCATCCCGATGCCGGCGAGCGCCTGCGGTGCGAACGTCCAGGCGACGGACGCGCTCGGCAGCCAGGCGAGCGCGAGCACGCCGCCGCCGACGAGCAGGCAGCCTGCGAGCGCCCGCGGGTACGGCGGTGCGTGGATCCGCGCTCCGGCGAGCGCGGCGAGCGGGAGGACGGTCACGGTGACGGCCGCCGCCAGCGGCTCGACCGCCCAGCCGGCGATCAGCAGCAGCACGAGGCCGAAGATCACCGCCGTGAGCGCGCCGGAGACGAGCGCGAGGGCTGTGGCGTCTTGTGGCTTGGTCTTGGCCGTGCTGCGGGCGGGTCCTGTCGCCGGTGAAGACGATTCCGCGGGCGGGGCCGCGGAAGTCGTCTCACCAGCGCCACCCGCCCGACCGGCCGCTGCGCCGGACGACCGCGCCGCAACCGCGCCGGCTGCCGCGAGCGGGACCTGCGCCACGAAGATCGCGCGCCAGTCGAACGCCTGCGTGAGCGCGCCGCCGAGCGCCGGCCCGACGGCGCTCGCCATCACCGCGGCACCGAGCCAGTGCCGACGGCCCGCCTCGGTGCCGCCGCGGATCAGCTCAAACGTGGCGACGAGCGCGAATGCTCCGGCGGCGGCCTGGATCGCGCGGGCGGTCAGCAGGACGGCCAACGTGTCGGAGCTGGCGCAGACGGCCGAGGCGAGGGCGAAGACCGAGAAGCCCGTCGCGCCGAGGCGTACCGGGCCGACCCGCCGCATCGCCGCCGGGGCGAACGGCAGCGAAAGTGCCAGCACGCCGGTGTAGACGGCGATCACCGCCGCGACGCCCTCGACGGTCGTGTCGAGCGCGTGCAGCAGCTCCGGCAGCGCCAGCGTCACGATCGACGCGTCCGCCAGCACGAGGCCGGCCGCCACGGTCACCACCCAGCCGCGGGCGCGCATAGGCCTATCTTCGCGCAGCCACGCGCTGTCGTTAAGCGATGCGGCGGGGCGCGAGGAACGCCCACACCTGTGCGGCCGCCGAGATCGTGGCGGCCGGGCCGGGATCCGGCGGGTTCGCGCCCGGCCACTGGTGACGGCCGCCGGCGATCGCGATGTGCACGACTGTGGTCCCGGCGCGACAGGCGCCCCAGTCGTAGCGGACCGTGCGCGGCGCGATCGCCCGGCTGCGCGGCCGGGTGCGCGCGCAGCCGTCACGCGCGACCCAGCTCGCCAGCCACGGCACGACCGCGCCGCGGCCGTCGTCCGCGGGCGCGCCCCGGTACGGCACGACGGGATCGGCGCGGCCGTGGATCTCCAGCACCGCGACCGGCTGCCGCGAGCGGCACGGCGGCAGCGTCCCAAAGCCGCCCGCGACGATCGCCACCGCGGCGAAGCGCTGCGGCATCGCGCACGCGAGCAGCGCCGCCATGCTGCCGCCGTTGGAGACGCCGGCGGCGCTGACGCGGGCGCGGTCGACGCACCAGCGCTGCTCGACCGCGGCGAGCAGGTCCGCGACGAAGTCAACGTCGTCCGGCGCGTCGCCGCGCTCCTCGACGTTCCACCGCGGTCCGTCGGCGTCGGGGAAGACGGCGATCCCGGTGGGATCGCGGTCGAGCTGAGCGGCGAGACCGGAGTACCGCTCCATGAAGCGACCGTTGCCGCCCGTGCCGTGGAACGCCAGCAGCAGCCGCGCGGGCGCGCGCAGCGCCGCCGGCGGGACGTGCACGCGCGCCGTGCGCCGCACGCCGTGCGAGACGAGCGCGAGGTCGACGTCGCCGGCTCTCGCAAGCGCGCCGTCCGCGCAGCCGGCGGACGGCAGCGCGCCACCGGCGGGAGGCGCCGCCCCGCCCGTCGCGGCGACGCCGACCGCGCCCGCCGCGGCGAGGGCGAGCAGCACGAGGTGGGCGCGGAGCGCGCGAGCGACCATCGAAGACGGACAACACGCCGGCGGCCGCATCGTCGCGGCACGCCGCCGAATCGGCGCTACGCCGCCGGCGCCGGCGCCAGCCGCAGCTCGAAGCACGCGCCGGGCCGCTCGACGTCCACGAGCGCCAGCTCGCCGCCCATCCGGCGCGCCAGCTCGCGCCCGATCGCGAGGCCGAGCCCGAAGCCGGTCGTGCCGCTCGTCGCCGCGCCGCGGCGGAAGCGCTCGAAGATCGCCTCGCGCTCGCCCGCCGCGACGCCGGGGCCGGCGTCGCGCACGCGCACGCATGGAGCGCCGTCCGCGGCCCCGTCGAGCCCGACCTCCACGGCGCTGTCCGGCGGCGCGAAGCGGAGCGCGTTGTCGAGCAGGATCCGCACAATCTGCGCCACCGCGCTCGGGTCGGCGACCGCCCACACGGGCTCCGGCGGCGCCACCACGTGGACGTGCTGCCCGCGGTCGCGCGCCCGCGCCTCGAGCTCGTGCACGACGCTGCGCGCAACCGCGCGCAGATCGACCAGCTCGCGCGCCGGCGGCACGCCCGCGTCGAGCCGGCTGAGGTCCAGCAGCTCGTCGGTCAGGCGTCCCAGGCGCTCGGCCTGCTCGATCGCGTCGTGCAGCTGCGCGCGCACCTGCGCGGGCGCCGGCGGCGGCTCGCGCCCGGCCTCCTCACGCAGCAGCTCGAGCATCAGCCGCAGCGAGGTGACCGGCGTGCGCAGCTCATGCGAGGCGGTCGAGACGAACGCGCGCCGCGCCTGCTCCTGCTCGCGCAGCCGGTCCTGCATCGTCGCGAACGCCCGCGTCAGGTCCCCCACCTCGTCGCGCCGCTCGTCGGCCGCGACCTCGACCTGCGGACCCAGCCGCGCGACCCGCAGCGCCATGTCGCGCAGGCCGCGCAGCCGGCGCACGAGCGGTCCGGTCAGCAGCGTCCCGACGAGCAGCGCCGTGGCCAGCCCGATCAGCGCCGCGACGATCACCGCCCGCCGCACCACGCGCACCGCGGAGGCGACGCTGTCGAGCCGCTTGTGCAGGATCAGCGAGACGGGTCCGCCCTCCGTGCCGGCGGGGACGGCGGCGAGCGCCACCGGCACCGCGCCGGCGTCGGAGATGCGCGCGATGACGCGCCCCCGCGCGAGCGCCCGCATCCCGATCGTCACCGGCGTGCGGTCGTCGGGATCGGTCGCCGCCAGCACGACGCCGTCACGGCTCACCAGCAGCGCCTGGGCGTTCGCGCGCCGTCCGACCGCGCGCGTGACCTGCTGCGCCTGCGATGCGCCTGCTCGCAGCCCCGGCGCGTCGAGCCCGCGCAGCGCGACGCGCGCGTTCCGCGCGTCGCGCGCGAGCGTCACGAGCGCGTCGTCGCGCAACCGCCGCTCGAGCGGCTGCAGCAGCGCCAGCGAGACGACCGCGAGCGTCACCGCCCACGTCAGCAGCAGCCCCAGCAGCAGCCGCACGCGCAGGCCGGTGAGCGCGGGCCGGTGCATCGCGCCCTACGCCGCCGCGTGCAGCCGGTAGCCGCTGCCGCGCACGGTCAGCAGCAGCTCCGGCGCGGCCGGCTCCCGCTCCAGCTTCTCGCGCAGGTGCCGCACGTGCACGTCGATCCCACGCGGATCGCGGTACGCGCTCTCCCCCCAGATCGCGACGAACAGCTCCTCGCGGCTGAAGACGCGGCCCGGCTGCTCCATCAGCGCCGCGAGCAGCTGGAACTCGGAGAACGTCAGCTCGACCGGCTCGCCGCGCACGCGCAGCTGGCGGTGCGCGCGGTCGAGCACGAGCGGCCCGACGTGCAGCACCCCCTCGCCGAGCGCGCGCGAGCCGGCGCGGCGGCGCACGGCGCGGATGCGGCTGCGAAGCTCGGCGAGGCCGAACGGCTTGACGACGTAGTCGTCGGCGCCGGCCTCCAGGCCGAGGACCGCGTCGGCCTCGCTGGAGCGGGCGGTGAGCATGATGATCGGGACGACGTTGCGGCGCGCGCGCAGCTCGCGGCAGACCTCGATCCCGTCGGGTCCGGCGCCGAGCGCGACGTCGAGCAGGACGCAGTCGAACGTCTCGGTGCTGGCGCGGTCGATCGCGCTGCGGCCGTCGGCGACGGCGAGCACACGGTGGCCCTCGCTCGTGAACGCGCGGCTGATCTGCTCGCGCAGGCTCGACTCGTCGTCGACCACCAGCAGCGACAGCTTCTCCGCGGCGTGCATGCGGTGGGAAACGCTAGCCAACCGGGCACGTCAGCCGTGCAGGCGCAACAGCAGCCGCGGCCGCAGGCCGGCGGCGCGGCTCACGTCGCGCCCGTGCGCGCGCGCCCACTCGACGGCCGGCGCGCAGCCGGTGCGGTCGCGCGGAGCCCCGCGCACGCAGTGCGCGCCGCCGGCGAGGACATAGCGCACCTGCCCCGCGCGCACGGCCGCGGCGAGTTGGTGCGGCGAGACGAGCGGACGTCCGTACGCCGTCGTCAGCACGAGGACGGGCTGCCCGTCTCGGGCGATCAGCGCACCGGCGCTCGCCGCCGCCATCGTCGCGACCTCGTAGCGCGCCCCGCCGCGATGCGCGCTCAGGTAGGCGCTCAGATGCGCCAGCTCGCGCGCCGGCAGCGCGCCCGGATCGCCGCCGTCGGCGACGTGGCCGCCAGCCAGGCGCACCGCCTCGGCGGCCGGAACGACGAGCAGGCCGGCGAGCGCGAGCGCCAGCAGCGCCTGCGCCGGCAGCCGCGCGCGCAAGCGCCCCAGCGGCACAAGGCA
>JBQCIQ010000103.1:0-6433 GCA_051953595.1 Conexibacter sp. | reverse complement strand
GAACACGACGGGCAGCATCGTGAGCACGACCAGCAGGCACGTGTAGAGCACGATCTGGCGCCGCGTCTCGGTCTCGCCGTGGACGACCGGCATCATCGGCACGCCGACCCGCTCGTACTCCTTCTTCATCAGCAGCGACAGCGCCCAGAAGTGCGGCGGCGTCCAGTAGAAGACGATCGCGAACAGGTAGAGCGCGGCGGGGTCGAGCGAGCCGGTGACCGCCGCCCAGCCGACGAGCGGGGGAACCGCGCCGGCGGCTCCGCCGATCACGATGTTCTGCGGCGTCGAGCGCTTGAGCCACAGCGTGTAGACGAACACGTAGCCGAGGAAGCCCGACAGCGCCAGCACGGCGGCCAGCACGTTCACGGTGAGGCTCAGCTCGGCGAACGACAGGACCGC
The DNA here is from genome assembly GCA_051953595.1 of Conexibacter sp. GTDB lineage: Bacteria > Actinomycetota > Thermoleophilia > Solirubrobacterales > Solirubrobacteraceae > Conexibacter. Next base: position 6,034 of record JBQCIQ010000103.1, on the reverse strand, counting down.
GAGCGCGATCCCGAACGTCAGCGCCGCGCGCGGCGAGATGCGCCCGGCGGGGATCGGCCGCGTCGCGGTCCGCGCCATCTGCACGTCGATGTCGCGGTCGTACCAGTGGTTGACCGCCCCGGCGCCGCCGGCCGACAGCGCGCCGCCGAGCAGCGTCAGCAGGATCAGGCCGATCGAGGGGCTGCCGGCGACCTCCATCGTCGCGACCGTCGTGAGCAGCAGCAGCAGCTGAACACGCGGCTTCGTCAGCGTGACGTAGTCGGCGAGCAGCTGGCGCAAGCTCGTACGCGCGGCGACCGCGGTGGGGGGGGTGAGGCGAGACGCTTCCACGACCGAGGGCAGCCTAGCGGGTGACTCGGGTCCTCCGGGCTGCCGGCGTCAGACGAAGCTGACCGGCTGACCCTCGGTCTCGGCGTGCGCGACGCCGGACTGGCGCTCGACCTGGCGGCGGATGTCCTTCATCGGCTCGACCGAGCGGATGCGCGGGACGACGTCGAAGTTGTTGACCGGCGGCGGCGAGGTGGTGAACCACTCGAGCGTGTTCGCCTTCCACGGGTCGGGGCCGGCGATCGCGCCGCGCTTGTAGCTGCGCATGAAGTTGATCACCGACAGCAGGATCCCGAAGCCGAGGATGAACGAGCCGACGGTCGAGATCTGGTTGTAGGCCGTCAGGCCGGCGTCGGCCGGGTACTGGTAGACGCGCCGCGGCATGCCCGAGAGGCCGGCCGCGTGCTGGACCAGGAACGTCACGTTGAAGCCGACGAACATGAACCAGAAGGAGGCCTTGCCGAGCGGCTCGCTCAGCATCCGGCCCGTCATCTTCGGATACCAGTAGTAGAGGCCGCAGAAGATCGTGAAGACCGCGCCGCCCATCAGCACGTAGTGGAAGTGGGCGACGACGAAGTACGTGTCGGTCAGCTGCCAGTCGACGGGGAAGACGGCGAGGAAGATGCCGGTGATGCCGCCGACGACGAAGATCGAGATGAAGCCGGCCGCGAAGTAGAGCGGCGTCTTGAACTCGAGCGTGCCGCGCCACAGCGTGGCGATCCAATTGAAGATCTTCACGCCCGTCGGCACCGCGATCAGGAACGAGCTGAGCATGAAGAAGCCGAGCACGACGGTCGGCACCGGCACGGCGAACATGTGGTGGGCCCACACGAGCGCCGCGAGGAAGGCGATCACGACCGTGGAGGCGGCGATCGCCTTGTAGCCGAAGATCGGCTTGCGCGAGAAGACGGGCAGGACCTCGGAGATGATCCCGAAGCCCGGCAGGATCATGATGTAGACCTCCGGGTGCCCGAAGAACCAGAAGAGGTGCTGCCACAGGATCGGCGAGCCGCCCTGGGTCGGGTCGAAGAAGTGCGTGCCGAAGTTGCGGTCCGTCAGCAGCATCGTGACGGCGCCCGCGATCACCGGCAGGGCGAGGATCAGCAGCAGCGCGTAGATCAGGATCGCCCACACGAACAGCGGCAGGCGGCCCCAGCCCATGCCGGGCGCGCGCATGTTCACGATCGTCGCGTAGAAGTTGATCGCGCCGACGAGCGAGGAGATGCCGGTGATGTGGATCAGGTAGATCCACGCGTCCTGGCCGCCGCTGGGCGTGTAGATGCTGCTCGACAGCGGCGTGTAGGAGAACCACCCGGCCTCCGGCGGCTGCCAGAAGAGCGACGAGTAGAAGACGATGCCGCCGAAGAGGAGGAGCCAGTAGGAGAGCGCGTTCAGGCGCGGGAACGCCATGTCGCGCGCGCCGATCATCAGCGGCAGGAAGTAGTTCGCGAAGCCCGCCATCATCGGCACGACGAACAGGAAGATCATCGTCGTGCCGTGGAGCGTGAAGAGCTCGTTGTAGTGCTCGGGCGTCAGCAGGTTGTTGTTCGGCTCGCCGAGCTGGAGGCGGATCAGCAGCGCCTCGACGCCGCCGATCAGGAAGAAGGCGAACGTCGTGACGATGTAGAGGATCCCGATCTTCTTGTGGTCGGTCGTGGTGAACCACTCGGTCCACCGCGCGCGCGTGGGCTCGGCCGTGACCTCGTGGGCGATCACCTGAGGCACCGGGCGGAGTGCGGGGGCGGTGGTTGCCATGTCGGTTCGGGTTCCTTTGTGTTCTGCTGGTTCGGAGGCGGGCGCTACAGGATGCCGTCGCCGGCGAGCTGTCTGCGCAGCTGGACGACCTGCGTGTTCGCGGCGCCGATCGCCTGTCTCTGGTCGGCGAGCCACGTCTGGTACTCGCCGGGGCTCACGACTCTCACGCGCGCCGTCATGTCGGCGTGGTTGCGGCCGCACAGCTCGGCGCACTGGCCTCTGTACAGCTCGCCGGCGCGGGGCGCCTTGAACCACGTGTAGTTGTGGTAGCCCGGGACGGCGTCGAACTTGCCGCCAAGCTTGGGAATCCACCAGGAGTGGATCACGTCGGTCGCCTGGATGTCGAGCACGACCGTCGTGTCCGCCGGCACCACCATCTCCTGGTAGGAGTAGGGGAGGCCGAAGGCGTTGGACTTGCAGCTCGCGCCGTACGTGTAGCGCCAGATGTACTGGCGGCCGGTCACGCAGATGGTGAGCTTCTTGCCGTTCGGCGGGGCCGGCTCCGTCGTCGAGGCGGTCAGCACGCCGTTGGCGAGCTGGAGTCCGTTCGCGCCGCTGTTCGGCGGGTTCTGGATCGAGCCGAGCTTCGCGAAGGTGACCGCGGAGAGGACGACGAGGATCAGTGCGGCGCCGACGGTCCAGGAGATCTCCAGGCGCGTGTTGCCGTGGATCTGGGCGGCGACGCGGCCCTTCTTCGCGCGGAACTTGATCAGCGAGTAGAAGAGCGCGCCCTCCACGACCACGAAGACGACGATCGCGATGTAGAGGATGATCTTGTAGAGCGAGTCAATCTGGTCGGCGTTCGGCGACCCACCCGATTCAGGGGTGAGGAAGTCGGCGAACGCGCCGCTGGCGAAGACGAGCGAACCGGTCGTCGCGAGCAGCAGGGCCGCGACGAGGCGGCGGCGGAAAGAGGATTCAGGTCGCAAGGCGGCGCGGATTCTACTCATGGAGCGGCGGAGTGCCGCGTCACCCATACCGGGGGGTGTGACGGTCACCGTGATCAGCGGCCCTGGAAGGCCGCGGGCCGCTTCTGCAGGAACGCGGTGACGCCCTCGACGAAGTCCTGTGTGACCGCCTGCTCCTGCTGGATCGCCGCCTCCAGCTCCAACTGCTCCTGCAGCTGGCCGTAGGCCCAGGCGTTGAGCTGGCGCTTCGCGCCGGCGTACGAGAGCGTCGGGCCGGCCGCGAGGCGTGCGACGAGCGCGTCGGCGGCGGCCTGCAGCTCGTCGTCGGGGTGGACCGCGTTCACGAGCCCCCACGCGAGCGCCTTGGGGCCGTGGATGCGCTCGCCGAGCATCGCCATCTCGAGCGCGCGCGTGAGGCCGACGCGCGCCGGGATGAAGGCGGAGGAGCCGCCGTCGGGCACGAGCCCGATGTTCACGAACGCCAGCAGGAAGTAGGCCGACTCGGCCGCGAGCACCAGATCGCAGGCGAGCGCGAGCGAGCAGCCGACGCCGACCGCCCCGCCGTTCACCGCCGCCACCACCGGCTTCGGCAGCTCGCGGATCGTCGTGATGACCGGGTGGTAGCGCTCGCGCAGCGAGGTCTGCAAGTCGGGCTTGCCGTCGGGCGTGAGGTCGAAGCCCGCTGACAGGTCGGCGCCCGAGCAGAAGCCGCGGCCCGCGCCCGTCAGCAGCACCGCGCGCAGCTCGTCGTCCTCGGCGACGCGCGCGAGCGCGGCCTTGAGGTCGCGCGTGAGCGTCGCCTCCCACGCGTTCATCTTCTCCGGCCGGTTCAGCTCGATCCGCGCCGCGCCGCCGGCGCGCTGGAGGTTCACGGTCTCGTAGGCGTGCAGCAGCTCGTAGTCGCTCATGGCGGCGATGCTAGGTCTGAGCACCTGCGCATGCGCCGGCGACATGAGACGGCGCTCATATACTCCCCGCGCTTTGCGGAAGTCGAAGGCCATCCGAGCCGGGGCGTGGGTCGTCGTCGCCGCCGGCGTTGCCGCTCCGCTCGTGCGTCGCCGCATGCGCCTGAGCAAGCCGGCCGTGCTCGCGACCGCGGCGGCCGCGCCGGTCGCGGTCTGCGTCGCGCTGCCGCGCACGCGTACGCGCGACGTGGCCGCCTGCGCGCTCCAGATGTGGGCCTATCTGGCGGCGTACGAGATGCCGCACGACGACCCCGAGGCGCTGCGGGAGCGCGTGCGGATCGACTACCCCGTGCAGGTCGACCGCGTGGTCGGGCTCGGCGTACCGCCGACGCTTCGCCTCCAGCGGCTGCTGCGCCCGCCGGGCGAGATGCGCCGCGTCGAGAAGGTGCTCGTGTGGACGCACTGGCTGTGGTTCGCGGTCCCCCACGCCGCCACCGCGTATGTGCTCGTACGGGAGCGCGAGCGCTTCGGCCGCGCGGCCGCGACGACGTACGCCGTCTTCGACCTCGGCGCCGTCGTCTACTGGCTGCTGCCGACGGCGCCGCCGTGGTACGCGGCCGAGAGAGGCCGGCTCGGCGACGCGCGCACGCCGCCGGTGCGCCGCATGATGGTCGAGTACGGCGAGCAGTTCTGGAAGCACCGCTGGGGGCCGCTCTACTCTGTGCTGGGAGGCAATCCCCTCGCCGCCATGCCGTCCCTCCACTTCGCCACGTCCGTGAACGCCGCGCACCTGCTCGCCGAGTCGGGGCGGGTCGAGGGCGCGATCGGGTGGACGTATGCGCTGACGCTCGGCCTCGCGCTCGTCTACCTGGGCGAGCACTACGTCGTCGACCTGCTCGCCGGCCTCGCGTTGACCGAGAGCGTGCGCGCGCTCGCGCCCGTGCTCGGGCCGTCGCTGGAGCGTGCCGCGCGGGTCGTGCAGGCGATCGAGGCACAGGCCCATCCGTGATGGCTGAGGACGCGGTCGAGCGCGCTGCACGGGCCCGGCTCCAGGAGCCCTCGCCAGCACCGCTCGCCGCGTCGGCGCCCGGCGTGGGCGCGGCTGCCCACCACGACGAGGAGGACATGCCGCGCGTCGCGTTGACGCGGCGCCGCGTGATCCTGTTCGCCGTCTTCGTGCTCGCGTCGATCGCGTTCCTGTACTTCGTGCTGCCGCAGATCGGCGGGGTCAAGGACGCGTACAGGAGAGTTTCCGACGGCGATCACGCGTGGCTGGCGGCGGCGTTCGCGTTCCAGGTCGCCTCGATCGCCAGCTACGTGGCGCTCTTCCACGGCATCCACGTGCCGCCCGGGTCGCCGCTGAGACACAGCGACAGCTACCTGATCACGATGGCGAGCCTGGCCGCGACGCGGCTGTTCGCGGCCGGGGGCGCCGGCGGCGTCGCGCTGACGGCATGGGCGCTGCGACGCTCCGGCATGGAGCGGCGCGAGGTCGCCGAGCGGATGATCGCGTTCCTGGTCGTGCTCTACGGCGTCTACGTGGTCGCGATGACCGTGTGCGGGATCGGGCTGCGCGTCGGGATCTTCCCGGGCGAGGCGCCGTTCGGACTCACGGTCGTGCCGGCGATCATCGGCGGCATCGCGATCCTGCTGTTCGGGGCGCTCGCGCTCGTGCCGGAGGACTTCGAGCGGCGCATCGAGCGGATGGCGCCGCGGCGACCGCGGCTCGCCCGCTGGCTGCGGCGCTTCGCGCTGGCGCCCGCCTCGATGCGCGGGGGCATCCGCTTCGCGCTGTACAAGGCGGTCCATCCCGACTGGGCGATGCTCGGGTCCGTCACGTGGTGGGCCTTCAACATCGGGATCCTGTGGGCGTCGTTCCGCGCGTTCGGCTCCTCGCCGCCGCTCGCGGTGCTCGTGCAGGCCTTCTTCGTCGGCATGCTCGCGAACCTGCTGCCGATCCCCGGCGGCATCGGCGGCGTGGACGGCGGCATGATCGGCGCGTTCGCCGCCTTCGGGGTGGACCCGGGGCTGGCGATCGTCGCCGTGCTCGGCTACCGCGCGTTCTCCTTCTGGCTGCCGATCGCGCCCGGCGTCGTGGCCTTCGCTTCGCTGCGCCGCACCGTCGCCCGCTGGGAGGGC
>JBQCIQ010000102.1:0-4757 GCA_051953595.1 Conexibacter sp. | reverse complement strand
CCGACAATACCGCCGTGAGCGGGGGATTCGAGGCGATTCAGCCGAGCAGCGCGCGCGCGAAGTCGTCCGCGTCGAACGGACGCAGGTCCTCCAGCTGCTCGCCGATCCCGATCAGCTTGACCGGGATCCTCAGCTCGCGCGCGATCGCGAGCGCGATGCCGCCCTTGGCGGTGCCGTCGAGCTTCGTGAGGACGATGCCGGAGACGTCGACCGCCTCGGCGAACAGCTGCGCCTGGCGCAGGCCGTTCTGGCCGGTCGTCGCGTCGACCGTGAGCAGGATCTCGTGGGGCGCGTCGGGCAGCTGCTTGGCGATCACGCGGCGGATCTTCGTCAGCTCGGCCATCAGGTTGTCCTGCGTGTGCAGGCGGCCGGCGGTGTCGACGAGCACGACGTCGGCGCCGTCGCGCACGCCCTGCTGGACGGCGTCGTAGGCGACCGAGCCGGGATCCGCGTCGGGCGGACCCTTCACGAACGCGACGTCGGCGCGCTGCGCCCACTGCTCCAATTGCTCCACCGCGGCGGCGCGGAACGTGTCGGCCGCGCCGAGCACGACCTTCTGACCCAGCTCCTTGCGCAGGTGCCACGCGAGCTTGCCGAGCGAGGTCGTCTTGCCGGTGCCGTTGACGCCGGCGACGAGGATGACCGTTGGCTTGGCGGTGAGGTCGATCTTGTCGTCGTCGGTGCGGGCCGCGTCGGCCAGCAGCTCGGTCAGGCGCGCGGACAGCTGCTCGCCGCCGGCGAGGTCGCCGGCCTGCGCCTCCTGCTCCAGCTGCTCGACGATCTCGGCCGTCGTGCGAGCCCCGACGTCAGCCATGATCAGCGCCTCCTCCAGGCGCTCCCACGTCTCCTCGTCGAGGTTCTCGAACAGCGTCGCCTGCAGCTCGCTCGTAAGCGCCTCGCGCGTCTTGCGCATGTTCTCGCGCAGGCGCCTGAAGAAGCCGCGGCGCTTCTCCTGCTGCTCGGAGGCGTCCTCGGACGCGGTGGCCACGCCGCCGTCGCCGAGGATGAAGAGGTCCGTCCAGTCACGTGCCATCGCGATCGGCGACGATACCAGCGTGTCGTCGCCCTCCATCGTGATCCGCCGCGTGAGCGCCGATGTGCCGGAGGCGGCCCGGCTGCTGGCCGAGTACGAGGCCGAGCTGATGGCGCGCGGGCGGCCGTTCTCGCCGCTGGACCCCCCCGCCGGCAGCGGCGGCAAGCGCGTCGAGGTGCACGAGATGGAGCCGCCCGGCGGCACGTTCCTGGTGGCGCTGGAGGACGGCGCGCCGGTCGCCTGCGGCGGACTGCGGACGCTCGACGCCGCGGCCCACGTCGGAGAGATCAAGCGCATGTACGTGGTGCCGACCGCGCGGCGGCGGGGCCACGCGCGGCGCCTGCTGACGGAGCTGGAGGCATGCGCCCGCGAGCTGGGGCATTCGCGGCTGCGACTCGACACGAACGCGGCGCAGCCCGAGGCGCTCGAGCTGTACGCCGCGACCGGGTACGCCGAGATCGGCGACTACAACGGGTCGCCGACGGCGACGCACTGGTTCGAGAAGCGGCTGACCTAAGCGGCGGTCGCGGGCTCTTCGACCGGCTGCGCCGGCGGGAGCTTGCGCGAGATGACCTTCGAGATGCCGTCGCCGCCCATCGAGACGCCGTAGAGGCTGTCGGCCGCCTCCATCGTGCGCTTCTGGTGGGTGACGACGATGAACTGCGCGCGCTGGGCGTAGGTGCGCAGCAGTCTGAGGAAGCGGTCGATGTTGAGGTCGTCGAGCGCGGCCTCGACCTCGTCGAGGATGTAGAAGGGGCACGGCCGCGCGAGGAAGACCGAGAACAGGAACGCAAGCGCGGTCATCGACTTCTCGCCGCCGGAGAGCAGCGAGAGGCGCTTCATCGCCTTGCCGGCCGGCGTGATCTCGATCTCGACGCCGAGCAGGTCGTCCTCCTCCTGCTCCTCCGCGTCGGCGGCGGCGTCGACGTCCTCCGCGTTCGCCGCCGCGTCGGCGTCCCCGTCAAGTCTCTCGCCGCCGAGCACCGGCCGCGGCCCGGCGTCCTCGCGCACGAGCCGCAGGCGGCCGCGACCGCCCGGGAACAGCTGCTCGGCCAGCTCCTCGAAGTTTCTCGCCGCCGCCTCGAACGTCTGCTCGAACGTCTCGCGGATCTGGCGGTCGGTGTCCTTGATCAGCGTGCTCAGCTCGCGCAGCGCCGCTTCGAGGTCCGCGCGCTGGCGCTCCAGCTCCTCGACGTGCGCGACCGCCTCGTCGTACTCGTCCTTCGCGAGCGGATTGACCGGGCCAAGCTGCTCGCGGCGGCGCTGCAGCCGCGCGATGCGGTCGGCGAGCTGCGCGCGCTCCTCGTCGGGCAGCGGCTCCTCCGCCGGCGTCGGCTCCAGCCCGAGCGGCTCGGCGAGCGCTCTCAGCTCGGCGTCGGCCTCGGCCATGCGGTCGCGCGCCTGCTGGGCGCGCACCTCGGCCCCGGTGACGGCCTCGCCGTCGCGCTTGAGCCGCCCTTGCAGCTCGGCCTCCTCGCGCGCACAGGCGCGCAGCTCGACGGCGACGTGCTCGCCCGCCTGCCGGTGCGCCGCCAGCTCCGCGTCGAAGACCTCGACGCGCGCGGCGATCGCGCTGGCGGCCTCGGCGAGGACTTCCACCAGCCGCTCCACCTGCGGCACGAGCGCGCGCTCGCGCTGGAGGCGCTGCTCGGCCTGCGCGATCCGCGCAGTGCGCTCGGCGCGGTCGCGCTCGGCGCGCTCGGCGAGCCGCCGCTCGGCCGTCAGCTCCGCTTCGATCTGCGCTCTGCGAACGGCTCCCGGGTGGGCGGGGTCCCCATCATCGGCGGAACGGCGCTGCTCGATCAAACGCGCGACGCGCGCCTCCTGCTCGGACGCCTCGTCGTGCGCCCGCACGGCCGCGCGCATCGCGCTCTCGGCCTCGTCGCGCGCGCCGTCGGCGGCCGTGACGGCGGCGGCGAGCCCTTCGAGCTGGCGGACCGCCTCGTGCTCGGCGCGGGCGGCGGCCTCGCTCTCGCCGACGAGCTGGTCGCGGCGGTTGCGCTCGGCCAGCACGCGCTCCTCGCCGCCGGCGGGCACCTGGCGCAGCTCGCCCCACGCGCCGATCCAGACGCGGCCTTCGCGCGTGACGGCGGTGCCGGTGAAGTCCTCGCGCACGTCGGCGACGTCCTGGACGACCCACGTGTCGGCCAGCAGCGCCGCCGCCAGCGCGAGCGTGTCGACCGGGCCGCGGACGTGGTCGAGCAGACGCTCGGCGTCGGGCGTCGGCGGCTTCGACGGGGTCGGCGACTGTGTGGCGGCGCTCGTGACGAGCGCGGCGCCGCCGTCGCGGCCGGCCCGCTCCAGCAGCGCGGCGCCGGCGGCGCGGTCGGCGACGACCGCGGCGCGCAGGCGCCCGTCGAGCGCGGCGGCGAGCGCCAGCTCCAGCCCGCCGTCGACCTCCAGCGCGTCCGCGAGCGCGGGCGCGCCGCCGGGCGCGCCGGCGTGCGCGCGCAGGAAGTGGTTCGCGGCCGCCAGCTCGCCGCCGACGCGCGCTGCCTCGCGGCGCGCCGCCTCGACGGCGCGCTCGGCCTCGCGGCGGCTGGCGCGCGCGGCCTCCGCCGCCTCCTCAGCCTTTGCAAGCTCGGCGCGCGCCGCCTCGACGTCGGCGTGCAGCCGCTGCGCCTCGGCGGCCGCAGCCGCGCGGCGCTGGTCCAGCTCGGCCAGCTCGCGCTCCAGCGCGGCTCTGCGGTCCCGCTCCAATTCCAACAGCTCCGCCTGAAGGCCAGCGACGCGCTCAGCTGCCTCGGCGTCCGGCACGTCGGCGGCGTCCTGCTCGCGCAAGGAGTCCAGCTCCGCCTCGTGGCGCACGATCCGCTCGCCGAGCGAGGACACGGTGGCGCGCGCGGCCTCCAAGCGCATGCCGACGCGCTCGCCGGCGGAGCGGGCGCGATAGGCCCGCTCGGACAGCGTCTCGCGCTGCTCGCTGCGCGCCGCCAGCGCCTCCTCGGCCGCCTCACGGCGTCTCGCGACGGCCGCGAGCGCCTGCTCGGCTTGCGCGCTGCGCTCACGCGCGGCGCGCGCGGCGGCCTCCGCCTGCTCCAGCTCCAGGCCGCTCGCGCGCAGCGCGTCGCGGCCCAGCTCCCAGCGCGCCTCGAGCGACTGGCGCTCCAGGCGCGCGTGCAGCTCGGCCGCTTCGGCCTGGCGCTTGAGCGGGCGCAGCCGCGAGCGCGCCTCACGCTCGACGTCGAGCGCGCGATCGAGGTTGTCCTGCGTGCGCTCGAGCTTGAGCTGCGCGCGCCGCCGGCGCTTGCGGTGCTTGCCGAGGCCAGCCGCCTCCTCGATGAGCAGCCGCCGGTCGCGCGGCTTGGAGGTGACGATCGCCTCGACGCGCCCCTGCGACACCACCGAGTGCGACTCCTTGCCGAGGCCGGTATCCGAGAGGACCTCGAGCACGTCGACAAGGCGGCACTTCGCGCCGTTGAGCCGGTACTCGCCGTCGCCGTTGCGGTCCAGGCGGCGCAGGATCGAGATCTCGCCGACCGGGAGGTCGATCGCGCCGTCGCCGTTGTCGAGCACGAGCACGACCACGGCCGACGACCGCGCCTGCACGCCCTTGCCGCCGCCGAAGATGACGTCCTGCATCGACTGGCCGCGGACCGCCAGCGGCGACTGCTCGCCCATCGCCCACAGCACCGCGTCGGTGACGTTCGACTTGCCCGAGCCGTTGGGCCCGACGATCACGGACACGCCCGGCGTGAAGTCGAGCTTGGTCCGATCCGGGAAC
>JBQCIQ010000101.1:0-28884 GCA_051953595.1 Conexibacter sp. | reverse complement strand
CGCCGCCGCGGCGCGCGCGGCGGGGCGGGCGCGCGGCGGGGGGGGGGGGGGGGGGGGGGGGGGGGCCCCCGGGGGGGGGCCGGGGCCCCCCCCCCCCCCCCCCCCCCACGACCGCGCCCACGCCGGCGCCGGGCGGCGATCCGGGCTCCGGCGGTGGATCGGGCTCCGGTGACACCGGGAGCGGCAGCTCGGGGTCCGGCTCGGGATCCGCCGACGGCGGCTCCGACGACGGCACGTCGGGCTCGAACTCGACCTCGACCTCCACCTCCGGCGACAGCGCCAGCGGGAGCGGCGGCGATGGCTCAGGCGACGGCGCCTCGACCGACGGCGGCTGAGCCGCGCGGCCTACATCAGCGGCTCGGCCTCGCCCCGCTGACGCCGCAGCTCGCGCCGCGCGATCGACAGCTTGTGCACCTCGTCCGGTCCGTCCGCGAGCCGCAGCGTGCGCATGTGCGCGTACATCCACGCGAGCGGGAAGTCGTCGGAGACGCCGCCACCGCCGTGCACCTGGATCGCGCGGTCGATGATCTTCAGCGCGATGTTCGGCACCGCGACCTTGATGCCGGCGACCTCGACGCGCGCGTTCTTGCCGCCGACCGTGTCGACGAGCCACGCGGTCTTCATCACGAACAGGCGGGCCATCTCGATCTCGATGCGCGCCTCGGCGATCCAGTCGCGGATGTTCGAGCGCGTCGAGACCGGCTTGCCGAACGTCTCGCGCGCGTCGGCGCGCGCGCACATCAGCTCCAGCGCCCGCTCGGCCGCGCCGATCGCGCGCATGCAGTGGTGGATGCGGCCCGGCCCCAGACGCGCCTGCGCGATCAGGAAGCCGGCGCCCGGCGCGGCGATGATGTTCGACTGCGGCACGCGCACGTCCTTGAACTCCAGCTCGCCGTGCCCCTCCGGGTCCTCGTAGCCGAAGACGGGCAGCGAGCGCAGGATCGTCAGGCCGGGCGTGTCGAGCGGCACGAGCAGCATCGACTGCTGCGCGTAGACGGGCGCCTCCAGCTCCGTCTTGCCCATCACGATCAGGATCCTGCATCTGGGGTGCATCACCCCGGTCGTCCACCACTTGCGCCCGTTGAGGACGAAGTCGTCGCCGTCGCGCTCCATCCGCAGCGCGACGTTCGTCGCGTCCGAGGAGGCGACGTCGGGCTCGGTCATCGCGAAGCCGGAGCGGATCTCGCCGTCGAGCAGCGGCTGGAGCCACCGCGCTCTCTGCTCCTCGGTCCCGAACTGGTGCAGCACCTCCATGTTGCCGGTGTCCGGCGCCGAGCAGTTGCAGACCTCGGCGCCGATCATCGTGCGGCCCATCAGCTCGGCGAGCGGCGCGTACTCCAGATAGGACAAGCCCGCGCCGTGCTCGGGATCGGGCAGGAACAGGTTCCACAGCCCGCGCCGGCGCGCCTCCTCCTTCAGCTCCTCCATCACCGGGGGATGGACGTGCGGCGAGTCGGCCGAGCGGATCGCCTCGACGTAGTCGCGCTCGACCGGGTAGACGCGCTCCTCCAGGAACGCCTGCAGCCGCTCGCGGAAGTCCTTTGCGCGGTCGCTCGGCTCGAACTCCATCAGACCTCCTCGGGGGACTTGACCGGACGCGGCCCGGGCACGTTGCGGAACTGGAACGGCGCCGGCTCGCGCCCCTGCTGGACGAACCAGCACTCGCCGCTGACGTCGAGCGCGAACAGCCGCACGACCGTCTCGGCGACGACCTCCGCTGGGATCAGCTCGAAGCCGGCGGCCTCCAGCCCCTCGCGGATCGGCGCCGTCATCGCCGACTCGGCGAAGCCGGGGCAGACGGCGTTGAAGCGGATCCCGTCGAGCGCGAGCGACGGGCCGAGCGAGCGCGCCAACCCCACGACGCCATGCTTGTTCGCCGAGTAGATTGGCTCCATCGGGACGGCCGTGAGGCCGGCGAGCGAGGCGGTCGCGACGATCGCGCCGCGCTCGGGCCCGTCGTTGCGCCGCAGCGCGGACAGGACCGCATGCGTCCCGAACACGACGCCGTCGAGGTTCACGCCCATCGCACGGCGGTAGGCGGCGAGGTCGAAGTCCTCCCCGAGGCCGCAGCCGCTCGTGACGCCGGCGTTCAGATGGGCGAGGTCGAGCCGGCCGCAGTGCTCCAGCACGGAGGCGACCATCGCGCGGTTGGCGTCGAGGTCGGACACGTCGGCGGCGACGAAGCGACCGCCGATCTCGCGTGCGATCTGCTCGCCCGCGCTGTCCGGGAGGTCGGCGATCACGACCTCCGCGCCCGCCGCGGCGAGCGCGAACGCGGTCGCGCGGCCGAGCCCGCTAGCGCCACCGGTTACCAGTGCGACGCGGTCGCGCAGACCCGAAAGATCGACCGAGGTGCTGAAGGCGCTCGCCACGGGGCGTACAGTCTGATCGTGGAGAGAGCGACATGCGCCGGCAGCGGGGTGTCAGCACGCGAACCAGATCGGGTCATCGCCCGATGGCGCGGGGCGGATTCGCTTGAGAGGCTTGGCGCGCCTGCCGACGAATGCCGGAGAGGCCGCTTGTCACCGCACATGGACGACTTTCGCCAGTCCGCCGCAGCTCCAAACCGCCGACGCCGCTCGGTGTCCGGTCGGCGACTGCTTGGCCTGCTGCTCGTCCTGACGCTCGCCGCCGTCCTGCCGGCGCGCGCGCTCGCCGATCGCGGCACCACCGCGTTGTGGGGGCCCGCCGGAGCGAGCGCGACGATCGCGTCCGACACGACGGTCGAGGACCCGGTCTCCACCGACCCGGCGCCGCCCACCGCCGACACGTCGACACCAAGCGATCCGGCGCCGTCCGATCCGGCGCCCGGACCGAGCGATCCGGCGCCCGATCCGAGCGAACCGGCGCCGGCGCCGTCGGATCCGCCGCCGAGCGATCCCGCTCCCGCTCCGAGCGACCCGGCGCCCGCGCCGTCCGACCCGGCGCCGGCTCCGAGCGATCCCGCGCCCGCGCCGTCCGATCCCGCGCCGGCTCCGAGCGACCCGGCGCCCGCGCCGAGCGATCCCGCGCCCGCCCCGTCCGACCCCGCGCCGACCGACCCGACGTCGAGAGACGGCAGAGCGCCCGCGCCCAGGCCGCCGGCCTCCGAAGAGCGGCAGCTGCCGTCGGGCGAAGCCACACCGACCCCCGCGACGACGACCGCGCCGACCACGACGGCGCCCGCCCCGTCCAAGCCGGTCGCGGCCGACCCGACGACGGGCTCGCAGGCGCAGACGAGAGACGCCGCGGCCAAGCAGCAGGCCAAGGTCGTCCGCGCCGCCTTCAGAAGACTCGGGCTCGGCACGATCGCGGCGACGGCGACGGCATCCACCGGGCACGACACGACGATCTTCGCCCAGGCGTGCACGCCGATCGGCACGGTCGCGTCGAGCGGGACGCCGGCGCCGGCCGGCACGCTCGCCCCGCACACCGTTGTGCATCCGCGCCGGGTCGACGCCGATCCGCCGCTCGTACGCGGCCCGCCCGCGCCGCTGCAGTCGCCCACCTCGCCGATCGCCACGGTCGCCGGCGGCAGCGCCGCGACGGGCGGCTTCAGCGGCGAGCGCGACTGCGCGCTGCTCGCCGCCACCATCGCCTTCACGCTCGCGGACGGCGGCTGCGCCCTCGCGGCCGACAGCTGCGACCACTCCGCGCCCGCGCCGGCGAACGCCGCCGCTCGCGCTCCTCCCGTCGCCTGACGCACCCAAGTCGAGTCGCTCCGCCGGAGCGGCTCCCGTGTGACGTCAGATCGACTGCATAGGAGGAACCGAACGATGGTCGCCACCAACGACCGCATCCACCGCATCACCGCCCGTCACGACCGCATCACGCGCTCCTCGCGCGTGCGGCTGCTCGCACGGCAGATCGCTGCCGGCGAGTACCAGGTCGACGACGACGCGCTCGCCGACGTGCTCGTGCGTCGCATGCTGTTCCACCACCAGGTGCGAGAGGAGCTGATCGCGGACCGCGTCGCGCGCGCCGACGCATGACGCGCGCGGCGGGTCAGTCGGCGGCGGACGCTGCGCCGGCCGCCGCCCGCCGGACCCCCGCGCGCGCAAGCGCCGCTCCAGCCAGCACCGCGGCCGCGGTGAGCGCGACGATCGCCGGATCGGGCGCGCTCAGCGCGAAGAAGCGGCGCGCGGGCGGGAGCAGCAGCATCGCGACGTAGCCGACGCCCAACAGGACGCAGAGCGCGCCGACGAGGCGCGGATGCAGCGAGGAAGCGCGCTCCAGCAGCCACACGAGATAGAGCCCCACGAAGACGAGCACGGAGGTCGCGACCGTGCGCGCGTCGATCGTCGAGAGGCCGAACGCGTCGAGCGCGAGCAGGTACGCGGCGATCATCGAGGCCGCGAGCGCGAGCCCGCCCGGGACGGCGAAGCGCGCCACCTCGCGCAGGAAGCCGGTCGGGCGCCAGCGGCCGGCGCTCGGCGCGAGCGCGAGCAGGAAGGCCGGGATGCCGATCGCGAACGACGACGCGAGGCTGAGGTGGCGCGGCAGGTAGGGGTAGGGGAGGGTCGAGACGCCGAGCGTCAGCACGACGACGGCCGCGAAGACCGACTTGCTGACGAACAGCTTCGCGACGCGCTGCACGTTGCGCAGGATCCGGCGCCCCTCGGCGACGAGCTGCGGCACGACCGCGAAGTCGCCCTCGACCAGCACGAGGTCCGCGACGGCGCGCGCCATCTGCGTTCCGCTACCCTGCGCGAGCGCGAGCCGCGACGCCTTCAGCGCGGGCACGTCGTTGACGCCGTCGCCGATCATCGCGACGTAGCGCCCCTGCGCCGCGAGGGCCTGCACGACGCGGTGCTTGCCCTCCGGCGAGATGCGCCCGACGACCGTCGCCTGCGCCGCCAGCGCCGCCAGCTCCTCGTCGTCCTGAGGCAGCGTGCGCCCGTCGACCGCCACGATCTCTCGCGCGGGCGCGAGCGCGAGGTCCCGCACGATCGCTGCGACGGTGGCGGGCGCGTCGCCGGAGAGCACCTTCACCTCGACGCCCTCGGCGCGCAGGAAGGCAAGCGTCTCGCGCGCGTTCGGCCGCAGCTGCTCCGCCAGCAGCGCGAGCCCGAGCGGCCGCAGCCGCGCCGGCAGCTCCGCCCCGCCGCCGTCGTCGGCGATCGGCTCGCTGCTCGCGCACAGCGCGATCGTGCGCCGGCCGGCCGCCATCTCGCGTGTCGCCCGCGCGGCCAGCGCGGGATCGAGCGGCAGCGCCTCGGGGGCCCCGAGCACGTACGTCGTGCCGTCGAGGCGCACGGCGCCCCAGCGCCGGCGCGAGGAGAACGGCACGCGCGCCTCCGTCGCGAGGGCGACGCGCCCATCGCGGCCGGCGAGCGCGTCAAGCGTCTCGTCTCCGGGCTCCCAGCAGGCGGCGTAGCGCGCGAACGCGCGCTCCAGCTCGGCCGCGTCGCCTCCGTCCGCCACCGCCACGCCCACCCGCCGCAGCGCGCGCTCGGTCAGCGTGCCGGTCTTGTCGCAGCAGAGCACGTCGACGGAGGCAAGCGACTCGACCGCGTTCAGCTGCTGCGCGAGCACGCCGCGGCGCGCCATCCGCAGCGCCGCGACCGCCATCGTCAGCCCACTCAGCAGCAGCAGCCCCTCGGGCACCAGCGCGAGCACGCCCGCGACCGCCGTCGAGACCGCTCTGCGCGTCGGTTCGTCGCGTACGACGAGCACGCTCACGAGCAGCACGCCGAGCGGCGCCATCACCGCCACGAGGATCAGCAGCAGCCGATTGAGCGCGCGCTCCAGCGGCGAGCGCGGGTGGCGGAACGCGCGCGCCTCGCCGGCGACGCGCTCGGCGTAGCTTGCGGCGCCGACCGCCTCGACCACGTACGCGCCCGCGCCCTCGGCGACGAACGAGCCGGAGCGCAGCCGCTCGCCGGCCGCGCGCGGGACGGCGGCGGACTCGCCCGACAGGATCGACTCGTCCAGCTCCAGGCCCTCCGCGGCCGACACGAGCCCGTCCGCGACGACCTGATCGCCGGCCTCGACGCGCACGAGATCTCCCGGCACCAGCTCGTCGACGTGCACGCGCCGCGACGCGCCGTCGCGCACGACCGTCGCGGTCGGCGCGACGAGCGCGGCGAGGCGGTCGAGCGCGCGCTTGGCGCGCACCTCCTGTCCGATCCCGATCGCCGTGTTGGCGACGAGGATCCCGAGGAACAGCGCGTCGCGCCAGTCGCCGAGCGCGAGCGTGACGGCACCGGCGACGGCGAGGATCGCGTTGAAGACGGTGAAGACGTTCGCGACGACGATCGAGCGGTAGGAGCGGCTGGCCGCGACCGCGCGCGGCGGCGGGCGCTCGGCGAGGCGCCGGCGCGCCTCCCGCTCGCTCAGCCCCGCCGCGCCAGCCGTCGCGTCGCTCCTACGCGCGTCCGGCGTCGCGCGCGGCCTGCTCGGCGGCGACGAGCTGCTGCTCGACGAGTGCCAGGCCGGCGTCCCAGAAGCCGGGGTCGGCGAGGTCGATCCCGACGAGCTGTCCAAGCTGCTCGGGCGCCATCGAGCCGCCGGCGCTCAGCAGCCGCAGGTAGTCGGGCACGAACGCCGCGCCCGCCTCCTCGTAGCGGCGGTAGACCGACAGCGCGAGCAGTTGCCCGTACGCGTACGCGTAGACGTAGCCGGGCGAGTTGATGAAGTGGGGGATGTAGGACCACCATGAGCGGTAGCCCTCCGTCACCTCGACGGCGTCGCCGAACAGCTCCTCCTGCGTCTCGCTCCACAGCCCGCTGAAGCGCTCGACCGACAGCTCGCCCTCTTCGCGGCGGGCGGTGTGCACCAGGTGCTCGAAGCGGTGCATCGCCGTCTGGCGGAAGACGGTCGCGATCGCGCCCTCGATCGCCTCGGCCAGCAGCGCCAGCCGCGACTCCGGCGTCTCGGCGGCCTCCAGCAGGCGCCCGAACACGAGCGCCTCGCCGAACACCGAGGCGGTCTCGGCGAGCGTCAGCGGCGTCGACTGGTGGAAGACGCCCTGCGGCGCGGCGAGCGCCGCGTGCACGCCGTGGCCCAGCTCGTGCGCGAGCGTCAGCACGTCGCGGCGGCGCGAGGTGTAGTTCAGCAGCACGTACGGGTGCGCCGACGGGACGGTGTAGGAGCAGAACGCGCCGCCGCGCTTGCCGGGCCGCACCGGCGCGTCGATCCAGCGCTCGTCGAAGAAGCGCCGCGCGAGCGCGCCGAGGTCGGGCGAGAACGAGCCGTACGCGTCGAGCACCAGCTCGCGCGCGTCGGCCCACGCGAAGCGCTCGTCGGCGGTGGCGACGGTCGCGGCGCGGTCGTAGTCGGCGAGCTTGTCGACGCCGAGCAGTCGGGCCTTGAGGCGGTACCAGCGCTGCGGCACGTCGTAGCGCGCGCGCACGGCGCTCACGAGCGCCTGCACCGACTCGTCGCTCGCCTCGTTGGCGAGGTTGCGCGAGGCGAGCCAGTGCGGGTATCTGCGCAGGCGATCGTCGACCGCCTTGTCGTGCAGCAGCGTGTTGTAGATCGAGGCGCGCGTGCGGATCCCCGGCTGCAGCGCCTCCGTCACCGCCTCGGCGGCCGCGCGGCGCTGCTCGCGGTCGGGGCCGGACAGGCGCGCGAGCGCCTGCTCCAGCGACACCGTCTCCTCGGCGTCGGGCAGCGCCACTCTCGTCGCCGACATCAGCTCGGCGAACAGCCGCGCCCACGCGCTGCGCGCGCTGATCGCCTTCTCATTGAGGATCTTCTCCTCGGGCTCGCTCAGCAGGTACGGGCGGTAGCGCCGCTCGCTGCGCAGGTGGTGGGCGCAGAAGGCGAGGTGCGGGTCGGCCAGCAGCGCCTCCGCCCGCGCGTCATCGAGCGCGGCCCACTCCAGCTCGAAGAACAGCAGCGCCGTCTGGATCGCCGTGCCGCGCTCCTGCACGTGCTGGAGCAGCGCGCCGATCGCCGGGTCGGCCGTGTCGACCGCGAAGCGCAGCGACGCATATGAGCCGGCGCGTCCGACCAGCTCGTGCAGCGCGGCCAGCTCCTCCATCGCGGCGCGCAGGCCGTCGGCGTCGAGCTCGGCGACCTTGCCGGCGTACGTCGCGGCGAACGTCTCGGCGCGGCTCGCCGCCTCCTCCAGCTGCGCGCGCACGCCGTCCTCGCCCTGGCCGTGGACGAGCGGATCGAGGTCCCAGGCGACGCCTGCGACCTCCGGATCGTCGGGCTCCTGGACGGTGGCATCTGCGGTGGCCATCGGGCCTGGAGCTTAGTCGGAGCGGCCTCCGGTCCGCCGGTCGAAGCGCATCCGTCACCGCGATCTGCCACCCTGTCGGGCAGACAGATCCGATACAGCCGAGTCTTCGCCGTCCCGACGGCGGAGAGCGGGGGACCCACTCGGACCGCCGACGTCAGGCGGTCCACGGGGCGAATCGCAGCCGGCACACCGAATCCCACGGGTGCTCTGGCCGCGTAGCGCGATCTTTCCGCGCGAGCCCGACAGCTCACCCCGTAGGCGCCCGAAAGAGCCCACGGAGGTCCCATGTCAGCCCGTCTTGCCCTCGTTCCCGCGCTCGTGCTCACGCTCGCGCTGACCTGCGCGCTCGCCGTCCCGGCCAGCGCCGACGCTCAGGCCCTGAAGCGCGGCAGCCGCGGCCCGCTCGTCGCGCAGGTCCAGCAGAAGCTCGGCGTGCCCGCCGACGGCGTCTTCGGCGCCCAGACGGGGCGCGCCGTGCGCCGCTTCCAGGCGCGCAAGGGCCTGACGGTCGACGGCGTCGTCGGTGCGCAGACCGCGCAGGCGCTCGGGATCGATCTGGTCGAGGCCCACGGTGCGGGCGGCCGCGCGTCCGTCCGCATCCCGTCGGCGCTGGCGCGAATCGCGCAGTGCGAGTCGGGCGGCAACCCGCGCGCCGTCTCCCCGGACGGGACCTACCGCGGCAAGTACCAGTTCGACCGCGGGACGTGGAGCGCGATGGGCGGCCACGGCGATCCGGCGCGCGCGTCGGAGGCCGAGCAGGATCGCCGCGCGCTCGCGCTCTATCGCGCCCGCGGCGCCTCGCCCTGGCCGGCGTGCGGCAGTTGAGTCGGCGCGTCGGTCGAGCGCGCTAGCTCGCCGACGCGGCCGGCGCGACGCCGTTCGTCGTCTCCGCCGACTCTCCGGGTGGCTCGCCGTGCAGGATCCCGGCGCCGTCTTCGCGACGCTCGATCAGGCCGCGGCGGGCCAGATCCGACAGTGCCGTCGTGACCGACGGTCGCTGCGCGCCGACGAGGCGGCCGAGCACCTGGTGGGTCAGCGGCAGCTCAAGCACCACGCCGTCAGGGCTGACGCGGCCCCACCGGTCGGCGAGTCCCCAGAACAGCAGCTCCAGGCGTGCGTCCACGCGCGTCAAGTGGCTCGTCGCCTGGTTCGTCGCCAGCTCGAACGAGCGGCGCACGGCGCGCGCGACGACGGCGCTCACCAGCTCCGGCCAGCGGCCCATCACCGCGGCGATCCGACGGTCGAGCACCGCGAGCCGCACCGGCTGGAGCGCGGTCCAGGTGATGAGCGGCTTGATCGTCAGCACGTCGCGCTCCCAGTCCCAGGGACGCAGCAGGTCGCCGCGGCCGATCAGCTCCGTGCAGGTCGCCTGCGCGATCGCGACGTCGCGCATCAGCAGGCCGTCGAGCACGAGCAGGCCGAGGCTGCCGCTGCCGCCGTCGGCGGGGAAGGTCGGCTCCCACGTTCCGGGCGGGACGATCTCGACGGCCGCGATTGCGTGGCGCGTCGCAAGCTGAACGCTCGTCGGATCGAGTCCGGCGGCGAGCTCCGGGTCCTCCTCGAGAACGCGGACGAAGGCGTTTCCCGCTGCCATGCGATACAGCGTATTGGTGCCGGCCGTTCGAACGCAAATTAACGTCGTGCTCCGACCGGGCCCGATGATCGTGTCAGGACCCGAACGGGGTACACCGTACGGCGGTGTGTCAGTCGCGCGTCAGCAGGCGGACCCGCAGACGCTCGCCGTCCGCACCGTTGGCCGACTCAACCGCGATCTCGTCGGTCAGGCGCTCGAGCAGCGAGCCGAGACCGGGCAGCTCCGTATCGTTGACGACGCGCTGCGCCGCGCCCGCCGGAAACGGGCCGACGAGCAAGTCGAAGCCGTCCTCGTGCTCGTCGATCGCGACGCTGAGGGTGCCGTCGAGCAGGTGCGGCGCCGCGGCGCCGGCGATCGCGTCGCTGACGATCTGGGCGTCCGACAGGCGGTCGATCGAGAAGTCCGCGCGCGCGGCGACGAGCGAGACGACGCGGCCGAGGACCGGCGAGGTCCGCTCCGGCGGCTGCAGCTCCAGCACGATCTCCTCGCCGGCCGGCGCCGGCTCGGCCGACGGCTGGATCGCGAGCGGCGGTGCGGCGCCGTCGGCCAGCGCGAACGCGATCCGCACCTCCGTGCCGTGGCGTCCGCCGACGAGCCCGACCTCGTCGGAGAGCGAGGCGATCAGCGCGAGCCCGAAGCCGAGCGGCGCGCTTTCGTCACGGCTCGGGAGCGGATGCAGGCCGCTGCCGCGGTCGCGCACGCCGAGCACCAGACGCCGGTGCTCGACCGCCATCGTCACCTCGAGCGGACCCGGGTCGTCGCCGTAGGCGTGGACGACGACGTTCGTGCACGCCTCGGTCAGCGCGATCTTCATGTCGGCCGCACGCGCCGGCTCGACGCCGAGCTCGTCGGTCATGCCGGCGAGCGCCTGCCGCACGAGCGCGACGTTGGCGGGCAGCGCGGGCATGACGAGCCGCACCGTCGGCTGCAGCGCCTCGCGCTCGCCGATGGGCATTCCGCCGCTTGAAGGTCGTGTCCCGACGCCATCGCTCACGTCATCACCCCGTATGAGCGGTCCGGCAGTTCGTCAAACGTGGAGTGCCCCCGCGGGTCCGGACGGTCGCGCACGGGACGGTGCAGGGTCAGCATGCCGTCATATTCTCCCAGGATGGAGCTCCATGGTCCGTCGCTCATGCTGCGGTACGCGACGGCGGACGACGCGCCGGCGCTGTTCGCGCTCGGCTCTGACCGCGAGGTGACGCGCTTCTTCTCGTGGGGTCCGTACGTGCGGCTGGAGGAACCGGTCGCCTACATCGTCGGTCTCGAGGACCGGCGCGAGCGCGGCGAGCAGCTCGACCTGCTGATCGTCCACCGCGAGGACGGCCCGATCGGCGTCGTCGGACTCGCCGAGCTCTCGCGCCGCGACCGTCGCGCCGTGATCGGCACGTGGCTGGGGCGGCGCTGGTGGGGGAGCGGCGCCAACCGCGAGGTCAAGGCGCTGATGGCGCGGCTCGCGTTCGAGCGCCTCGGGCTCGATCGCCTCGGCGCCTACGCCGACGTCGAGAACGGCCGCTCGCAGACGGCGCTCGAGCGGCTCGGCTTCGCGCGCGAGGGGCTGCTGCGCCATTGGCACCGGCACGGCGACGTCGCGCACGACGTCTACGTCTATGGGCTGCTGCGCGGGGAGTGGGCGGCGTCGCCGCTCGCGGCGGTTCCGGTCGAGCTGCACGGCGATCCGCCGGCCGCCTTCGTCGTCGCCGGCGAACCGCTCAGCTCCGGCGCTGCTCCCAGCTGAAGCCGCGGATCGCGAGCGTCACGCCGAGCGCCGTCCACACGGCCAGCACGCCGAGCGCCGACCACCGGTCGCCGAGCCCGCCGCCGGTCACCATCGCCGCGTTCAGCCCGTCGATCAGGTGCGCGAGCGGCAGCGCCTCGGCGATCCCCTTCAGGAACGCGGGGTCGTTTCTCGCGTCGATCGAGATGAACACGACCGGCAGGAAGATCACGTTCACGTAGACGGTGGCGGCCTCGAACGTCGGGATCGCGTGCGCGAGCGCGACGCCGAGCGAGGCGAAGCAGACGACCCCGAGCACGACGAACAGCACCAGCTCGGGCACGTCCTTCGGCCAGTCGATGCCGTAGAAGAGCTTGCCGGCGACCGTGATCAGCACGATCTGGATCGCGGTGTTCGCGACCGCGTTGCCCGCGATCCCGAGCAGGTAGGCGCCCGACGGCAGCGGCGTCCCGCGCATGCGCTTGAGGATCCCCTGCTCGCGCAGGAAGACGACGTTGTAGGCGAGCGCGCTGAACGTCGTCGCAAGCACCGCCATCCCGGCGATTCCGGGCACGACCACGTCGCGGTCGCGCTGCTTCGTGAAGACCGCGCACAGCAGCACGAGGAACAGCAGCGGCAGCAGGAAGTTGAAGAACGCCGCGCTCGGATTGCGCCAGAACATCCTGCGCTCGAGCCGGAACTGACGCCAGGAGAGCGCCGCGAAGCCGGGCTCCGCCGCGACGGCGTGCTCAGGCATCGGCGGTCAGCTCCAGGTAGACGTCCTCAAGGGTCGGGCGCGTGACGCTGAGGCTTTCCAGCCGCTCGCCGCGCTCCAGCGCGGCGCTCGTCAGCTCGTGCAGCAGCGCCGTCGGGTCGTCGGTCTCGCGCTGGTTGAGCATGCCGCTGCCGTTGCGCCAGGCGACGCGGTAGCGCGTCGCGCCCTCGCCGGCGCCCAGCTCGCTCGGCGCGCCCTCGACGAGGATGCGGCCGTCCTTGACGATCGCGACGCGGTCGGCGAGCGCCTGCGCCTCGTCGAGGTAATGGGTCGTCAGCACGACCGTCTTGCCGAGCGCCTTGAGCGAGCGGATCGCGTCCCACGCTCCGCGCCGCGCGGCCGGGTCGAAGCCGGTCGTCGGCTCGTCGAGGAAGATCAGCTCCGGGTCCCCGATCAGCGCGAGCGCGAGGTCGAGGCGGCGCAGCTGGCCGCCGGAGAGCGTGCGCGTGCGCGCCTCCTCCTTGCCGCGCAGGCCCACGAGCTCGATCACTTCCTCGACGCCGCGCGGGGACGGGTAGAGGCCGGCGAAGTGCGCAAGCAGCTCGCGCACGGTCAGGTGGCGGTAGATGCCCGTGCTCTGGAGCACGATCCCGACGCGTTCGCGCAGCGCGCGCGGGCGCAGCTGAGGGTCGTGACCCAGCACCGTCACCTCGCCGTCACTGCGGTCGCGGTAGCCCTCGAGGATCTCGACGGTGGTGGTCTTGCCGGCGCCGTTCGGTCCCAGCAGGCCGAACACCTCTCCGCGCCGCACCGAGAAGTCGATCCCGCGGACCGCCTCCAGCTCCCCGTAGCGCTTGCGCAGGCCGCGGACCTCGATCGCCAGCTCGTCTGTCACGGGGGCTCATGATGCCTCAAACGCCGCGTGCGCCCGCCTCTCATCGCGGATACCCTCGCTCTGCGGTGCGCTGCGCCTGCATCGACATCGGCTCGAACACGACGCGCCTGCTCGTCGCGGACGTCCTCGGCGCGGCCGGACAGGCGCCGACGGTGACGCCGGTGATCGAACGGCGCGCCTTCACGCAGCTCGGCGGCGCGTGCCCCGCCGGCGCGCCCATGCCCGTGCGGCTGCGCGTGCGGCTGGCGACCGTCGTCGCTGCGCAGGCGGACGAGGCGCGCGCACTCGGGTCCGACGCGCTGCGCGTCGTCGCGACGGCGGCATTGCGCCGCAGCTTCGATGGCCGCGCCACATGCCAGGCGCTCACGGTGGCCGCCGGCGTCGCGGTCGAGCTGCTGAGCGAGCACGACGAGGCGCGGCTCGCATTCGCGGGCGCCACGTGCGGCCTCGGAGAAGCGCCCGACGCGCCGATCGCGGTTGCGGACGTCGGCGGCGGCTCCGCGCAGATCGTCGTCGGCACGTGCGCGGGCGGCGCCAGCTGGTCGGTGTCGCTGCCGCTCGGCTCGGGCGACCTCACCGCGGCCCACCTGCACGGCGATCCGCCGACAGCCGACGAGCTGGCGCGGCTGCGCGCCGCCGTGGAGGAGACGCTGGCCGCGCTCACGCTGCCGGACACGACGCGTGCGCTGGCGGTCGGCGGGAGCGCGACGTCGCTGCGCCGGATCGCCGGGGCGCGGCTCGACCCGGCGGGGCTCGATCGGGTGCTCGCGACGCTCACCGCGGCGCCGGCCGCGCAGCTCGCGGAGCGGCTGGGGATCGCGCCCGAACGGGCGCGGCTGCTGCCGGCGGGGATCGTCGTGCTGGCGGCGCTTGCGCGGCGGATCGGTCCGTTCGACGTCGCCTGCGGCGGCCTGCGCGAGGGCGTCGTGCAGGAGCTGGCGACGGCGTCCTGAGTAGCAGCGGAGCCGCGCATCCGCGCGGGGTTGCGCAGAGGCCGTGCCAATCGTCGCGCGCGGCGCCGCGTGCGCCGTGTGCGGATGCATCCTGGGCCGATGCGGCGCTGGCGCGAGACGGACGGCCAAGCGACGAGCGAGTACACGGCGCTCGTGGCGTTGGTCGCGCTCGTGCTGGCGCTCGCTGTCGGGCTGACGTCGGGCGGGGTCGGCGGGCACGTGCTCGCGGGCCTGCAGCGCGGGCTCTGCCGGGTCGCCGACGTCCGCTGCCCGACGCCGGCGCGGCCGCACGACCAGCTCGACCCGTGCCCCGTCGCGCGCCGTGAGCAGGCCGAGCAGGTCGGCGGGACGATCACGGTCGTCCGGCTCGGCAGGAGCGGGACGCTTGCGCTCGCGCGCGACAGCGACGGAACGGCGACGGTGACGCTCTCGCAGGGGAACGACGCGGGGCTCGAGGCCGGCGAGGGCGCGCGGCTGCGGCTCGGCAGTCGCACGCTCGGTGGCCGCCTCGCCGCCGGCGCCGGCGTCGTCTGGTCCTCGGGCCGCTCGTGGCGCTTCCCCGACGTGGCCTCCGCCCAGCGCTTCGTCGACAGATACGGCAGCAAGGCGACGATCGGCGGGCAGCTGGTCGACCGCGTTCGCAGCACCTGCTCGCTGCTGTGCGACGCCGTCGGGTGGCGGCCGCACGCCAAGCTGCCCGAGCCGGACGAGGTCTACGACGCGAGCGGACTCGCGGACGAGCTGACGGCCGCGTTCGGTCCCGCCTCCGCATCGCTCGGCGGCGGCGCCCTGCTCGGCCACCGGCGCTCGCGCGACGGCGGCAGCACCTGGTACGTGGTGCTGCACGCGCAGGCGGCGGCAGGACTTGCGCTGCCCGACGTCGGGCTCGGCGCCGGGGCGAACGGCACGGTCGTGCTCGGCTACGAGCTCGACGCGGCGCGCCATCCGCGGGCGCTGCACATGAGCGCCACCGGCGCGCTGCACGCCGACGCTCACCTCTCGGTCGGCGGGACGCACGCGGCCGACGGCGGTGGCCGCCTGGTCGAGCTGGACGCGACGCTCGACCTGCGCGATCCGGCGAACCGCGAGGCCGCCGGGGCGCTGCTCGACGCGCTCGGGAGCCCGCACGCCATCACGACGGTCCCGGCACGGGCTCGCGCGCTCGGCAGGCGCATCGCGCAGGACGCGCAAGTCGACCGTCGCACCTACGTCGTCCGGCACAGCGCGACCGGTGTCGGCGCAGGCGTCAGCTTCGGCGTCATGGCCGACGGCGCGTTCGACCAGGAGACGACGGTGCTCGACCTCGTCGACGCCGAGACGCGTCTCCCCGGTCTGCCGTTCCTCCCGCGCGACGACTGTCGGCCGGCCTGAGCCGCGCCGCGCGCGCCGGTAGCCTCACGGCAGTGAGCGTCGCCCAAGTCGACCCGTCGGACCGCTCCCCGCGCGAGGCGATCGCCGACGTCCGCATCCGCGTCCCGACGCGCGGCAACCGCAAGCTGGAGCGTCTGCTCGATGCTGTCAACGCGGACGAGCAGGTGAAGGCGTGGTGGCACGTCTCGGCGGTCAACGCGACGCGCCGGCTCGGCATGTCGGACCACTCGTGGATCCACATCCAGATCGTGCTGAACATCGCGCTGCGGCTGGCGCGCATCCTGTTCCGCCGCGGCGTCGTGCCGAACGTCCTCGCGGACTACGGCATGAGCGAGAGAGACGCCGAGGTCGTGATCGCCGGCGGCGCGCTCTTCCACGACATCGGCATGACGATCCACCGCGCCGACCACGAGGCCTACAGCCTCTTCCTCACGGCCGACAAGCTCGGCGCGCTGCTCGCACAGGCGTACGAGGAGCCTGAGCGCTCGATCGTCGTCGCCGAGACGCTGCACGCGATCATCGGACACCGCAGGCGCGGCAATCCGTTCACGATCGAGGCGGGGATCGTGCGCGTCGCCGACGCGCTCGACATGGCCCGCGGCCGCTCGCGCGTGCCGTTCGAGGCCGGCCACCAGAACATCCACTCGCTGTCGGCCTACGCGATCGAGGAAGTCAGAATCACGCCCGGCAAGGACCGGGCGGTGCGCGTCGAGATCGCGATGTCGAACAGCGCCGGGATCTTCCAGGTCGACGAGCTGCTGGCGACCAAGCTGCGCGGCTCAGGGCTGGAGCAGCACGTCGAGGTGATCGCGCGGATCGACGCCGAGCACGAGAGACGGTTGGTGCCCGTCTTCAGGATTTAGGCGTGGTTGCCCACGAGGCGGGCTCAGCGGCAGTCCACGAGAGGGTCTCGATGGCAAGTGCCGTCGCGGCCCGGCGTACCGGAACGCTTATAGCCCTCTACCAGTGAACGCCGCGGGTGAGGTGCGCGAGGGCCAATTGCTCGCGGGAGACGACCTCATCGCCGCCCACCTGCCCTCGCGCCGCCGCCGAGTCGGGGAAGACGCGGTAGGCGAGGTGCAGCAGCTGGTCGACCGCCTTCGGCGCGAGCGCGTAGGCGACCTCGCCGAACGTCCCGAGCCGCGTGTTGATGTGCTTCGGCTTCCTGCGGATCGCGTCGCAGATGAGGTCGGCCGCTTCGTCGGGCGAGATCGTCGGGAACGAGTTGTAGAGCTTCGTCGGCGCGATCATCGGCGTGCGCACGAGCGGCATGTGGATCGTCGTGAACGTCACGCGGTCCGCGATCGTCTCGGAGCCGACGACGCGCGTGAACGCGTCCAGGGCCGCCTTCGAGGCGACGTAGGCGGAGAAGCGCGGCGGGCTCGTCTGCACCCCGATCGAGGAGATGTTCACGATGTGGCCGCTCTTGCGCGCGCGCATGTGCGGCAGCAGCGCGAGGATCAGCTTGACCGCGCCGAGGTAGTTGAGCTGGATCGTGCGCTCGAAGTCGTGGAAGCGGTCGTAGCTGAGCGAGATCGAGCGGCGGATCGAGCGGCCGGCGTTGTTGACGAGGATGTCGACCGCCGGATGGTCGGAGAGCACCTGCGCGACGAGCCGGTCGATCGACTCGGGATCTGAGACGTCGGCGGTGTAGACGTATGCGCTGCCGCCGAACTGCGCGATCTCGTCGCGCACCTCTTCGAGCTTGTCGGCGCTGCGCGCCACGAGCAGCGGGATCCCGCCCGCGCGCGCGAGCTTGATCGCGGCGGCGCGGCCGATCCCGCTCGACGCGCCCGTGATGAGGATCGTCTTGCCGTTGACGGCGTTCGCCAGCGAGCGGTCGGCGCGGAACTTGTCGGGGTCGAGGTTCGCCTCCCAGTAGTCCCACAGGGCCTGCGCGTAGCTCTCCAGCTCCGGCACTTCGATGCCGCTGCCGTCGAGCGCGGCCTCGGTCGCCTCGGTCGAGAAGACCGGCACGAGGTCCAGGTGGTCGACGGCCGCCTCGGGGATCCTCACCTGCGACAGCGCCGCGCGGCGCACGGTGCGCGCGCCCGGCAGTCGGCGCAGCAGCGCGCGCGAGGCGTCGGCGAGCCCGAGCGTCAGCTGGTCCTCGACCTGGACTGCGATGCGCGGCGCGCCGGCGGCGCGCGCGAACGCGTTCACGACCTCGACGTCACGCTGCGGACGGGGGGAGACGAGGTGGAAGGCGCGCGCGTCCAGGCCCGGCCGGTGCGCGATGTGATCCATCGCGTCGGCGACGTAGTCGACCGGCACGATGTTCGTGTCGCCCAGCTCAGGCGCGACCAGCGGCAGCCACGACGGCAGCGCGTCGCCGAGCCGCTGGATCAGCTTGAAGAAGTAGTAGGGGCCGTCGATCTTGTCCATCTCGCCGGTGCGCGAGTCGCCGACGACGATCGCCGGCCGGTAGACGCGCCACGGCACGACCTGCTCCTGGCGCACGATCTGCTCGGCCTCGAACTTCGTGCGGTGGTACGGATGCGGGAGCGGCTGGCCCTCGTCGAACATGTCCTCGCGGAAGACGCCCTCGTACTCCCCGGCGACCGCGATCGATGAGACGTGGTGGAGGCAGCCGGCCTCCAGCACGCCGGCGAGCGCGACCGCGTGGCGGGTGCCCTCGACGTTCGCGAGCCGGTCCTGCGCCTCGCTCGCGGTCATGTCGTAGATCGCCGCGAGGTGGAAGAAGTGGTCGATCGTGCCCCTCAGCTCGGCGACCTGTTCGGGGTCGAGCCCGAGCAAAGGCTTGCTCAGATCGCCGAGCACCGGGCGGATGCGCCCTTCGCCGTTCCAACGGTGGATCAGCGCGTCGAGCCGCCCGATCGACTCGGGCCGCACGAGCACGTGGATGTCGCCCTCGCGCCGCAGCAGCCGCTCGACCAGGTGCCGGCCGATGAACCCCGTCGCGCCTGTGACGAAATACGCCATGCCACGACCTTACCCGGGCAGCCGCGGCCGGTTACCCGGTGATGCGCCGGATCCGGTTGCGGTGGACTACCAGCCGCCCGACCAGTCGGCGCTCGCCATGCGGCGCTTTCTGGCGGCCTTGCGCGCGTCTCTGCGCTTGTCGAGCCGCCACTGGAGCAGGCTCAGCACGAGGATCAGCGTCGGGAAGAACGCGATCACGATGAAGCCGGCGTTGGTGACGACCTTGTCGTCGGCCTCGCCGTACGTGCCCTGGCCGCCGTTCGGCGGGCTCGCGAGCGCGAGCGGCGCGAGCACGAGCAGCAGCAGGCAGCTCGTGACGCAGGCGGCGAAGAGGGGACGCAGGCGCTTCATGCGGGCCGGAACGATAGCGAAGGATCCGGCAACATGAGGACGACATGGCGGTCGTGATCGCATCGGACATCGGCAAGGACATGGCGGGCGAGCCGCTCGTGCGCGGCGTCTCCTTCAAGTTGGAGCGCAGAGACCGCATGACGCTCTCTGGCCGCAACGGCGCGGGCAAGACGACGCTGCTGCGGATGCTGTCCGGCGAGGCCTCCATCGACGTCGGCGAGCTCGCCTTCCAGAAGGGGGCGAAGGTCGCCCTCCACGATCAGCGCCCGCCGCGCGAAAGGCACATCACGCTGCGTGACTACGTCCTCGGCGGCGCCCAGGAGGTCCTGGCGGTCGAGGCGGAGCTGGCGCGGCTGGAGCAGAAGATGGCCGACGGCGCCTACGACGAGAAGACGCTCGACGCGTATGCCCGCGCGCAGGCCGAGCTGGACCGGCACGGCGGCTACCGCTGGCGCGACCGCGCGCAGACGATGCTGCACGGGCTCGGCTTCGGCGACGAACAGCTCGACCGCGAGCTGTCGACCTTCTCCGGCGGCGAGCTGACGCGCGGCTCGCTCGCCCGCGCGCTCGCCGGCGAGCCCGACCTGCTGCTGCTCGACGAGCCGACGAACCACCTCGACATCGCCTCGCTGGAGTGGCTGGAGAGATACCTGATCGACCTCGACGCCGCCGTCGTGCTGGTCGCGCACGACCGCTGGTTCCTGGAGGCGGTCGGGACCGCGGTGCTGGAGCTGGAGGCCGGCCGCTCGCGCTTCTTCGCCGGTCCGTGGCACAGGTGGCGCCAGGAGAAGGCGGCGCGCGAGCTCGCGCTCGGTCGCGCGATCGACAAGCAGAGAGCGGAGATCGCGCGGCTCGAACGCTTCGTCGAGCGCTTCCGCGCGAAGGCGACGAAGGCCAGACAGGCGCAGTCGCGCGTCAAGCGGCTGGAGAGAATCGACCGGATCGAGCGCGACCCGCGCGACGTGACGACGCTGTCGTTCACGTTCAAGAGACCGGAGCGGGCCGGCCGCGTGATCTTCGAGCTGGAAGGCGGGCGGATCGAGGTGCCCGGCAGGACGCTGCTCGACGACGCCGAGCTGTGGCTGGAGCGCGGCGAGCACGTCGCGCTCGTGGGCGCGAACGGCTCCGGCAAGACGACGCTGATCGAGACCCTGGCGGGGAGCAGGCCGCTCGCCGGCGGCAAGCTGCGCAAGGGCCACAACGTGCAGGTCGGCTACCTCTCGCAGCACTCGGAGCACTTCGGCGAGACCGGGACCGTGCTGGAAGCGGCGCAGCGCGCCACGAGGCTGACGCCCAACAAGGCGCGCGCCCTGCTGGGCCAGTTCCTCTTCTCGGGCGAGGAGGCGGAGAAGCCGATCGCCGGCCTCTCCGGTGGCGAGCGCCAACGGCTCTCGCTCGCGATCCTCGTGCACTCGGGCGCGAACGTGCTGATCCTCGACGAGCCGACGAACCACCTCGACGTCGAGAGCCGCGAGGCACTGGAGGAGGCGCTGGAAGGCTTCCCCGGCTCGGTGCTGCTCGTCTCGCACGACCGCGCGCTGCTCGACGCGGTCGGCTCGCGCACGGTCGCCGTCGAGGACGGCACGCTGCACAGCTACGACGGCGGCTGGGCCGACTACCTGCGCATGCGCGAGGAGCGCAGCGCACTCGAGGAGGCGGCGAAGGCCGCGGGCGCCGCGGCGGACAGAGCGGCCGCGAAGACGAGGGCCAAGCCGAAGCCGGGCGCGAACGGCAACGGCGCGGCCGCGAAGCCGGCCCGCTCGAAGAACGCGATCCGCGAGGCGCAGAAGCTCGAGCGCGAGATCGAAGCCGCCGAGGCGGCGCTGCAGGCGCTGGAGGAGGAGCTGGCCGACCCGGCGGCATGGGCCGACCCGGACCGCGCCGCCGACTCGACCGAGCGGCACACGGCGGCCAAGCGCGCGGTCGAGGAGCTGTACGCGCGCTACGAGCGCGTCGCCGGTTAACGCGTCGTCACCGCTTCGTCACAGCGGCGACACATCCGCGCGCGCGAGCGGCCGTACCGTCGCGCCATGACCAATCTCACGATCCACCGCACGCGCGAGCCGGTGTCGCTCGCCCCGCCCGCGGACGGGCGACCGCTCGGAGGCCGCCTGGGGCTCGACGTCCCGTGCGAGGCGTGGCCGACGGCGCCGGAGCTCAAGCGCCTCGAGGCCTGCGGCTACGGGTGGATCCAAATGCACGCGCCGCCGGTCGGGATGCTGGCCGATCCGCTCAGCGTGCGACGGCACGGGGACTGCCTGCGGGCGGTGCTCGCGCCGACGAGCTTGCACGTGGCGCTGCACGCGCCCGCCGATCTGCGGCTCGGCGAGCGGGAGCACGACGCCGCCTTCGTCGGGCTGCTCGACCTCGCGGTCGCCGTCGGCGCCGCGTTCGTCGTCTATCACGCGGCCTGCCTGCCGGTCGCCGAGGGCGCCGCCGCCGACCGTGTGGAGGACTGCCTGCTGGCCGAGGAGCGCTCGCTGCGGCGCTTCGCCGTCCACGCCGAAGAGGTCGGACTGATGATCGCGTTGGAGAACCTGGCGCCGGCCTTTCCCAGCGTGCCGCTGCTGAGCCACGCACCGCTGTTCGTCCGGGACCTCGTCCGCCGGATCGACTCGCCGGCGGTCGGCATGGCCTTCGATCTCGGGCATGCGCACCTCACGGCACAGCTGGCCGGCGCCGCCCTCGTCGACGTGCTCGCGGCGGCCCGCGCGGACGTGGTGCTGTTCCACGTCCACGACAACCTCGGGGTGCGTCACGGCCCCGGAACGCCGCCGGGCATCGTGCCGCTGCGGCTCGACCTGCACATGCCTCCGGGCCGCGGAACGCTGCCATGGCGGGCGATCGCGGGCCTGCTGCGCGCGCATCCGGCGCCGCTGCTGATGGAGGTGGCAGCGGCGCAGCGGCCCGACCCGCTGCGCCTGGCGACCGTCAGCGCCGAGCTGCTGACGCGCGGCTGATCCCATGCGCGACTCGCTGATCGACGCGGTCCTCGCAAAAAGCCGCAACGTGCGGAGCCGTTGTGACCGTTCTGTTACCGAGGAAGGAGCGGGGGTGGCGGCGTCGCAGTCGCCCGTTACACTCCGCGCCACGATGAGCACCGGCACCCAGGCGGCTCCCCTTCGTCTGGCCGTGATCGACGGCGACAGCGGCTTCCTCCACGTCCTCGACAAGCGGGTTCGCGCCCGCGGCTGGCAGCAGCGCACGCTGAGCGGCGCGGTGCCGGTCGAGGAACTGGTCGCGCTGCGGCTGGGCGCCCTCGTGATCGACCTCGCGGTACTCGGCGCGCCCGGCTGGGCCTACCTGGAGCAGGTCTGCGGCGCGCTGCCGGCGCTGCCGGTCGTCGTCTGCAGCGGCCCCTCGACCGTCGCGCAGCGCGTGCGCGCGCTGCGGCTCGGTGCCGATGACTGGCTCGCGAAGCCCTGTCACCCGGAGGAGCTGATCGCCCGCATCGAGGCGATCGTACGGCGCGGAAGAGTCGCCGCGCCGCCGGCCGAACGAGCGGCGCTCGAAGCTGGCGAGCTGTCGATCCGCTCCGACCAGTTCCAGGCGTTCGTCGGCGCCCGCAGCCTCGACCTCACGCGCCGCGAGTTCGAGCTGATCCGCCTGCTGGCCGGCAACGCCGGTCAGGTGCTGGAGCGCGAGACGATCTACCAGCGCGTCTGGGGCTACGCGATGGCGCACGGCGACCGCTCGGTCGACGTGTTCGTGCGCAAGCTGCGCCAGAAGCTCGAGCGCTCGTCGCCGCGGTGGCGCTACATCCACACGCACTTCGGCGTCGGCTACCGCTTCGCGCCCGAGCGCGTCGACGAGGACGCCGACGTGCTCGTCGCGGCCGAGGTCGAGTTGACGGCGGGCGAACTGACCGCCGAGCATCTGCTGCAATAGCAGTGTGCCGGAGTCGCTCCGCAACATCCTGATCGTCCTCGCGCTCGCCGCGATCGTGATGCTGGCCCCGGGTGGGGGGAATGCGAGCGCCGGCATCCTCCAGGCGCTCGTGATCGCGATGCTCGCCGCGATCGCATGGTTCGGCGTGCGGCTCTACCGCGAGCACCGCACCGACATCTACTCGCTCGGCGATCGCAACCGCGGGATCCTCTACGCCTCGGCGGGGTTGCTCGCGCTGACGGTGACGGCGACGGATCAGCTATGGGCGACCGGACCGGGCACCGTCGTATGGGTCGCGCTGATCGCGCTTGCCTGTTACGGCGTCTACCACGTCTTTCGCAGCTCGCGCGAGTATTGACCGCTGCTGCGCGAAGTCGGCGCAGAGCACGACAGACATGTGACATGCGCCGCGGAAGCCTGCGCGCATGCGCTCACTCCGCCTCCACGACGGACAAGCGACGGTCGAGCTCGTCGCGCTGCTGCCCGTCGTGGGCCTGCTCGCCGCGCTGCTGTGGCAGGCGCTGCTCGCCGGTGAGACGGTCTGGCTGAGCGGCGGCGCGGCCGCCGGCGCCGCCCGTGCGGTCGCCGTCGGCGCCGATCCGGTCGCGGCCGCGCGCGCGGTCCTGCCGCCGCGACTTGAGCGCGGCCTGCAGGTGCGGCGCGAGGCGGACGGCGCGATCGTGCTCGTCCTGCGCGTCCCGGCAGCGCTCGGGCAGGGGACGATCGCGCCGGTGACTGCTCGCGCCCGCTTCGAGGCGCAGCGGTGAGCGTGCTTCGCCGCCCCCCGCGCCGGCTCCGAGCGTGTGCTGCCTCGGTCCACCTGCGCACCGGGCGCGTCGGCCAGGCGGCCGTCGAGCTTGTCGCCCTGCTGCCGCTCGTCGTGACGGTCGCGCTGGCGATCCTGCAGGCGCACGCGGCGGGGATCGCGGTCGAGCTCGCGCGCCATGCGGCGCACAGCGGCGCCGTCGCGCTCGCCGAGGGGCGGGACGGCGCGGCCGCGGCGCGCGCGGCGCTGCCCGGTTGGGCGCGCTCGCGGATGCGCGCGGACGTCAACGGCACGCGGGTGCGCGTCCGCGTGGCGCCGCCGTCGCTGCTGCCGGGAGCCGGCGCGCGGCTCGCCGCCGACGCGACCGCCGACGCGGGGGCGGACCGGTGAGCGCGGCGCAGGCGCTCGCAGGCCGCCTGCCCGCCGTCGCGCGGGCTTCGCGCGCTGCAGCGGCCGCCGGCGCCGGCGGCGCGTTGGAGCCGCCGCTCGTCGCGATCCTGTGCGCCCCGTCGCGTGCCCATGTCGCCGCGGCCGGCGTGGCGCTTGCGCTGGCGCGGGCGGCCGGCCGCTCCTGCGCGCTCGCCGGCGCGGTCGGCTTTGAGGAGGGCGCGGCGCTCCCCGCTCTGCCCGCCGCCGGCCGCGCGGCGACCACGCTGCGGCGGCGCGGTCTGCCGGCGGGCGCGAGCGGCCGGCTCGTGTGGATCGCGGACCACCGCGGCCCGCTGACGAGCGACGACGTCCCGGCGCGCTGCGCCGCGTCGAGCGCCGAGTTGGGCCGCGCGGCGATGGCGCTCGGGACGCCGGCGGCCGTCGCGTTCCCGTGCGCGCGCACCGACGCGCTCGACCGCGTGCTCGCGTGGCACGACGCAATCGTCGTGGTGCGCGAGCCCGACGCGTCCGGCGCGGTGATCGAGCACGCGCTCGCGAGCCTTGCGCGACTTCGTCGGCCCGTCGTCGCGATGGCGCCGCCGGCCCGCGTGTCCGGCGCGCTGGCGGTCGCCGGCCTCGCCGTGCCGCCGGAGGCCGCGCGCGCGGTCGCGGAGCTTGCGGATGGCCGACGCCCCTGACCGCGACGACGCCGGTCAGGCGCTGCTGCTGCTCGTCGCCGTGCTGTGCGCGGCGCTCGTCGCGGCGCTCGTGCTCGGCGGCGTCGCGCGCGGGCTCGGGGCGAAGGGCCGCGACCAGCAGGCAGCCGATCTTGCCGCTCTCGCCGGCGCGCGTGCGATGCAGGCGGGCTACGACCGGCTGTTCGTGCCGGCCGTCGTGGACGGCGTGTCGAATCCGCGGCACCTCGACCGTGGCGCCTATCTCGCTGCCGCCCGCGCGCGAGCGCTTGCGACGGCGCGACTCAACGAGGTGCGGCGAATCGAGGTGGAGTTCCCCGACGGCGACGTGTTCGCGCCGACGCGCATCCGCGTGACGGTGGGCGACCCGGCGGTCGTCGAGGTCGCCGGACACCGCCGCAGCGCATCCGTCGTTGCCGTCGCCGAGGCGCAGCTCGCGGCCGGTGCGACGAGCGCGTTCGCGACCGGGCCGGGCGAGTATCGCGGTCCGCTCGCCTACCGGCAGGGCAAGCCGATGCGGCCGGACGTCGCGCTCGCGTTCGATCGCATGGCCGCGGCCGCCGCGCGCGACGGCGTCGCGCTCATCGTCGTCAGCGGCTTCCGCTCGAACGCCGAGCAGGCGCAGCTGTTCGCCGCCCATCCGGACCCGAGATGGGTCGCGCCGCCGGGGAAGTCGCTGCACCGGCTCGGCACCGAGCTGGATTTGGGTCCAGCGAGCGCGTATGGCTGGCTGGCGGCGAACGCGCCGGCGTTCCACTTCGTCAGACGCATGGACTACGAGCCGTGGCACTGGGGTTACACGTTGAACGCCGGCTCTCGCTCGGTCGGCTTCGGCGGCGACGGACGCGGCGGGCTGCCGTCGTTCGTGCCGGCACGCTTCGCGGCGCCGCTCGCCGCGGCGGCGCGGCGCTGGAACGTCTCGGCGGCGCTGCTGGCCGCGCAGCTCTACGCCGAGTCGGGCTTCAATCCGTATGCGGTCTCGCCGGCCGGTGCACAGGGGATCGCGCAGTTCATGCCCGGCACGGCGCGCGCGCTCGGGCTCGACGACCCGTTCGACGCCGCGAAGGCGATCGACGCGCAGGCGCACCTGATGCGCGACCTGCTGCGGCAGCTCGGCAGCGTCCCGCTCGCGCTCGCCGCCTACAACGCCGGGCCGGGCGCGGTCGGCGCCTGCGGCTGCATTCCGCCGTACCCCGAGACGCAGGCCTACGTCGCCCGCATCCTCGGTCTGCTGCGCGGCGCCGGCGACTCCGCCGGCCTCGCGACCGACCTCACCGTCCGCCTGGTGAGATGACGCTCGTCTCGACGTTCGCGCAGCTCGCGGCGGAGCTGCCGGACCCCGGCGCGCCGATGTTTCCGGGGATCTGCGCCGGCTACGGCGGGTTCGTCGGCGGCGTGATCGCGTGGCGCCGCGGACTTCCGCTCGGACCGCTTGCGACCCGCGGAAGCGTCGCGGGCTTCGGCCTCGGCTTCATGGGCTGGATCCTGGCCCTTGCCATAGATCGGCTGTAGACGCTGGGCGTACGCTCGAAGCATGAGACTGAACGACCATCCCGTCCGCAAATGGCTCGGCCCGCTGGGCCTCGTCCTCGCAGCCCTGGTGATCGTCGGCGGCACGCTCGAGTGGTCGCTGCCGGTCGTGTACGGGCTCACCGGACTCATGTTTGCCACGGTCCTTGCGGCACGCTCTGCTGAGCGTGGCCACAGACGCGAATGACGACCTGACGCCGCGCCGGCGGCCCCTATCCTCGACAGCCGAGGATGGCCGGCCGGAACGGGAACGACAGAGCGGGCGTGGGCTGGGGCGGCGGCGACGCCGCTGCGGCACCCGCGTCGTCGCGCGAGCAGCGGCTCGCTGAGCAGCGGCGTGCGCTGCCGGATCAACCGGGCGTGTACCTCTTCCGCAACGCGAAGGGGACGGTCATCTACGTCGGCAAGGCGAAGTCGATCAAGAAGCGGGTCGCGTCGCACTTCTCGAATCCGAGCACGCAGGTCGGCCGCGACCTGCTGCCGATGATCGAGCGGATCGAGGCGCTTGTCGTCACGACCGAGTCCGAGGCGCTGCTCGCCGAGCAGAACTTCATCAAGCAGTACAAGCCGCGCTTCAACATCCGCCTGCGCGACGACAAGTCGTATCCGTACATCGGCATCAGCCTCGACGAGGCGTATCCGCGCGTCTACTTCACGCGCGAGCGCCACCGCCGCGAGCGCGTCTACTTCGGTCCCTACTCCAACGCCAAGCGCGTGCGCGAGACACTCGAGCTGCTCGGCAGAGTCTTCATGTATCGCACCTGCGAGGGGCCGAGACCGGGCCGGCACAGCGGCTCGCCGTGCCTCGACTACTACATCAAGCGCTGCACCGCGCCCTGCGTCGGCTACGTCTCGCAGGAGGAGTACCGCCACGCGATCGACGGCATCGTCGACTTCCTCTCCGGCCGCTACCGGCAGATCGAGCGCGCGATCGAGGCGGGCATGCGCAAGGCGGCCGCCGAGCAGCGCTTCGAGGACGCCGCGCTCGCGCGCAACCGGCTGAGAGCGATCCGCTCGCTGCTGGAGCGCCAGCGCGTCGCGAACGAGTCGGTCGGGACGATGGACGCCGTCGCGATCGCGGTCGACGGCAGCGAGGCGAACGCCCAGGTGTTCCAGGTGCGCGACGGGATCCTGTCCGACCGCCAGAGCTTCTACCTGGAGAACGAAGCGGCCGACGACCTGCCGGCGGTGGCGGAGGCGTTCCTGCTCCAGTACTACGGCGACGCGATGGCGATCCCGCCGCTGCTCGTCGTGCAGCGCGACGTCGGCGCGCTGCCGGCGGTCGCGGAGGCGCTGGCCAAGCGCCGCGGCGGCCCGGTCGAGCTGCGCGCGGCCGAGCGCGGCGACAAGCGCCGCATCCTCGAGCTGGCGGAGCGCAACGCGAAGCTCGCGCTCGACCAGGAGAAGCTGCGCGCCGAGCGCAGACGCCACCAGCGCGTCGAGGCGCTGGAGCGGCTGCAGGAGGCGCTGGGACTGGACGCGATCCCGCTGCGGATCGAGTGCTTCGACATCTCGAACCTCGGCGGCACGCACACGGTCGCCTCGATGGTCGTCTTCGAGGGCGGCGCGCCGAAGAAGGCCGACTACCGCCGCTTCACGCTGCGCGCGGGCGTCGAGGGCGTGCCGGACGACTTCGCCTCGATGGAGGAGGTGCTGAGCCGCCGGCTCGCGCAGTTCGAGCGCCAGCACGACCGCTCGCCGCACGAGGACGACTACGACGCGAGCTTCGCCGCGCTGCCGAACGTCGTCGTGATCGACGGCGGCAAGGGCCAGCTGTCGGCCGGTCTGCGCGCGCTGGAGGGCTTCCGCCGCCGCGGCGTCGCGATCGTCTCGCTCGCAAAGCGGATCGAGGAGGTCTT
Source organism: Conexibacter sp. (assembly GCA_051953595.1). GTDB lineage: Bacteria > Actinomycetota > Thermoleophilia > Solirubrobacterales > Solirubrobacteraceae > Conexibacter. The sequence continues at coordinate 1,071 of JBQCIQ010000101.1, read as the reverse complement.
CGTGCCCGGCCGGCCGGCGCCGATCGTGCTGCCGCACGAGACGCCCGAGCTGCAGCTGCTGCAGCGGATCCGCGACGAGGCGCACCGCTTCGCGATCGGCCACCACCGCATTCGCCGCGACAGAGCGATGACGACCTCGGTGCTCGACCACCTGCAGGGGATCGGGCCGGCGCGCAAGCGGGCGCTGCTGCAGCACTTCGGCTCTCCGGAGGCGTTCCTGGCGGCGAGCCGCGAGCAGCTGGAGGCGGTTCCGGGCCTGCCCGGGAAGGTGGCGCGCGACCTCTACGCGCAGCTCAACAAGACCGGTCACTGACAGGCGCCGAACACGCCACCTTCACACCTCGTCCGCGAAGCGCGGCACAATGACCGTATGAGCGTGTCCCGGCCCCGAGGGCTCGGGGGCCGCCGGCGCTCGGCGGAGCGCGTGTTCGAGCTCACGCCGGCGCAGGCGGACGTCCGCAGCTCCGCGCTGACCGATCTGGTCGTGATCACCGGCTTCTCCGGAGCCGGCAAGTCGACGGCGATGGCCGCGTTCGAGGACGAGGGCTACTTCTGCGTGGACAACCTGCCGCCGGAGATGATCCGGACGCTCGCCGAGCTGTTCATGCACGACGGCTCGAAGGTCGAGCGCGCCGCGGTCGTCTCCGACGTGCGCGGCGGCAGCTACTTCGCCGGCCTCGTGGCGGTGCTCGACGAGCTGGAGCATTCGGGCGTGAGCCACCGCGTGCTGTTCCTCGAGGCCGACGAGCAGTCGCTGATGACGCGCTACAAGGAGACGCGCCGCCGCCACCCGCTCTCGCCCGGCGGGAGCGTCGCGGACGGCATCGCGCACGAGCGCTCGCTGCTCGCGCCGGTGCGCGAGCGCGCGGACCTCGTGATCGAGACGACCGGCCTCACGAGCGCGATGCTGCGGCGCAAGCTGGCGGACGCGCTGCTGCCGACGCGCGCACCCGGGAAGCTCGCCGTCACGATCCAGAGCTTCGGCTTCAAGCACGGCCCGGCGCGCGACGCCGACCTGCTGTTCGACGTGCGCTTCCTGCCGAACCCGCACTACGAGGCGGACCTGCGCCC
>JBQCIQ010000100.1:0-2958 GCA_051953595.1 Conexibacter sp. | reverse complement strand
GAAGGTGTTCGCCGGCGCGTTGTAGAGCGTGCGCGGCGTGTCGAACTGCTGCAGGCGTGCATCGCGCAGAACCGCCACGCGATGACCGAGCGTCATCGCCTCGGACTGGTCGTGCGTCACGTACACGGTCGTGGTACCGAGCCGTGCCTGCAGCGCAGCGATGTCGGCGCGCATCTGGACGCGCAGCTTCGCGTCGAGGTTCGACAGCGGCTCGTCCATCAGGAAGGCGGCCGGCTCGCGCACGATCGCGCGCCCCATCGCGACGCGCTGGCGCTGACCGCCGGAGAGGTTGCGCGGCTTGCGCTTGAGCCACGGCTCGAGGTCGAGCACCTTCGCGGCCTGGCGCACGCGTCTGTCGATCTCGTCCTTCGGGACCTTCTTCAGCCGCAGGCCGAACGCGATGTTCTCGTAGACCGACAGATGCGGGTAGAGCGCGTAGCTCTGGAAGACCATCGCGATGTCGCGCTCGCGCGGCGGCACGTCGTTGACGACGCGCTCGCCGATCCGCAGGCGGCCCTCGCTGATCTCCTCCAGCCCCGCGACCATCCGCAGCGCGGTCGTCTTGCCGCAGCCGGACGGGCCGACGAGCACGACGAACTCCTGGTCGCCGACCTCGAGATCCATCGCGTCGACGGCACGCGTGCCGTCCGGTTAGACCTATCTGACGGCGTCGAACGCGACCACCGCCATCTGACGCACCTCCTCGACCACTGGTCGGCCGGCCGGCCAACCTCCTCCGGGCCTGGAGCTACCCCCCGCCTGGAGTGCCAAACCGCCAAGAGGGATCAAGCGGGCGCATCCGCGCGCCGATAGACGGATGTGACCTCTGCCGCGCTACAGGCGCGAAGGCTGCTCTTCGCCGCGACCGCCGTCGCGCTCGCGGCCCTGTACGCGTACGCCCTCACGGGCGTGGGCGGCCCCGCAGCCGAGCACGTCTTCACCGACGACGTCTACATCGGGGCGGAGGCGCTCGGCGTGGCGCTGTGCGCCTGGCGTGCGCTCGCGGGGCCCGACCACCGCGGCGCCTGGTGGTGCATCGCCGTCGCGTTCGCCTGCTGGACCGCCGGCGACCTCGCCTGGGTCGTGCTCCCCGCCAGCGGCAACAGCCCCGTCACCGTCGGCCTGTACATCGTCTTCTATCCGCTGTGCGTCGCCGGCGCGGCGCTGCTGCTCTCGCAGGGCAGCGAGCGCGTCGCCGCCCGCATGTGGATCGACGGGCTGCTCGCGGCGCTGACCGCCGCGGCGCTGATCGTCACGCTGGCGTTCGACCCGATCCTGCGCGCCACCCACGGCAACGCCTCGCAGATGGCGGTCAACCTCACCTCTCCGCTGGGCGACCTCGTGCTCGTCGGCTTCGTGCTCGTCGCCTTCGCGACCCAGTCGTGGCGGCCGGGTCGCGGCTGGGCGCTGTTCGGCTTCGGAATGGCGCTCTCCGCCGTCGCCGACACGCTCTACCTCTACCAGGACGCCGTCGGCAGCTACCACGACGGCTCGCTCGTCGACGTGCTCTGGCCGACCGCGCTGCTGTGCTGCAGCTGGGCGGCGTGGCAGCCATGGCGGATCCCGCCCCCGCGCCACCGCTACGGCATCCAGACGTTCGTGTACCCGAGCGTGTTCGCGCTCGTCGCGCTCGCGCTGCTCACCTATGACCACTTCGTCCAGCTCTCGGACGGCGCCGTGCTGCTCGCGACCGCCGCGCTGATCGTCGCGATCCTGCGCGCCGGCATCACCTTCCGCGACAACACGAAGCTGCTGCGCACGACCCGCACCGAGGCGCTGACGGACGGCCTCACCGGCCTGCCGAACCGGCGCCGGCTGATGCTCGACCTCGACCGCGCGTTCAGCGGGCGCGGCCATCACGGCGAGATCCAACCCGCGACGTTCGCGTTCTTCGACCTCGACGGCTTCAAGGGCTACAACGACACGTACGGGCACGCCGCCGGCGACATGCTGCTCGACCGCCTCGCGGGCCGCCTGGCCGCCGCGGTCGACGGTCACGGCCGCGCCTACCGGCTCGGCGGCGACGAGTTCTGCGTCCTGCTCGACGGCCGGCACGCGCTCGACGACGCGCGCATGGTCGCCTGCGGCGACGCGCTCACGGAGCGGGGCGAGGGCTTCCGCGTCGGCGCCTCCTGCGGCTCCGTCGCGATCCCCGAGGAGGCCGGCAACCCGACGCATGCGCTGCAGCTCGCCGACCAGCGCATGTACGCCGCCAAGCGCAGCGCGCGCACGTCGAGCCGCGCGCAGACGCGCGACGTGCTGCTGCAGCTGCTGTGCGAGCGCGAGCCGGAGCTGCACGTCCACCTCCAGGGCGTCGCGACGCTCGCGGGGGCGGTCGGCCGGCGACTCGGCCTCGACGCCGAGCAGCTCGACGAGGTCACGCGCGCCGCCGAGCTGCACGACGTCGGCAAGATCGCGATCCCCGACCAGATCCTGCACAAGCCGGCCTCGCTCGACGCCGACGAGTGGGAGCTGATGCGCCAGCACACGATCATCGGGGACCGCATCCTCGGCGCCGCCCCCGCGATGCGGCCCGTCGCCGAGATCGTGCGCGCCTCGCACGAGCGCTGGGACGGCGCCGGCTACCCGGACGGACTCGCCGGCGAGCAGATCCCGCTCGGCGCGCGGATCGTGAGCGTCTGCGACGCCTTCCACGCGATGACGACGCCGCGCCCCTACCAGCGGACGCTCACGCACGAGGAGGCGATCGCGGAGCTGCGTCGCTGCGCGGGGTCGCAGTTCGACCCCGCGGTCGTCGAGGCGTTCTGCGCGATCGCGCGCGAACCGCGGGCGCCGCTCGACGCGCCTCCCGCGGCCGCGGAGCGTCCGCACGCGCACGGCCGCGGTTGACAGCGCCCCCCGGCCTGAGGTCTCCTGATGGCATCGGGGGGCCCGCCGCCGCCCGCCCCCGGGCCGGCGGCGGCACCCCCCCCCGGGCGGCGCCCCCGCCACCCCGGC
>JBQCIQ010000099.1:0-2992 GCA_051953595.1 Conexibacter sp. | reverse complement strand
TTGTGGTGCTGGTCGTCGGGGGGGTGCTCCTCTTGCTCGTGATCCTCGGCGCCGCGTTGGGGTCGCGACGAAACGCAGTGGGCGCGATCGCGTTCGAGCAGAGCCGCGCCGCGGTGGACCAAGAGCTGGCCGCCGCGGTCGCCGCCGATCGCGGCTGGGAGCGCGCCGCGCTCGAAGCGACCGCGCGCGACGCCTTCGTCGAGCGGCGCCCCGACGCGCGCGTCGCCGAGCTGCGGCTCGTGCAGATCGTCGACGAGCCCGGCACCGACCAGGACCTTGCCGTCTTCCTCGTCACGGCGGCGGACGGCGCCGAGAGTCGCCTGACGCTCGGCCGGCGCGAGGGCGCGTGGTACGCCGCCGCGCTCGAGGACGAGCGCTGACGCAGCGGCGATGAGCGCGACCGAGCCCGACGCGCGGCCCCACGTCGCGCGGCTGCTGATCTCCTGCCCCGACCGGCCGGGCATCGTCGCGGCCGTCTCGCGCTTCCTGTTCGAGCACGGGGCGAACATCCTCGACGCCGATCAGCACTCGACCGATCCGCAGGGCGGGACGTTCTTCATGCGGATGGCCTTCCAGCTGGACGATCTCGACCTCGGCCGCGCCGCGCTGGAGCGGGCGTTCGCGGCGGACGTCGCCGAGCCGTTCGCGATGGAGTGGTCGATCGCCTATGCGGCGGAACGCAAGCGGATGGCGATCCTCGTCTCGCGCGAGGACCACTGCCTGCTCGACCTGCTGTGGCGCTGGCGCAGCGGCGAGCTCGACGCCGACGTCGGGCTCGTGCTGTCCAACCACCGCACGACCGAGAACGACGTCGCGCGCTTCGGCGTCCCCTTCGTGCACGTGCCGGTCACGCCCGAGACGAAGTCGCAGGCGGAGGCGGCGATGCTGGAGCACCTGGCCGGCCGCTTCGACCTCGTCGTGCTCGCGCGCTACATGCAGATCCTCAGCGGCGGCTTCCTCGCGCGCGTCGGCGCCCCGGTCGTGAACATCCACCACTCGTTCCTGCCGGCGTTCGCCGGCGCCGACCCGTACCGGCGCGCGAGCGAGCGGGGCGTGAAGATCATCGGTGCGACCGCGCACTACGTGACCGAGGAGCTTGACGCCGGCCCGATCATCGAGCAGGACGTCGTGCGCGTCAGCCACCGCGACGACGTCGCGCAGCTCGTGCGGCTGGGTCGCGACGTCGAGCGCACGGTGCTCGCGCGCGCGGTCCAGCGTCATCTCGAGGATCGCGTGCTCGTCCACGAGAACCGCACGGTCGTCTTCTGAGCGATCGGGCAGGATTGGTCGTGCGATGGCCTACCGCCTGAGCTTCGCGGACGACGTGGCGAGCAGCGTGCGGCAGTGCGCGCGCGAGCAGCTGGCCGGCGCGGCGCAGCAGCTGGAGGGCGCCGAGCGCGATCCGGTGACGGCGGTCCACGAGGCGCGCAAGCACCTGAAGAAGACGCGCGCGCTGCTGCGGCTCGTGCGCCCGGCGCTGGGCCGAAAGGCCTACCGCGCTGAGAACGACGCGCTGCGCGACGCCGGGCTCGCGCTGTCCGGCACGCGCGACGCCGACGTGCGCGTCGCGACGGCGGGGAAGCTCGCCGAGCACGCCGCCGGCCGGCTGCCGGCCGACGTGTTCGACGCGCTGCGGGCCGCGCTCGACGCCGAGGCGGCCGCCGGGCGCGACGGCGACGGCGACGCCGCCCGCTTCGCGCCGGTGATCGAGCAGCTGCGCGCCGCCGAGCTGCGCGTCGAAGCGTGGCCGCTCGACGGCGCCGACTGGGAGACCGTGCTGGCCGGCCTCACGCGCGCGTACGCGCGCGGGCGCGAAGCCTTCGTGACGGCTCGCGCCGCGCCGGAGCCCGAGCTGCTGCACGCCTGGCGCAAGCGCGCGAAGGACCTCTGGTACCAGCAGCGCCTGCTCGCGCCCGCGTGGCCCGACGTGCTCGGTGCGCAGGCGGAGGCGGCGCATGCGCTGAGCGAGCTGCTGGGCGACGACCACGACCTCGCGGTGCTGGCCGAGCGGCTGGCGGATCACGCGCTGCCGGTCGCGCCGTCGGTCGACGCGCAGCGCGCGGAGCTGCGCGCGCTGATTGCCCACCGCTCCGACGAGCTGCGCGCCGAGGCGTTCTGCCTCGGCGACCGCGTCTACGCCGAGTCGCCGAGCGCCTTCACCCACCGCCTCGCCCGCTACGTGGAGCTGGCCGCCGCCGAGGCGAGCGACGCGTCATGAGACCCGTCTGGCTCGCCGTCGCCGTGCTGCTGGCGGCCTACCTCGCCTGGAGACGGCGCAGGTTGGAGCCGACGATGCTCGTCGGCGGCGGACTCGCCGCGCTCGGCTCGCTCGCGTACGGCCTCGGGCTTTTCACGCTCCCGAACCTCGACACGATTCTCAAGGACGTCGGCTCGACGCTCGGCACCTGGACGTACCTGCTCGTCGGCGTGCTCTGCTTCCTGGAGAGCGGCGCGTTCGTCGGGCTGCTGATCCCGGGGGAGACGGCGATCGTGATCGGCGGCTTCGTCGCCGGCCAGGGCCACATCGACATCGTCCTGCTGATCGCCATCGCCTGGTTCGCCGCGGTGAGCGGCGACCTCGTCAGCTTCGCGCTCGGGCGGCGGCTCGGGCGCGAGTTCCTCGTCAAGCACGGCGGCAAGGTGCAGATCACCGAGCAGCGGATCGAGCAGGTCGAGCGCTTCTACGACCATCACGGCGGCAAGGCGGTCTTCCTCGGCCGCTGGGTCGGGCTCGTGCGCGCCGTCTCGCCGTTCCTCGCCGGCTCCACGAAGATGCCGCTGCGGCGCTTCCTGCCCTACGACGTGCTCGCCGCCGGGGGGATGGTGACGCTGTTCGCGCTGCTGGGATTCATCTTCTGGCACTCGCTCGACCAGGTCCTGGCGATCGCGAGAAAGGGGCTGCTCGCGCTCGGCCTCACGATCGCGTTCGTCGTCGGCGTCGTGTGGGCGGTCCAGTGGCTGCGCAAGGACGAGAACCGCCGCGTGCTGGCCC
>JBQCIQ010000098.1:0-4415 GCA_051953595.1 Conexibacter sp. | reverse complement strand
CGCCGCGGCGATCTCCGCCACGCCGCGCGGCCGCTCGATCGCCGTCGGATCGCAGCGCTGGTCTCCCGCCCAGTTGCGCCACATGACGCCGAGCCTACGCCCGCCGACCACCCGACGGGACGCTTGCCCCGGACCCGGACGCGCCGCGCCGGACCATGCCGCTGCGGCCCGCGGGCCTGAAGCCCGGCAGGCGGAAGGCGACGCGCGCGCCACCCTCCCGCGAGGCGCCCGCGTCGATGCTGCCGCCGTGCGCCTCGACGATCGCGCGCGCGATCGCGAGCCCCAGGCCCGCGCCGCCCTTGCCGCGTGCGCGTGCGCTGTCGAGCCGGTGGAAGCGGTCGAACACGCGGTCGCGCTGCTGCGGCGGGATCCCGGGCCCGTCGTCCTCGATCGCGATCTCGACCCACCCGCGCGGTTGGGCGTTCACGCAGACCCGCACCAGGCCGCCCGGGGCCGTGTGCTCGACGGCGTTGCGCGAGAGGTTGCGAACCACCTGCGCGAGACGATCCTCGTCGGCCCGCAACGTTCCCTCCGGCACGTCGCCGAGCTCGAACGCGCGGTCGGCCGTCAGCGTGACCGAGTCGAACAGCTCGGTCACGAACGGCCGCAGGTCGAGCGTCGCCGGCCGCAGCAGCTCGCCCTCGTCCGCGCGCGCGAGCAGCAGCAGGTCCTCGACCAACCGCTCCATCCGCACGACCTCGGTGCGCACGACTTCATCGACGTGACGCACGTCCTCGGGCGAGACGTCCCCCTGACGCGCAAGCACCTCGAGCTGGCCGCGGATGACCGTCAGCGGCGTGCGCAGCTCGTGCGAGGCGTCGGCGACGAAGCCGCGCTGGCGCGCGAACGCGTCTTCGAGGCGGTCGAGCATGCGGTCGAACGCGTCGGCCAGCACGCGCACCTCGTCGTGGCGGCCGCGCGCGCCGATGCGCTTGGAGAGATCGCCGGCGCGCACCTCGGCCGCCGTCGTCGCCATCCGCCGCAGCGGGCGCGAGAGGCGCGTCGCGAACGCGAAGCCGAGCACGATCGCGGCCAGCAGCGTCGCGGTCCCGGCGAACAGGAACGTGCGCGCGACGCCGCTCTGGGCGCGCGTCACGCCCTCGGTCGGCTCGCCGACGCCGATCGAGGCGACTCGTCTGCCGTCCCGCAGCACGGGGATCACGTACAGCCGCACCGCCTCGCCGTTGATCGTCACGTCCGAGAAGCCGAGCGGAGCGGTGCGCACCGCCCGCACCTCGGGGCTTTCGCGCTGTGGCCCCGAGACGTCCTTCGGCACCGCGGAGAGCGCCGGGTTCAGCTCCGGCTGGTTCGTGACCATGCCGCCGCCGGCGACGCGCACGACGTACAGGCGCGGCGCGACGTTGAACGTCACCTGGTCGTCGATGTAGTGCTGGGCGACGCGCGTCACGTGTCTGCGCGTGACCTTGAAGACGGGGATCTTCTGCTCGAACGCGCTCGCCTCCTGGCGCAGGTCCTGGTCGATCTGCGCCTGCACCTGCGTGCCGGTGCCGCGGTAGGTGGCGACGAACGTCGTGCCGAGCGCGGCGACGAGGATCACCGCGATCGCGAGCGCGAGCCGCGCGCGCAGGCTGCGATACCAGAGGACGCGCGAGCCGATGCCGAGGTCCGTGCCGGTCGCTCGCGCCATCTCCGCCTCAGGAGCGGGTCGAGAGGCGGTAGCCGACGGAGCGCAGCGTGTCGATCGGCGCCGGGCGGCCGGGCAGCTCCAGCTTGCGCCGCAGGTAACGGACGTAGACCTCGACGACGTTGGTGCCGGGGTCGAAGTCGTAGCCCCACACGGCGGACAGGATCTGCTGGCGGCTGAGCGCCTGGTCGGGATGGCGCAGGAAGTAGGCGAGCAGGTCGAACTCGCGCGCCGACAGCCGCAGCTCGACCCCGTCGCGCGTGACGCTGCGGCTCAGCAGGTCCAGCTCGATCCCAGCCGCGGACAGGCTCGTCGCGTCGCGCTGGCGCGGCGTGCGCAGGTGCGCGCGCACGCGCGCGGCCAGCTCGTCGAAGCTGAACGGCTTCGTGACGTAGTCGGTCGCGCCGCCGTCCAGGCCGGCGACGCGATCGTCGACGGTCGCGCGCGCGCTCAGCATCACGACCGGCAGCTCGGGCTTCTCGCGGCGGATCGCGCTCAGCACGCCGAGCCCGTCCTTGCCCGGCAGCATCACGTCGAGGATCACGAGGTCGACGTCCTCCGCCAGCGCGCGCCGCTCGCCGACGAGCCCGTCGCCGGCGCAGGAGACGGCGTGCCCTTCCGCCTGCAGGCCGCGCTGGATGAAGTCCGCGATCGCCGTCTCGTCCTCCACCACGAGGATTCGCATGGAGGAATCGTACGGCGGCTACGCAACCGTCCACGTGTCGCCGGCGTGGAGCAGGGCGTCGAGCTGCGTCACGTCGGCGACCGTGCGCGGATGCGCCGGGTCGGCCGCGACCGCTGCCGCGCCGTGCAGCGGGCGCTCGACGGCGCGGAAGACGCCGATCGGCGTCGGGCCGGTCGGGCGCTCGGCGAGGCGCGCGAGCGCGAACGCGAGGCTCGGATCCTCGCGGTGGGCGTCGTGCACGAGCAGCGCGTCCTCGCCCACGTCGGCGACGTCCGCGATCCGCAGGTCGCCGTCGGCGTCGCGCACGACCCCGCGCTCCTGCTCCGCCCCGAAGCGGATCGGCTCGCCGTGGACGAGCGGGATGCGGTTGGCCGCGCCCTGCGCGCGGTCGCGCAGCGCCTCGAACGCGCCGTCGTTGAAGACCGGACAGTTCTGGTAGATCTCGACGAACGCCGTGCCCGCGTGCGCGGCGGCGGCACGCAGGACCTCCGGCAGATGTTGCTTGTCGGTGTCGAGCGTGCGGGCGACGAACGTCGCCTCCGCGCCGAGCGCCAGCGCGAGCGGGTTGAACGGGCGGTCGTGCGAGCCGAACGGCGTCGACTTCGTGATCTTGCCGCGCTCGCTCGTCGGCGACGCCTGCCCCTTCGTCAACCCGTAGATCTGGTTGTTGAACAGCAGGATCTTCACCGGCACGTTGCGCCGCAGCGCGTGGATCAGGTGGTTGCCGCCGATCGAGAGCGCGTCGCCGTCGCCGGTCACGATCCAGATCGACAGGTCCGGCCGGGTCGTCGCGAGGCCGGTGGCGAGCGCGGGCGCGCGGCCGTGGATGCCGTGCATCCCGTACGTGTCCATGTAATAGGCGAAGCGCCCGGCGCAGCCGATCCCCGTCATGAAGACGATCCGCTCCGGCGGGATCCCCAGCTCCGGCATGAAGCCCTGGACGGCCGAGAGGATCGCGTAGTCGCCGCAGCCCGGGCACCAGCGCGTCTCCTGGTCGGACTGGAAGTCCGCCTTCGTGAGCGGATCGCCGATCGCGGTCACGACAGCGCCTCCAGCATCGCCGCCTCCAGCTCGGCCGCGAACAGCGGCTGGCCGGCGACCTTCGTGTGCGAGCGCACGTCGACGAGGAAGCGGGCGCGCAGCAGCTGCGCGAGCTGGCCACCGTTCAGCTCGGGCACGAGCACGCGCGGATACGCGCGCAGCAGCTCGCCGACGTTCGGCGGCAGCGGTTCGAGGTGACGCAGGTGGGCGCGCGCGACGCGCACGCCGCGGTCGCGCACGCGACGGACCGCCGCGCGGATCGGGCCGTAGCTCGACCCCCAGCCGAGCACGAGCAGCTGTGCGTCGGGGTCCGCGTCGACCTCCAGCGGCGGCAGCTCCTCCGCGATGCGGGCGATCCGCGCGGCGCGCAGGCGCGTCATCGTCGCGTGGTTGCCCGGGTCGTAGGAGATGTTGCCGGTGGCGTCCTGCTTCTCCAGGCCGCCGATGCGGTGCTGCAGGCCCGGCGTGCCCGGCGGCGCCCATGGCCGCACGCCGCGCGCGTCGCGCGCGTAGGGGCGGAACGGAGCGCCGCCGCCGTTCGCCGGAGCGCTGGCGAAGCGCGGATCGATCTGCGTCAGCGACTCCGCGTCGGGGATCCGCCATGGCTCAGACGAGTTCGACAGGAAGCCGTCGCTGAGCAGGATCACCGGCGTGCGGTACTCGACCGCGAGCCGCGCGGCCTCGAACGCCGTCTCGAAGCAGTCGGCCGGCGTGGCCGCCGCGAGCACCGGCAGCGGCGACTCGCCGTGGCGGCCGTGCAGCGCGAGCAGCAGGTCCGACTGCTCCGTCTTCGTCGGCATGCCGGTCGACGGCCCGGCGCGCTGCACGTCGATCACGACGAGCGGCAGCTCCAGCATCGCCGCGAGCCCGATCGTCTCCGCCTTAAGGTCCATGCCGGGACCGCTCGTCGCCGTGACGCCGAGGTGGCCGCCGTAGGAGGCGCCGAGCGCCATGCCGACTGCCGCGATCTCGTCCTCCGCCTGGATCGTGCGCACGCCCGCGCCCTCGTGGCGCGAGAGCTCGTGCAGCAGCTCCGAGGCCGGC
>JBQCIQ010000097.1:0-10409 GCA_051953595.1 Conexibacter sp. | reverse complement strand
CGCGCGGGGGGGGGGGGGGGGGGGGGGGGCCGGCGCCCCGGCCCCCCGCCGTGCCCCCGGGGGCGCCCGGGGGCCCCCCCCCCGCTCGGCGCACGCAACGACGTCCGGGTGCTCGACCTCGCCCGGGCATCCGAGGTCGTGCGAGAGGTCGAGCGCGCCGAACAGCAGCACGTCGACGCCGTCGACCGCCGCGATCTGCTCTGCCGCGTCGACGCCGGCGGCGCTCTCGACATGGACGATCACCTGCGTCTCGCGGTTCGCATGAGCGATGTAGGCGGGATACCCGTCTCTGGCTCCGAAGCCGCTCGCGCGCGAGGCGGACAGGCCGCGGTCGCCGAGCGGGCGGAACTTGACGGCGCGTACGGCGCGGAGCGCGTCCTCGCGCGAGTCGACACCCGGCACGTGGCAGATCAGCGCGCCCGGGTCGAGGTAGCGCAGGATCGTCGCGGCCCGGTTCTCCTCGACGCGCACGCCCGGCGTCACGCCGTGCAGCTCCACCGCGCGCGCGAGGTGCTCGCAGGCACGCGGCGCGAGCGTCCCGTGCTCGCCGTCGAAGATGACGAAGTCGAGTCCCTGCAGCGCGAGCAGCTCCGCCAGCCCCGCGTCGGGATAGCGCAGGAAGCAGCCGAAGACGGCGTCGCCGTTGGCAAGCTTCTCGCGCGTCTCGTTCCGCAGCATCGCGACCGCGCTGCCTCAGCGCGCGTGGACGCGCGCAAGCGCCTCGCGGTTGACGACGCCGTCCGGCTCGCGGCCGGCGAGCACGTCGAGCACCTGCTGCACGCACTGGCGCGCCATCGCGTCGATCGCCTCGCAGCTGAGGCCGCCGATGTGCGGCGAGAGCACGACGTTCGGCAGCTGCCTGAGCGCACCGTTGCTCGGCGGCTCGTCGGCGAACACGTCGAGCGCGGCGGCGCGCAGGCGGCCGCTCGTGAGCGCCGCGAGCAGCGCCTGCTCGTCGACGAGGCCGCCCCGCGAGGTGTTGACGAGGATCGCGCCGGGCTTCATCGCGGCCAGCTCCGGCGCGCCGATCAAGCCCTGCGTCGCAGCCGTGAGCGGCGCGTGCAGCGTCACCACGTCGGCCCAGGCGAGCAGCTCGTCGAGCGTCTCGCAGGCGAGCTGCGCGTCGAGCTCGGCGACGGGATCGAAGATCTTGATCTCGGTCCGGAAGGCGTTCAGGCGGCGTACGACGCTGCGACCGATGCGCCCGTAGCCGATCACGCCGACGCGCTTGCCATGGAGGTCCCACGGGGTGAGCGCGCCGCCGCGATCCCACTCGCCCCGGCGTACGCTGGCGTCGTGCTCGACGACGCGGCGCAGCGTCGCGAGCAGCAGCGCGAGCGCATGGTCGGCGCAGGTCTCGTCGTTGAGGCCGGGCGTCGTCGTCACGACGACGCCCGCACGCGTCGCCGCGTCGAGGTCGATGCTGTCGACTCCCACCCCGGTGCGCGCGATCACGCGCAGCTCCGGCGCCGCCTCGAACACCTCCGCGGTGAACGGGTCGGCGCTGACGATCGCCGCGATCGCGCCGGCGGCGAGCCGCGCGACGTCCGCAGGCCGTCGATCGCCGCGCGGTCCGGCGTTGTGAAGCGCGAGGCCCGACGCGGTGAGCCGTGCTCCGGTCTCCTCGCCCTCAGGCTCGAAGCCGGGCGCCGTCACGAGGACGTGACGGTCCGCGAGCGGTCCGGCGTCTACGCGTTCCTCCCGAGCCACATGCACGCCGCGTATTCGACATCAGACAGCTAGGAGCGTCAAGGTATCAATCTGAGCACGCTAGATCGAGGCACCGATCTCACGCGAGCAGCTGGTCGCAGCCTCCAGGACGGCGCTTCCGAGCTGCTCGGTCGTCGTGCCCTCCCCGAGGGTGGCGCCCAGTGCCGCGACCACGCGTCCCACGTGGTCGACGACCGGGCTGGCGACGGCTCGCACGCCCACGTGGTGCTCCTCGTCCTCGACCGCGTAGCCGCGGCCGCGGACCGTCGCCAGCTCCAGCAGCAGGTCGCCGCGCGTGACGACCGTGTGGGACGTGTAGGCAAGCAGCTCCTGGTTCAGCACCTCGCCGAGGAGCGCCGTGTCCGCGCTCAGGAAGACCTTCCCGGCCGCGGTCGCGTGCAGCGGCCCGGTGCGCGCCGGCGAGGCGGCGTCGGCGCCGTCCGCACCCAGCGCCCCGTCGACGTGCGCGAGCTTGATCGCATCGCCGTCGAGCAGCGCGACGAAGCGTGCCCCCGCCTGGCCGGAGCCGATCGCCGCCAGATGGCGGACGGCGATCGAGAGCAGGTCGAGGCTTTCCGCCACCTGGCGACCGAGGACCGCCAGGCGCGAGGTCGCGCGGAAGGCGACGTGCCGACCGCCGGCCGTGGCCTCCGCGTAGCCCTCGTCGACGAGCCGCGCCAGCAGCCGGCGAGCCGTGCGCCGGTGGACGGCGAGCTCGCGCGCCACGTCGGCCTGCGTCTGCGGGCCGAGGGCGAGCAGTTCGAGCGCTCGCAGCGTGCGTCGCACGTGCTGGGCAGTCGCGTCTTCGACACTGGTGGAACTCACGGGACAGGAAAGATACCTTGACTGCAATCTGTGTGCAACGGTTCAATGGACGAGGCTCAGGGACCCGTTCCCTGTGACGCCATGTCACGTCATGACCGAGGAGGTCCGGTGGAGGCTCAGATGTTGATCGCAGGTGAGCCGACGACCGGCGAGGGCCCCCGCATCACCATCCGGGACCCCTTCCGCGACGAGGTCGTCGCCACGGTCCCCGACGCGACCCCGACCGAGATCGAGCGCGCGCTGCAGGCCGCCGAGGCCGGCGCACGCGAGATGGCGCGCAGCTCGGGCGGCGAGCGCGCCGCGATCCTCGAGCGCGTCGCCGAGCTCGTGACGGCGGAAGCCGAGGAGCTGGCCGTCACGATCGTGCGCGAGCAGGGCAAGACGCTCGGCGAGGCGCGGCGCGAGGCGGGCCGGGTGCCCGACCTGCTGCGGCTCTGCGCAGGCGAGGCGCGCCGGCTCGGCGGCGAGACGGTGCCGCTCGACCAGGGGGCCGACGGCGTCGGCCGGCTCGGGTTCACGTTGCGCGTGCCGGTCGGCGTGGTCGTCGCGATCACGCCCTTCAACTATCCGCTGCTGCTCGTCGCCCACAAGCTCGGCCCCGCCTTCGCCGCCGGGAACGCCGTCATCCTCAAGCCCGCGACCACAACCCCGCTGAGCGGGCTGCGACTGGCGCAGCTGTTCGCGGAAGCGGGCGCGCACCCGGGCGCGATGCAATGCCTCACCGGCTCCGGCGCCGGCGTCGGCATGCCGCTCTGCGCCGACCCGCGCGTGCGCGCGATCACGTTCACCGGCAGCGAGCCGGTCGGCAACGCCATCGTGGCCGGCTCAGGCGTCAAGCACCATCTGATGGAGCTGGGCGCGAACTGCCCCCTGATCGTCGCCGCCGACGCCGACCTCGCGCAGGCGGCCGAAGCGACCGCGGTCGGCGGCTACGCGAACGCCGGTCAGGCGTGCATCTCCGCCCAACGGGTCCTCGTCGAGCGGCAGGCCTACGCCGACTTCCTCGACGCCTTGTCGGCGCGCGTCGGCCGCATCAAGGCCGGCGACCCGCTGACCGAAGCGACGACGATGGGCCCGCTGATCGACGCCGGCGAGGCGCAGCGCGTCGCGGCCATCGTCGCGCAGGCAACCGAGTCGGGCGCACGCGTCGTGCAGGGCGGCGAGCACGACGGCGCGCTCCACGCGCCGACTGTCGTCGCCGACGTCAGCCCCGACAGCCGCCTGTTCGGCGAGGAGCTGTTCGGGCCGGCCGTGGGCGTCACCCCCGTCGACGACCTCGACGAGGCGCTCGCGCTCGCCAACCGCAGCGACTACGGCCTCGGCGCCGGCATCTTCACCTCGAACGTCCATGCCGCCCTGCGCTTCGTGCGCGAGATCGAGGCCGGCGTGGTTCAAGTCAACTGGTCGCCCCTCTGGCGCGCGGACAGCATGCCGTACGGCGGCTTGAAGCGCAGCGGGATCGGCAAGGAGGGTCCGCGCTGGGCCGTCGAGGAGCTGACCGAGCTGAAGACCGTGGTCTTCCATCCACCGCCTCCGGAGTGAGAAACGTCATGACCGCCACCATCCCGTCCGACGCCGCGTCCGCGTCGTCGGCGCCTCAGCGCACCCGCCGCCTGACGACCGCGCAGGCGCTCGTCGCCTACCTGTCGGTCCAGCACAGCGAGCGCGACGGCGTTCGCCGCCGCCTGATCCCCGGCCTGTTCGGGATCTTCGGCCACGGCAACGTCGTCGGGCTCGGCCAGGCGCTCGAGGAGGTCGGGGAGGACCTGCGCTACTACCAGGGCAAGAACGAGCAGGCGATGGTGCACGCCGCGCTGGGCTACGCGAAGGCCACGAACCGCACCGCCACGCTGGCCTGCGCCGGCTCGGTCGGCCCCGGTGCGATGAACATGCTCACCGGCGCGGCGACCGCGACCGCGAACCACCTGCCCGTGCTGCTGCTCCCGGCCGACGTCTTCATGCACCGCCGGATGGATCCGGTGCTCCAGCAGATCGAGCATCCGAGCGAGCGCGACCTGACGGTCAGCGACTGCTTCCGCCCGGTCAGCCGCTTCTTCGACCGCATCAGCCGACCCGAGCAGCTGCTGAAGGCGCTGCCGGAGGCGATGCGCGTGCTCACCGACCCGGCCGAGACCGGCGCCGTCACGATCGCGCTGCCGCAGGACGTGCAGGGCGAGGCGTTCGACTTCCCGGAGAGCTTCTTCACCCCCCGCACGTGGTCGATCGTGCGTCGTCCGCCTGCCGAGGAGGAGCTGGCGGCGGCCCTCGCGGCGATCCGCGCGAGCGAGCGCCCGTTCGTCGTCGCCGGCGGCGGCGTGCGCTACGCGGCTGCGCAGGACGAGCTCGCGCGCTTCGCCGCGGAGCTGGGGATCCCTGTCGGCGAGACGTACGCCGGCAAGGGCTGCGGGCCTGCCGGCGAGCTCGGACTCGGCGGAGTCGGCTCGACCGGCACGCTCGCGGCCAACCGCATCGCCGCGCAGGCCGACTGCGTCATCGGCGTCGGCACGCGCATGCAGGACTTCACGACCGGCTCCCAGTCGCTCTTCCAGCATCCCGACGTGCGCTTCGTGAGCATGAACGTCGCGTCGCACGACGCGCACAAGCTCGGCGCGGCGCCGGTCGTCGGCGACGCGCGCCTGACGCTCGAGCGGTTGCGCGAGGCGCTGCGCGCGGACGGCTGGACGACCGGCGAGGCGTATCGGGAGGAGATCCGCCGCGAGCAGTCGGCGTGGGCCGAGGCGCTTGCGCAGGACCTCGCGCCGCGCGAGGGCGAGGCGATGAGCCAGGGCCAGGTGCTGCGCGTGCTCAACGAGCGCACCGGCGCCGGCGACGTGGTCGTGACGGCCGCCGGCACGCCTCCGGCCGACGTCCACCGCATGTGGGATCCTGCGAACGGAAGCGAGTGCCACATCGAGTTCGGCTTCTCGTGCATGGGCCACGAGATTCCGGCAGGATTGGGCTACCGGCTGGCGCGTCTCGAGACGCCCGGCGCAATCTTCGTCGTGATCGGCGACGGTACGTACCTCATGGCCAACACGGAGCTCGTCACGGCGGTCCAGGAGCACCTCGACGTCAACGTCATCGTGGTCGAGAACGGCGGCTATCAGGCGATCCGCTCGCTGCAGGTCGGCAAGACCGGCCGCGACTTCGGCAACGAGCTGCGCGAGCGGGACGAGCACGGCGACGGGCGGCTGTCCGGCTCCTACGTCGAGGTCGACTACGCCGCGAACGCGCGCTCGATGGGCTGCCGCGTGCACAGCGCGCAGACGCTCGATCAGTTCGCCGAAGCGGTCGACGCGGCCCGCTCCGAGGCGGGGCCGTCGGTGATCGTGGCGAAGGTCGAACGGCATCGGCTGCTGTCCGGCACCGAGTGCTTCTGGGACGTCGGCATCTTCCAGACCAGCGGCGACGAGCAGATGCTCGCGCTGTCCGCCGAGCACCAGGCCGGCCAGCGTACGCAGCGCTTCTACGCGCACGACCCGGAGCACTGACGTTGGACGACGCGCGCCGCTCCACCCGGCTCCACCACCAGATGATGCGGACGCTGCTGGACGAGATCGCCCGCGGGAAGCACGAGCCGGGCGAGCGGCTGCCGCCGGAGATGGAGCTGGCCGGCCAGCTCGGCGTCAGCCGCGGCGTCGTCCGCGAGCTGCTGCGCAGCCTCGAGGACCGCGGCGTGATCTCGATCCGTCACGGACGCGGCGCCTGGATCAACCCGGTGTCGGAGTGGAACGTGCTCGACGCCGACGTGCTGGCGGCGCTCATGCCGACCGCGGCCAGCGTCAGCGTGCTGTCCCACTACCTCGAGTGCCGCCGCATGCTGGAGACCGAAGCAGCCGCGCTCGCGGCGCAGCGCGCCTCCGGCAGAGACCTCTCCGACATGGCCGACGCGCTCGCGGCGATGAGCGCGCTCGCGGTCGAGTCGCAGACCGACGAGGAGGCGAACCGGCGCTTCCACGAGGCCGACATCGCCTTCCACGGCGCCATGTTCCGGGCCTCCGGCAACCAGGTGCTGCCGCGTGTCGTCGAGCCGATCCAGCGTGCGATGGGCACGCTGCGACCCCAGCTGGCGCTGCACCCCGAGCACCGCCTGCGCAAGACGCTGCCCGAGCACAAGGCGATCCTCGCCGCGATCGCCGACCACGACCCGGAGCGGGCGCGCGAGGCGATGCGCGAGCACCTCGCCACGGTCGAGGGATACCTGCGCGAGTACCGCGTTCAGAAGAGCGCGGTACCCGCCGCCTAGCGCGCCGCCGCTTCGCGCCGCTGCGATGTCCGGTCACCGGAAGGACCGCTTGCTGCTCGCGCTCGGGCTCGTCCTGACGGCGCTGAGCCTGCGCACGACGGTCACGTCGTTGCCGCCGTTGGCGTACGAGATCCGGCGCGATCTCGGGCTGTCGGCGGCGGCGGTCGGCGTGCTCACGTCGCTGCCGCTGCTGTGCATGGCGCTGCTCGGAGTCGTCGCGCACCGGCTCGCGGGCCGTTGGGGACGTGAGCGGACGCTGCTCGCGGCGATCGCCTGCGTGGCCGTCGGCAACGGGTTGCGGGGGGCGGCGGGCGAGACGGCCGTGCTGTTCGCCGCGACGCTCGTGGCCGGGATCGGCGTGGCGGCCGCGGGCGTCATGCTGCCGGGCCTCGTGAAGGCGGCGTTCCCGACGCGGGCGGGAGCGGCGACGGCCGTGTGCTCGGCGGCGATGCTGCTCGGAGCGGCGACGGCCGGCGCGCTTGCGGTTCCGCTCGCCCGGGTGCTCGGCTCGTGGCAGCTGTCGCTCGGCGTCTGGGCGCTCCCGGCGCTCCCCGCGGTCGCGGCGACCGGGCTGCTGGGGGCGCGCGCGCGGGCACGGCGATGCGCCGCGGGCGTCGACGCGTCCGCCCGCGCCGTCTCGCCGGGGCTGCCGTGGCGCGTGCCGGCGGCGTGGCTGCTCGGCGGCTTCTTCGCGCTGCAGTCGGCGCTCGCCTACGCCTACCTCGCGTGGCTGCCGGCCGCCTACGCCGATCGCGGCTGGTCGCAGACGGCGGCCGGGGACCTGGTCGGCGAGCTGCACCTCGCGCAGCTCGTGACCGCGCTGCTGCTCCCGTGGCTGGCTGACCGCGGCGCCTGGCAACACGACCGGCGGCCGGCGCTCATCGGCGCGGTGTCGCTCACCGCCGCGGCGGCCGTGTCGCTCTGGGCGCTGCCGGACGGGCTGCCGTGGGTCTCGACGGCGGCGCTCGGCCTCGGACTCGGCGGCGGCTTCTCGCTCACGCTGCTGCTGATCGTCGACTACGCCGGGGACGCCGGCGCTTCGACGGGGCTGGCGGCGATGACCTTCCTCGTCGGTTACTCGGTGGCCGCCCTCGCGCCGCTGGCGATCGGCGCGCTGCATGACAGCTTCGGCGGATACGGCGGCCCGTTCGGCGCGCTCGCCCTGATCGCGCTCGCCAAGTTGGCGCTCGCGACGCGGCTCGGGCCGCGCCACCGCGCGACGGTGCGTCAGCCCGCGACCGCGCCCGAGCCGGCGAGTGCGACCGCGAACTCCGCGGCGGTCTGATCGCGCACCTGCTCGACCGTCACGCCGGGCTGCGTCTCGACGAGCGTCAGCGTGCGCGGTCCGGCGCCCTCGCCGCCCGAGAAGTCGAACACCGCCAGCTCCGTGATCAGGCGGTCGACGACGCCGATGCCGGTCAGCGGCAGGGTGCACTGCTGCTTGACCTTCGACTCCCCGGCCTTGTTGCAGTGCTCCATGATCACGACGGTGCGCTTCGCGCCGGCGACGAGGTCCATCGCGCCGCCCATCCCCTTCACCATCTTGCCGGGGATCATCCAGTTCGCGAGGTCGCCGCCCGCCGAGACCTCCATGCCGCCGAGGATCGCGAGGTCGACGTGGCCGCCGCGGATCATCGCGAAGCTCTCCGCGCTGTCGACGAAGGAGGCGCCGGGGACCCCGGTGACGGACTCCTTGCCGCCGTTGATGAGGTCGGCGTCGACCTCCGCCTCCGCCGGGTACGGCCCGATCCCGAGCAGCCCGTTCTCCGACTGCAGCAGCACGCCCTCACGGTCGCCGATCTGGTTCGCGATCAGCGTCGGCAGGCCGATGCCGAGGTTGACGACCATGCCGTCCGCGATCTCCCGCGCGGCCCGTCTGACGATGCGAACGCGAGCGTCCTCCATGGCGACTATCCCTCCGAGATCGTGAGCCGCTCGACGCGCTTCTCCGCCGGCGCCGCGAAGATCCGCTGCACGAAGATGCCGGGGGTGTGGATCGCGTCGCCGTCGAGCTCGCCGACCTCGACGAGCTGCTCGACCTCCGCGACCGTGACGCGTCCGGCCGTGGCCGCGAGCGGGTTGAAGTTGCGAGCGGTGCGCCGGTAGACGAGGTTGCCGAGCGGGTCGCCCTTCCACGCGCGCACGAACGCGAAGTCGGCGACGATCGCGCGCTCCAGCAGGTAGGACCTGTCGCCGAAGCTGCGCACCTCCTTGCCTTCGGCGACCGGCGTGCCCACGCCGGCCGGCACGTAGAAGGCGGGGATTCCGGCGCCGCCGGCGCGCATCCGCTCGGCGAGGGTGCCCTGCGGCACCAGCTCGACGTCCAGCTCGCCTGACAGGAACTGACGCTCGAAGACCTTGTTCTCGCCCACGTAGGAGGAGACCATCTTCCCGATCTGGCGGTTTGCGAGGAGGAGCCCGAGACCGAAGTCGTCGACTCCGCAGTTGTTGGAGACGACGGTGAGGTCGCGCGCGCCGAGCTCGCGCAATGCCGCGATCGACGCCTCGGGGATCCCGCACAGCCCGAAGCCTCCGACGACGAGCGTCATTCCGCTCGCGACGCCTTGCACGGCCTCGCGTGCCGTTGCGACCACCTTCCCGGCCATGCGGCGCAGCATGCCCGCGCTCGATTGAGAAGTCCAAGACCAGATTGCTTGCAATCTCATAAGCTTTCGCTATGGAGCTGCGCCAGCTGCGCTATCTGGTCGCGCTCGCCGAGGAGCGCCATTTCACGCGTGCCGCCGAGCGCGTCCGCATCGCTCAGCCAGCCCTTTCGCAGCAGGTCCGGAAGCTGGAGGCGGAGCTCGCCATGCCGCTCGTGGACCGTACGACGCGCCGCGTCCGGCTGACGGAAGCGGGCGAGCTGCTCGTCGTGCACGCGCGGCGCGCACTCGCGGAGCTGGACGCCGCCAGAGCGCAGCTCGAGCGCCTCAAGGGCGTGATCGCAGGACGGGTGACGATCGGCTTGACGCAGACCCCGGGGCCGCTGGACCTCGTGCGCCTGCTCGGCGGCTTCCACTCCCGCTTCCCGGGCGTCGAGCTGGCTGTCCGCGAGGACCTCAGCACGACGCTCGCCGACGCGCTGCGCGACGACGCGCTCGACGTCGCGTTCCTGTCGATCGTCGACGAGGAGGACGCGCGCGGCCTGGAGCTGCGCCCGCTCACGAGCGAGCCGCTCGTCGTCGCGCTGCCCGCAGGGCACCGTCTCGCCGGCCGCCGCCGCCTGACGATCGGAGATCTGAGCGGCGAGGAGCTCGTCGCCTTCCGCGAGGGGGCGACGATCCGCACGGCCGTGCGGCGGATCGCGCTCGCTGCCGGGTACGAGCCGCGAATCGCGTTCGAGACGAACGAGGTCGCGCGGGCGCGGGCGATCGTCTCCGCCGGCCTCGGCGTCGCGATCCTTCCGCGCTCCGACGCCGAGGCGCCCGGGCCGCCGGTGGAGACCGCCGCGCTGCGCGGCCCGACGTTGACGCACCGGATCTCGCTCTGCTGGCGCAGCGGCAAGCGCCACTCGCCCGCGGCGCATGCGCTGATCGCGCAGACGGTCGGGACCGGCACGGCCTGACCGGCGCGTGCACGCCGTTGGCCTCGTTACCAGCCGCGTTGGGCGAGCAGCTGCTCGGTCTCG
>JBQCIQ010000096.1:0-14985 GCA_051953595.1 Conexibacter sp. | reverse complement strand
AGCGGCGCAGGACGTGGTGCACCTGCTCGGCCCCGGTGAGTTCCACTCCGTCGTCGACGGGCGGCGACAGCGTGAGGGGGGACAGCAGGAAGGGGTGGGCCTGGGGGCCGCCGAGGCCGCCGTGGGAGCCGATCTGCTCCTCGAAGGCGAGGACTTCGCCGTCGGCGGGGTCGTGGAAGGAGTTGACCATGATGTCGGCGGCGTGCGGGAAGGAGTGGGTGCGGCGGACGGCGTCGGCTGCACCGGGCCCGAAGGCGGCGAGCGGGCCGGGTTCGTCGTCGAGCCGGTCGAGGGGGATCTCGACGCCGTACGGGCCGAGCACCACGCCGTCGTGCCGGTCGCTGCGCACCAGCAGGAAGCCGATGCCGGGGTGGTTGGCGAGGGTGGCGAGGAGAGCGGGGTGGCGGGCGTCGATCTCCTCCTTGGTCATGCGGTGGTGGACGTCCGGGAACGAGATCAGGCCGAGGTTGCCGGACGCCATCACGGCGATCTCGGGCAGCTCGCCGGCCGCAGGGGCGCCGTCGCGCAGGCCCAGCTCGTCCTCGCGCGCGCCGGCGAGCGCCTTCGCGGCGCGGCCGCTCACGGTCGGGCGCGCGGCCAGCTCGGCGAGGCCCGCGTCGACCTGCGCGCGCCCCTCCTCCCCGCCGCCGACCTCCGCGTGCACCTGCGCGCCGCCGGCGTGACGCTGCACCAACTGCTCCAGCGTCTCGCCGTAGCGCTGGAGGAACGTCGCCCCCTGCGACTGCCCGTGGTCGCTCAGCACGACGACCTCGTACGGCCGCGGGGCGTGCTCGATCGCCGCCGCGATCCGCGCGATCGCCTTGTCGACGCGCCGCAGCGTCGCGAGCGTGTCCGGCCGCTCGACGCCCGAGTGGTGCGCGACCTCGTCATAGGCGAGGAACGTCGTGTAGACGACCGGCCGGCCGGCGAGCACGTCGGCGGTGACGGCGGCGACCTGCAGGTCGAGCTGCACGATCGTCGCGTACGCGCGCACGAACGCGTACGACACGCTGCGCTTGATGCGCGGCCGCACGTCGCGGCGGCGCTGCTCAATCGCGCTGAAGCGCTCGGAGGCCGCCTCGCCCAGCGAGCGCAGCAGCGTCAGCGCCACGCCGTAGGGGCTCGCGAAGTAGGCGAAGTAGTCCTGCCCGAGGCGACCGTGGCGCTGGCGGTCGAGCACGGTCGACATCGTCAGCATCGAGTGGGGCGCGTCGCCGGAGAGGATGTTCGCGCGCGAGGCGCCGTCGCCGTGCAGCAGCCCGCTGCCGTCCGAGTGGCGGCGCTCCAGCTCGGCCGCGTCGCGCGGGTGGTTCGTGACGATCGCCGCGCCACGCTCCTTCTCCCACCAGCGGAACGCCGGCATGTTCGCGTTGGAGCCGTGCAGGATCCCCGCCTGGCAGGCGCCCGTCTGCGAGGACCAGTCGGTCTCCCAGCGCTCCAGCCGGTGGCTGCCGGAGTGCACCCAGCGCGCGAGCGCCGGCGCGTTGCCGTCGCGCAGCGCGCGGCGCAGCACGTCGTGCGCGAGTCCGTCGATCTCCAGGAAGAGGATCCCCGGGACGTCGCTGTGCACGGCCAGCTTCGTGCGCCTGAGCTGGCGGACCACGACGTGGCGGACCCACAGGTCGCCGCTGTCGAGCGCGAGGATCGCCTCCGCGACGCTCGTGAGCGCGGTGAGGAGGAGCACGACGACGAGCGCGGTGCCGAAGTCCTTGACGTGGACGCCGTAGTCGATGCTCGCGATCGCCAGCAGCACGAGCGCGTTGAGCGCCAGCGCGCCGAGCCCGAGCGTGAGAACGGTGAACGGCAGCGCGAAGCGGATCAGCAGCGGCCAGATGAGCGCGTTCGCGAGCGCGAGCAGCAGCGCGAGGATCAGCGCGGCGCCGAAGCTGTCGGCGGTGAAGCCCGACAGCAGCGCGCTCAGCAGCAGCAGCGCGGCGGCGTCCAGCAGGACGACGGTGGCGAGCCGGCCGAGCAGGCGCCGCATCGCAGCAGCGTACGCCCGTTCCATCCGCCCCGCGCGCCATCTTGGACCCCACGATGCGCCTGCTCCACACCGCAGACTGGCACCTCGGCCGCGCCTTCCACGGCGAGGACCTGCTGAGCGCGCAGGCGGCGTTCGTCGACTTCCTCGTGGAGACCGCGCGCGCGTCCGCCGTGGACGGCGTGCTGATCGCCGGCGACCTCTACGACCGCGCGCTGCCGCCGGTCGACGCGGTGCGGCTCGCGAGCGAGGCGCTGGCGCGGCTGGCGGAGGTCGCGCCGGTCGTCGCGATCTCCGGCAATCACGACTCGGCGGCGCGGCTGGGGTTCGGCGCGCAACTGCTCGCGCGCGCGGGCGTGCACGTGCGCACGGACCCGGTGTGCTCGCTCGCGGACCCGATCCCGGTCGGGGACGGGTTCGTCTACGCCGTCCCCTACCTGGAGCCAGACCTCGTGCGCGAGCCGCTGGGCATCGAGGAGCGCTCGCATGCGGCGGCGATGGGCGCCGCGATGGACCGGGTCCGCGCGACCGTGGCGGCGCGCGGGTCCGGTCCGGCCGCCGCGCCGGTCGTCGTGATGGCGCACGCGTTCGTCGCCGGCGGGATGCCGTCGGAGAGCGAACGCGACCTCGCGGTCGGCGGGGCGGCGAACGTGCCGGCGTTCGCGTTCGAGGGCGCCGACTACGTCGCGCTCGGGCATCTGCACGGTCCGCAGGTGGTGGGCGGCGGGCTCGGCCGCTACGCCGGCTCGCCGCTGGCGTTCTCGTTCTCCGAGGCCGGCCAGGCGAAGTCCGTCGCGGTCGTGGAGGTGACGGTGGGCGCGCTGCCGCTCGTGGAGCTGCTGCCGACGCCGGTCCCGCGGCCGTTGGCGAACCTGCGCGGCACGCTCGACGAGCTGCTTGCCGACCCGCGGCTGGCGGACGCCGAGAGCGCGTGGGTGCAGGCGACGCTGACCGACCCGGTCCGCCCGGGCGACGCGATGGAGCGGCTGCGCCGGCGCTTCCCGCACGCCGTCGCGCTCGCGTTCGACCCGCAGGGCGCCGACGCCGCGCCGGCCGGCTCCTACCAGCGCCTGCGCGGACTCGACGACGACGAGCTGGTGCAGCGCTTCGTGTCCGACACGCGCGGGCGCGCGGCGGACGACGACGAGCTGGCGCTGCTGCGCGACGCGCTCACCGCGCGGCGGGTGGCCGAGCTGGCGGCGTAGGCCGGGCGGTCGCCGTGCGCCTGCACCGTCTGCGCGTGACCGCCTTCCAGGCGTTCGCCGGCGCCGAGGAGGTCGACTTCGACGCGCTGTCCGAGGCCGGGCTGTTCCTGCTGCACGGCGACACGGGCGCCGGCAAGACGACCCTGCTCGACGCGGTCGCATTCGCGCTCTACGGGCAGGTCCCCGGCGCGCGCGCCCGCGATGCCCGCCTGCGCTCCGACCATGCCGACCCGAGCACGCGCACCGAAGTCGAGCTGGAGGTGACGCTGCGCGAGCGCCGGCTGCGGATCGTGCGCCGTCCCCCGCAGGAGCGTCCGAAGCTGCGCGGCGAGGGCTTCACCGAGGACCCGCCGACCTGCACCGTTCAGGAGCTCGAAACTGCGAGCAACGAGTGGGTCACCCTGGCCGCCCGTCCTGACGAGGCACGCCACGAGCTCGAAGCGCTGCTCGGGATGTCCCACGATCAGTTCTGCCAGATCGTGCTGCTCCCTCAAGGCGAGTTCGCTCGCTTCCTGCGGGCGGACAGCAGAGAGCGCTTGCCACTGTTGGAACGCCTCTTCGGCACCGACCGCTTCACGCGCGTGGAGCACTGGCTGAACGACCGCCGCAAGGCCGCCTGGGCCGAGCGCGACGCCGCCACGCGTGGTGTGCGGGAGCTGGCCGCGCGCGTCGCCGAGGTGGCGGACGAGCCGGCGCCCGAGGAGACGGACGTCTACGCCGAGTGGGTCGCGGGCCTCGGCGTCCGCGCCGAAGCCGAGCTGGTGAGCGCCACCGACGCCCGCCGCGCCGCCGCGGCCGCCCGTGCCCAGGCCGAGGCCGCGCTCGCCGAGGCCCGCGCCGTGGCGGAGCGCCGCGCCCGCCACGCAGCCGCCGCCGAGGACCTGTCCCGCTGGGAGTCCAGACGCGCGGAGCGCGACGAGGCCGAGTCCCAGCTCGCCGCCGCCCGCCGCGCCGCCCCGCTCGCCGCGCTCCTCTCCCGAACTCTGGTCACTTATGCCGGATATACGTGCACAAACGACCAGAGTTCGCCACGCGAGCTGCGGGAGGCGGCCGGGGCGCTCGATGCGTTGGCGGCCGTCGAGGCGCGGCTGGCCGCTGCCGACGAGCAGCTGGCGGCGCTCGCGCGGAGCGCCGAGGAGGCCGGGGCGCGGGCGCAGGAGGCGATCGGCGCGATCGAGCAAGCGGCCAACGACCGCGCCGCCCTCGATGCCACCGTGACCGCGGCGCGCGAGGCCGCCGCCCGAACGGAGCGCCTCCAGGCCGAGGCCCAAGCCGCCCAGCACAGAGCCGAAGCCGCGGCCGAGCGCGACCGCCTGGCGGCCGAGCGTGAGTCTGCCGACGACCGCCGTCGCCAAGCGGTCGACGCCGAGCAGGCCGCCCACAGCGCCTGGCTCGACCTGCGCGAGCGGCGACTCGCCGGCATGGCCGCCGAGCTGGCGGCGGGCCTCCAGCCGGGCGAGCCCTGCGCCGTCTGCGGCTCGACCGAGCACCCGGCGCCCGCGCACGTCGAGCCGGCCACCGCGATCGACCCCGCCACCCGCTCCCTCCCCCTCGATGCCCACCCGTCGGGGCCAAGCTCGCTCGCCGAGCACGAGCAGCACGCCCAGGCCCGGCACGAGCGCGCCGCAGCCGAGCGCCAGCAGGCCGAGCGCGCGGTGGCCGAGATCGACACCGCGCTTGCTGCCGCCCGCGCCGTCGCCGGCGATGAGCCGGCCGACGCGCTGACGGCGCATGCCGCACAGCTCGAAGCCGACCTGACCCAGGCGCGCGCCATCGCCGCAAGCGCCGCCGACGCCGAGCAGCGGCTCGCCGCCCTCGACGCCCGCACGAAGGAGCACGAGCAGGCGCGCGACCAAGCAGCCCGCGACCAGACCGCCGCCCGCGCCACGCGCGCCGAGCGCAGCAGCGCGCTCGAAGCCGACCGCAAGCGCGTCGCCGAGGCGCGCGGCGACGCGCCCTCGATCGCCGACCGGGCCCAGGCCCTGCGCGCGGAGGCCGACGCTGCCGAGCAGGAGGCGGCCGCCAAGGAGGCCGGCTTCGCCGACGCGGCGCACGCGCGCGCGGCGCTGCTCGACGCCGACGCCCAGCAGGCGCTCGCCCAGCGCATCGAGGACTACGACCGCGGCCTCGCCGAGCGCCGAGTGCTCGCCGAACAGCTCGCGCGCGAGCTGGGCGACGACGGCGACGAGCGGCACGCCGCGCCGCACGAGCCCCTTCCCCTCGATGCCCTCTCAGCGAACGCCACGGACGCCACCCAAGCCGACGAGCTGGCCGCCCGGCGGCTGGGACTCGCCGAGAAGCGGCTCGCCGACTTGAGACGCCTGGCGGCGGCACTGGGAGTGGCGCTCGAAGACCTCCAGCCGATCGCCGAGCGCGAGCGCACGATCAAGGAGCTGGCCGGCCTCGTCGACGGCTCCGCCGCCAGCAACCGCCTGCGCATGCGCCTCTCCGCCTACGTGCTCGCCGCCCGCCTGGAGGAGGTCGCGCAGGCCGCGACGATCCGACTGGAGCGGATGTCGAACGGCCGCTACCAGCTGATCCACACCGATGAGCTGCGCAAGGGGACCGGCCGCTCAGGCCTGGAGCTGCGCGTGATCGACGGCTGGACCGGCCAGGAGCGCCCGCCGGCGACGCTCTCCGGCGGCGAGACGTTCCTCGCGAGCCTCGCGCTCGCGCTCGGCCTCGCGGACGTCGTCGCCGCCGAGGCCGGCGGCAGCCGCCTGGAGACGCTGTTCGTCGACGAGGGCTTCGGCTCGCTCGACGAGCGCACGCTCGACGAAGTGCTCGACGTGCTCGACGGCCTGCGCGAGGGCGGCCGCGCCGTCGGCATCGTCTCCCACGTCGCCGAGCTGCGCCATCGCATCCCCGCCCGGCTGCGTGTGATCAAGGGCCGCAGCGGCTCGCGCGTCGAGCACGAGCAGGCCGCGCTCGTGGCTTGAGCGCAAGCCGGGTACCACCACCGGGATGACGCTCATCCCCGACACGATCGCGCGCGTCGACCGCACGGTCGGGGAGCAGCTGGAGCGCCAGGTGCGCGACCACCACCGGCGGCGGCTGCGAAAGCTCGGCCACGCGCACGTGCTGGAGCAGATCACCGACGGCCGGCAGGACAGCCTGTGGGCCGCGGGCGACCCGCCGCCGCGTCCCGGCAACGAGCTGCACGTCCTGGTCGACGGCGAGCGCGCGATCGGCGAGATCTGCGCCGCGATCAAGCAGGCGAGATCGCACGTGCACATCGCCGGCTGGCACGTCACGCCTTCGTTCGCGATCGAGCGCGATGGCGGCGCGCCGCCGCGCACGCTGCGCGACGTGCTCGCCGAGCTGGCGGAGCGGGTCGACGTGCGCGTGCTCGTGTGGGCCGGGCCGCCGGCGCCCGTGTTCGAGCCGAAGCGCTCCGACGTCAAGCAGATCCGCGATCAGCTCACCGACGGCACGAAGATCAGATGCGTGCTCGACGCGCGCGAGCGCACGATGCACTGCCACCACGAGAAGATCGTGATCGTCGACGACGAGGTCGCGTTCGTCGGGGGGATCGACCTGACCGCGCTCTCGGGCGACCGCTGGGACGACGACGAGCACCCGGACCGCGGGCGGCTCGGCTGGCATGACGTGGCCACCCGCCTGCGCGGCCCCGCCGTCGCCGACGTCGCCGAGCACTTCCGCGCCCGCTGGCAGGAGGTCGCGAGAGAGCCGCTGCCGCCGCCCCGCCCACAGAGCACCCACGGCGACACGACCGTGCAGGTCCTGCGCACGATCCCCGACAGAACGTACGAATTCATCCCCCGCGGCGACTTCCGCATCCTCGACGCCTACGTGCGCGCGCTGAAGTCGGCGCAGCGGCTGATCTACCTGGAGAACCAGTTCCTGTGGTCGACCGAGATCGCGGAGATCCTGTCCGCCAAGCTGACCGACCCGCCGCATCCCGACTTCCGGCTCGTGCTGCTGCTGCCGGCAAAGCCGAACAACGGCGCCGACACGACGCGCGGCCAGCTCGGCCGGCTGATCGAGGCGGCCGACGGCTCCGACCGCCTGCTGGCGGCGACGATCAGCGCCCGCAGCGGCACGCGCACGCACTCGCTGTACGTGCACGCGAAGGTCGGGATCGTCGACGACCGCTGGCTGACGATCGGCTCCGCCAACCTCAACGAGCACTCGCTCTTCAACGACACCGAGATGAACGTGCTGACCTGCGACGAGGCGCTGGCGCGCAGAACCCGCCTGGAGCTGTGGGCCGAGCATCTGGAGCTGCCGGTCGAGCAGGTCGGCGGCGACCCGGCGCGCGTCGTCGACGAGCTGTGGCGCCCGATCGCGCAGGACCAGCTGCGGTTGCACCGCGCCGAGCTGCCGCGCACGCACCGGCTGATGGAGCTGCCAGCCGTCTCGCGCCGCACGAAGCGCCTCATCGGCCCGATGCGCGGCCTGCTCGTGGACGGCTAGCGTTCGCCCGGTGAACGGGCCGCAGGAGGAACGCATCGACGGCCTCGCCGTGCGCGGGCTGGCGGTCGGGCACGGCGAGCGGACCGTGCTGCGCGACATCTCCTTCGAGGCGCGCAAGGGCGCGGTGCTCGCCCTCGTGGGACCCTCCGGCGCCGGCAAGAGCACGCTGCTGCGCTGCATGAACCGCCTGCTCGTGCCGAGCGCCGGCCGCGTGCTGCTCGACGGCGAGGAGACCGCCGAGCTGGAGCCGACCGCGCTGCGCCGGCGCGTCGGCCTCGTCGGCCAGCTGCCGGTGATGCTGCCGGGCAGCGTGCGCGAGAACCTGCGCTACGGACTCGACCCGGCGGCGGTCGAGGAGGCGACGCTTGTGGAGGCGCTGCGCGCCGCGGGCCTGAGCGAGGCGTTCCTCGACCGCCCGGCGGGCGAGCTGTCGGGCGGCGAGCGCGCGCGGGTCGCGCTCGCGCGCGCGCTCACGCGCAGACCGGAGCTGCTGCTGCTCGACGAGCCGACCGCCGCGCTCGACGCCGCGGCCGCCCGCCACGTCGGCGCGACGCTGCGCTCGCTCGCCGGCGCGGGCCTCGGCGTCGTCGTCGCCACGCACGACCTCGCGTTCGCGCGCGAGCTGGCCGACCGCGTCGTCGCGCTGCGCGACGGGACGGCGCTCGTCGGCGCGCCGGCGGAGCTGCTTGCGACCGCGGAGCCGCGGTCATGAGCCGCGCGGTCGCGCAGGTCGCCGCCAGCGCGGCGTTCGTGCTCGCCGCCGCGTGGCTCGCGTACCGCCAGCGGCTCGGCCTCAGCCGCTCGCTGCTGACGGCGGCCCTGCGCGCCGCGCTTCAGCTCGCGGTCGTCGGCGCGCTGATCGCGCTCGTCTTCAAGGTCCCCGTGCTCGCGATCGCGTTCGTCGCGGTGATGGTGACGACCGCCTCGCTCACCGCCGGCTCGCGCATCCGCGCGCTGCCGAACGCACGGCGGATCGCGATCGCCGCGATCGCGCTGCCGGCGTTGAGCGCGGTCGGCGTGCTGCTGCTCGTCGGCGCGTTCGCCGCGACGCCGCGCGCGACGATCCCGACGGCGGGGATCCTGATCGGCGGCGCGATGCTCGCGACGACGCTCACCGGGCGGCGGCTGGTCGAGGACCTGGTCGGGGGGATCGACGAGATCGAGGCGCGGCTGTCGCTCGGCGACCGCGCGCGCGACGCGCTCGCCCCGCTCACGCGCCGCGCGATCGCCGGCGCGATGGTGCCGCTCGTCGACCAGACCCGCTCCGCGGGGCTCGTGACGCTGCCGGGCACGTTCGTCGGCCTCGTGCTCGGCGGCGCCTCGCCGGAGACGGCCGCGCGTGTGCAGCTGACGGTCCTGCTGACGCTGCTGCTCGTGCAGCTGCTGAGCGCGCTGCTGACGGCCGAGCTGGTGACACGCGCGGCGACGCTGCCGGGCGAGCGCGTGAGCGTGCCGGGCGTGCCGGCCTGAGGGGACCGGCCGAGGCGCCCGCTACGGTCGCCGCGTGCGCCGCTCGCGCGTCCTCATCGTCGCCGCCGTCGCGGTCCTCGCGCTGGCCGGCTATGTCGCCTTCCGCCTCGCCACGCACGAGTCGTCCGAGCCGGCGTCGGTCGCCGCGGCGCTCGCCCGCTTCCGCGCGCTGTCGCCGGCAGCCCGCACGCTCCCGCCGCGCCTGCGCGGCCGCGCGCTCCAGCCCGGCGTCTACGTCTACGCGACGCGCGGCTTCGAGGTCTCGCACGTGCTCGGCGCGCGCCGCCACCCGTACCCCTCGCGCACCACGATCACGGTCTCCGTCACGCCGCGCGGCTGTCTGCGCACGCGCTGGGACGTGCTCGCGACGCGCCACGACGCCGCGCTGATCTGCCCGCCGCGCGGCGCAGGCTGGCGCCTGGTCGACCAGAGCGAAGAGCACGAGTTCGCCGGCCACGTCGACCGTCGCACGTACGCCTGCACGCCGTCGTCGGCGGACGGCCCGCCGCGCATGCTGGCCGGCGCCAGATGGCGCAGCCGCTGCGCCATCGCCGGCACGACGACGACCGACGACAGCGTCGTGATCGGCCCGCGCACGCTGATGCTCGACGGCCGCCGCACGCTCACGCTGCTCGTTCGCACGACCACGCACGTGAGCGGCAACACGATCGGCGCCGGCACCGCGTTCACGTGGCTCCTGCCGAGATCCGGCGTGATCGTCCGCCGCACGCTCGCGAACGCGAGCACGACCTCCACGATCGTCGGTCCCGTGCGCTACGAGGAGCGCGCGACGCTCATGCTCACGAGCGCGCGGCCCCACCGCTGAGCGCGCGCCGCGCGACGATCTCCAGCCGCACCCAGTGCAGCTCGCGCTCGGGCAGCCGCGCGGTGACGTCGCGCACGAGCCGGGCGCCGGCCTCGGGCCCCAGCTCCATCACGAACGTGCGCAGCACGACGCTCGTGAGGAAGCGCTCCAGCTCCTGCGGCTCATGGCGCGAGAGGCGCGGCACGAGCCGCACGTCGAGCGCATCGAAGCCGGCCGCGCGCAGCCGCGCCTCCGTCTCCTCGACGCCCGCGTATGTCCACGGCAGGTCCTCGTACCCCAGCTCGCGCAGCGCGTCGAGCACGGCCGCGATGTTGCCGGCGCCGCCGCAGTCGACGACGAGCTGCCCACCCGGCCGCAGGACCTCCGCGAGGTGGCGGAAGAGCGCGTCGTGGTCGCGCACCCAGTGGAAGGTCGAGGTCGAGACGATCGCGTCGAGCGACGCGGGCTCAACCGCCGGCGTCAGCGGTTGGCCGAGGTCGGCGTGCGCGAACGACACGCGCGCGTCGCCGGCGAAGCGCTCGCGCGCGGCGTCCAGCATCGCGGTCGAGCCGTCGAGCGCGATCACGCGGCCGTGCGGCAGCCGCTCCAGCAGCGTCGCGGTCACCTGTCCCGTGCCGCAGCCGGCGTCGAGGACGGTCTCGTCCCCCTGCAGCTCCAGCCGCGCGACGGCGTCGTTGCCGCGCGCGTTCATCGGTGCGTTGACCGTCTCGTACGCCCCGGCGTCCCACTCCAGTCGATCCGTCGCTCTGTTCGTCATCGCGTACAAGCGTACGGGATGACGGTCAGCCGGTCAAGGTCTCAGCGACGCCGCGAACGGAATCGCCCCGTGCATCCAGTAGACGTGCGCGCCCGCCGCCGCCAGCGAATCCGCCGCCACGCCAGGCCCGGGATCGAGCAGGACCCCTTCCCCGTCCGCGTCGACCTTGAGGACCGCCCCGCCGGACGACACGTACGCGAACGACCCGCGCGGCCCTTGCACGAGCGCGGCCACCGACGTTCCGGTGCTCGCGCTGTGCAGCGTCTCGCCCGTGCGCAGCGAGACCGTGCGCGCGCTGCCGACGCAGTCGCCGAGCGCCGGGTCGGGCGGGCAGCTCCAGCGGTTGACCGCGACGATCCGCTCGCGCAGCCACACCTGCGGCGAGGGCTCGTCGCCGCGGCTGCAGTCGCAGCTGAACCAGCTGGCGAGCTGCACCGTCTGCCCGCTGCGCAGCAGGCAGCCGATCAGCAGATGCTGGTCGGCGTCGCCGCGCTCGGAGCGCACGTACACCCGCGCCAGCGGGTTCAGCGCGACGGTCTTCGACCCCTTCGCGGCGCAGGGCGCGGCGGGCGCGCGGTGGGGCCGGGATCTCGCCGCCGACGCGGAGACGGCGGGCACGAGCAGGGCGCAGCAGGCACAGAGCAGCAGGAAGGTGGTTCGCATGCGCCGCAGCCTAACCCGCACGTCGGCGCGCGACACGCGGCCGTTCGAACACCACCGATAGGTGGTATGTCTCAAGCGTGCGTCGCCGTTCAGTGGAGTCCCGCGCGGTCGCGAGCGTCGGCTACGACGCCAGCTCCCGCACGCTCGAAGTCGAGTACGCCGGCGGCGGGATCTACCGCTATCTGGACGTGCCGCCACGCGTGCACGAGCAGCTGCTGCGCACGGACTCGATCGGCGGCTATGTGAACAAGCGGGTCAAGCCGTATCACCGCGCGGTGGCCGTCGCGCCGCGACGTAGACGTGCACGCCCGGGAGGCCCTTCGCGGCGCCGTACGCGGGATGCCGCGTGACGTCGAAGCCGCTCGCCTCCAGCCAGTCGACGACCTGCTCCGGCTCGTAGAGCCGCAGCGCGTGCAGCTCCTCGCTGGAGCGCCCGTCGCGCACGAGCGCGATGCGGCGCGTGAGCGTGCGCTCGGCCGGATCCTCGGCCAGCTCGACGCGCATCACCCAGCCGTCGCCCTCGTGGCGCAGACGGCGCCGGCCCTCCGGCTCGCGGCCGGGGCCGGCCGCGTCGAAGACGAGCAGCCCGCCGGGCTCCAGCGCGGTGCAGGCGCGGCGGAACAGCGGCTCCAGGCTCGGCGGCCCGCCGTAGTTGACGCACTCGCCGATCGCGGTGATCGCGACGCACGGCGGCAGCTCGACGTCGTGCAGCGACCCCCGCACCAGCGTCGCGTCCGCCGCCCGCTCGCGGGCGAGCGCCAGCATCTCGGCCGAGGCGTCGACACCGACGACCTCGTAGCCGGCGTCGAGCAGTTCGGCGGCCCAGATGCCGCTGCCGCAGCCGAGGTCCACGACCCGCCCTTCCGCGATCCCCGCCTCCCGCAGCCGCGCCAGCACGAACGGCGCCGCATCCCGCGCCCAGCCGCCGAACGCGACGTCATGCACGTGCGCCAGGTCGGATCCGTAGAGCTTCTGCGCCATGACGCCGCGATCGTATGACGAAGCGGTGGTCATCCGTCACACGAGCGTCCGTACGCTCACCGGGTGCCTCCGGTCGACCGCGCTGCAGACGGCTACGCCCTCGCCCTCGACGAGGCCCGCCGCGCGCTCGACGAGCAAGAGCGCGCGGTCGCTCAGCTCTCCACCCGCGCGGGCCTCTTGATCTCCGCCGCGGCGATCGTTACGTCCTTCCTCGGCGGCCCCGTTCTCGCGCGCGATGCGCTCGACGTCGCGGGCTGGATCGCGATCGCAGCGTTCGTGGGCCTCACCATCGCGGCGTTGACGATCCTCCGCCCGCGTCGTGACTTCGAGTTCGGGCTGCATCCGGGAGTGTTGATCGGCAGCTACCTCGAGACGGCGACCACCGAGACGCCGTCCAGCTATGGCCTTCGACGCGAGCTTGCGCTGAACATGGGCGAGAGCATGACGCGCAACGAGGCGGAGTTGGCTCGCATGATGACCACCTTCAACATCGGGAGTGTGTTTCTTGCAATTGAGATATTTGGATGGGTCGTATCCATCGCGACCGCCGGCTAGCATCGGGCGCATGAGCAAGCTCGATCCGCAAGAGCGCCAGCTGTTCATCGCCGAGCCGACCATGCCGAGCCCGATGATCGGCCACCGAGGCGCACCGCCCGGCGCGCCACCGATTCCTTGGCACAAGTACATCTTCTACATCTTCGGCTTCCCGGTGCGTCGGCCTCGTGCCGAGGACCACTGGCGGCGGATCCCGCGCCTCCCCGAGCGGTAGCGGCCGCTACTTGACGCTGCCCGCCAGCAGTCCCTGCACAAAGAAGCGCTGGAAGATCAGGAAGACGACGAGCGGGATCGCGAGCGAGAGGAACGAGGCGGGCGCGATCAGCTCGATGTTCGAGCCGAACTGGCGCGTCTGGGAGAAGATCGCGACCGTCAGCGGCTGCGTGTTGCGCCCGAACGTCAGCGCGACGATCAGGTCGTTCCACGTCCACAGGAACTGGAAGATCGCCAGCGAGGCGATCGCCGGCAGCCCCAGCGGCAGGATCAGCCGCGTGAAGATCTTCAGCTCCGACGCGCCATCGATGCGCGCCGACTCCATGATGTCTCTCGGGATCCCGATGAAGAAGTTGCGCATCAGGAAGATGCCGAACGGCAGCCCGAACGCGACGTGGAAGAGGACCAGCCCGAGCACCGTGTCGAACAGGCCGGTGTCCTGATAGATCTGGAAGATCGGGATCAGCGCCACCTGCAGCGGCACGACGAGCAGCCCGATCACGACGACGAACAGCCAGTCGCGGCCGGGGAAGTCGAGCCACGCGAACGCGTAGCCGGCCAGCGACGCCACGATCACCAGCAGCACGGTGTTGCCGACCGAGATCTGCACCGTCGTCCACAGCGCGCTCGTGATCGCCTGGTTGTTGAAGATGTCCTTGTAGTTCTGGAACGTCGCGAGGCTCGGGTGGCTGACGATGTGCCACCAGCCCGTCTGCGTGATCTCGGTCGCCGGCAGCAGCGACGTCAGCAGCAGGCCGAGCGTCGGCACGAGCCACATCACCGCCAGCACCGCGAGGATGATGTTCAGCGGCGCGCGCGTCGCCGCCCGCCCGATCCGCGCCGCCCACGGCTCGCCGGTGCGCGCCCGCTCCCGCGGCAGCGCCACCGCCTGTCCTGCCGCTTGTCCGGAGGCCTCCATCAGACCTCCCGCCGGAAGCGCCGCACGTTCAGCGCCAGCACCGGCAGCACGAGGATGAACAGGAACACCGCGATCGCCGAGCCGAGCCCGAAGTCGTTCACGCCGCCGAACGAGGTCCGCCACATCGCCAAAGCGATCACGTTCGCGTCGTCCTGCGAGGACTGCGGCGCGACACTCAGCACGATGTCGAACACCTTCAGGACGTTGATGATCATCGTGATGAACACGACGCTCAGCACCGGCGCGAGCAGCGGCACCGTCACGCGCCGGAAGACCTGCCACTCGGTCGCCCCGTCCGTGCGCGCC
The DNA here is from genome assembly GCA_051953595.1 of Conexibacter sp. GTDB lineage: Bacteria > Actinomycetota > Thermoleophilia > Solirubrobacterales > Solirubrobacteraceae > Conexibacter. The sequence continues at coordinate 672 of JBQCIQ010000096.1, read as the reverse complement.
GCCTCCAGCACCTCGCGCGAGATCGCCGACAGGCCCGCGGCGATGATCACCATCGCGAAGCCGGCCCACACCCACACGTAGGCGATCATCACCGCCGGGACGATCAGCTTCGGCCCGAGCCAGTTCACGCCCGCGAACGGGGCCGCGAACGTCGACGGGGCGATCGCCACTCTGTAGGAGCCGGGTCTCACGCCGCCGAACGAGAACGAGCCGTCGTCGGCGCTCGTCGTGCTGGCGACCGCGCCGCCGCCGGACGCGTTCCGCAGCTCCAGCTTCACCCCGCCGAGGCCCGACTCACCTCTCTCGACGACGCCCGGTCTGCCGCCGCCGGGCTTGAAGTCGCGCCACACGACGCCGTCGATCGCACCCGCTCTCGGCACAGGTCTGACCGCGTCAGGCGCGTCGGCCGACACCTCGTCCGGCGGGATCGCCGTCAAGCCCATCAGCGCCACCCCGCCCGGTCTGACGACCGCTCTCAGCACGAACCCGCTCGACGGGCTGCCGGTCAGCGCCGGCGAGGAGGGCTGGGCGGTCGTCAGCGTCCCGGAGGAGCTGAAGGTGTCGTGTACGACCTTGATCGACGCGTTCACCGTCCCCAGCGACGGGTCGGTCTGGTCCATCACGCGCCAGATCACGCCGTAGTCCTTCACGCCGGTCGTCGCCGACGGGGTG
>JBQCIQ010000095.1:0-8059 GCA_051953595.1 Conexibacter sp. | reverse complement strand
TCGTCCCCTCTGCGAGCGGCGACGTCACGAGCCCCGGGACGGCAGCGACCTCACGACCGAGGTCCGCCGCCTGGCCGGCGGTGATCAGCGACCCGGAGCGCTCGCCGGCCTCGACGACGACGGTCGCCTGCGCGAGCGCGGCGATGATGCGGTTGCGGGCGGGGAAGCACCAGCGACGCGGCGGCGTCCCGGGCGGCAGCTCCGCGACCACGGCGCCGCTCGCGGCGATGCGCGCGTGCAGGTGACGCTTGCTCGCCGGATAGGCGCGGTCGGGGCCGCAGGCGAGGACCGCGATCGTGCAGCCGTCGGTGTCGAGCGCGCCGACGTGCGCGGCGGCGTCGACGCCGAGCGCCATCCCGCTCACGACCGTCAGTCCGGCGGCAGCGAGCCCGCGACCGAGGCCGCGCGCCTGCTGGAGCCCGTATTCGCTCGCCCGGCGCGCACCGACGATCGCGACGCGGTCGGCCGCGAGCGCCTGCTCGAAGCGTGCCGGCTCGCCGAGGACGTAGAGCACTGCCGGCGCGTCGGCCAGGTCAGTCACCGCCACCGGATAGCGCGGGTTGCACCGGCAGATCGCCGTGACGCGGGCGGCGGCGCAGCGGCGCAGCAGGCCCGCGGCGGCGAAGCGCTCGTACTCGCCCCGGAGGGCATCGCACTGTCTGCCGCCGAGCGCGTCGATCAGCTCGCCGTCCGGAAGCGCGAGCAGCGAGGCGTTGCCGCGGCGCGCGCTCCACGCGATCTCGATGTGCCCGGCGAGCCGGGCGACGAGCCAGGAGCGGCGCAGGCAGGGCTCGCACGCGCTCACGCGGCCACCGCCTCGTTGCCGTCGGCCGCGTCGCGCGTGCGCAGAGCGAGCGCCTGCAGCACGTCGTCCAGCTCGACGACGTCGCGCGCCGCAAGGTCGGCGATCGTCCGCGCGACGCGCAGGACGCGATCGTGGCCGCGGGCGCTCAGCCCACCGCACTCGTACGCCTGCGCGAGCGCGCGTCGCGCCGCGGAACCGACGCACACGTGCGCGCGCAGCAGGCGCGCGTCGAGCTGCGCGTTCGTGTGGACGTAGGTGGCGGCCAGCCGCGTCTGCTGCCGTTCGCGGGCGGCGAGCACACGCTCACGCACCACCGCCGAGGAGGTCAGTGGCGGCTCGGCCAAGGCGCCGGCGTGCGGGCGCGCGACCGTTACGAGCAGGTCGATGCGATCCAGAAGCGGTCCGCTCAGACGGCGCCGGTGGCGCGCCAGCTCGTGCTCGCCACAGCGGCAGAGCCGGTCGCTGCCGGCGTACCCGCACGGGCACGGATTCGTCGCGGCGACGAGCATGAAGCGCGAGGGGAGCCTCAGCGCCTGCTGGTCGCGCACGATGACGATCTCGCCGTCCTCGATCGGCTGGCGCAGCGCCTCCAGGCTCGGGCGGGAGAACTCGGACAGCTCGTCGAGAAACAGCACGCCGTGATGCGCCAAGCTCGCCTCGCCCGGAGCCGGCGGCCGGCCGCCACCGACCAGTCCGGCCGGCGAGACGGTGTGGTGCGGAGCGCGGAACGGGCGCTCCGTCGCGAGGCCCGAGCGGGGCCCGCTCCCGGCGACGCTGTGGATGCGGGTGACCTCGAGCGCCTCGTCGCGCGTCAGCGGCGGCAGCAGGCCCGGGAGGCGCCGCGCGAGCATCGTCTTGCCGCTGCCGGGCGGCCCTTCAAGCAGCAGGTTGTGCCCGCCGGCGGCCGCGATCTCGAGCGCGCGCAGCGGCAGCTCGTGCCCGCGCACGTCCGCGAGGTCCGGCGCGTCGAAGGCAAGCGCCGCGGCGGTCGGCGTGGGCGCCGGCGGTGGCGGCTGGGGCGGCTCGCGGCCGTCGAGCAACGCGGCGACACCGCGCAGGTCGTCGACCGCCGCGACGGACACCTCCTCGACGATCGCCGCCTCCTGCGCCCGCTCGCGCGGAACGACGAGGCCTGTGACGCCAGCACGCCGCGCACCCTCGGCGGCAGCCAGCACGCCGCGGCAGGGACGCAGCGCGCCGCTCAACGACAGCTCGCCGAAGACCGCCCAGCGCTCGAGGGCGTCGGCCGAGCACTGGCCGCTCGCCGCCAACAGGCCGACGGCGATTGCGGCGTCGAAGCCCGGCCCCACCTTGCGCAGGTGCGCCGGCGCGAGGTTCGCGGTGATCCGGCGCGCCGGGAACTCGAAGCCGGAGTTGAGGATCGCCGCGTGCACGCGCTCGCGCGCCTCGCGCACAGAGGCGTCAGCCAAGCCGACGATGCGAAAAGCCGGCAGGCCCGGACGGATGTCGACCTCGACCCACACGGGCCGTGGGTCGATGCCGTCGATGGCGAACGTGACGACGCGGGCGAGCACGTCGGCCACGCTACGAGCGGGCTTGTGACGGCACGCGCGCGCTTCGGGACGGAGCTGCGCAGGCACGCGCGCGTCGTGGCGGGATCGCTGCGCGGCGGCGCGATGCCCGTGCCGCCCCGCGCAGGAGCGGCCGTAGCGTCCGCCGCGTGTCCACCGACCTGCGTCATCGCCTCGGCCGCGCCGGCGAGCAGCTTGCTGCCGATCACATGGAGCGGCGGGGCTTCGCGATCGTCGCGCGCAACCACCGCACGCGCTGGGGCGAGATCGACCTGATCGCGGCCGACGCGCAACGCATCGTCTTCTGCGAGGTCAAGACGCGACGCCTCGGCAGCTCGGGACCGTTCGACGGGCTGCGCGAGGCGCAGTGCCGGCGACTGCGGCGGATGGCGGCGGCGTGGCTGGCGGAGCAGGCCGAGCGGCCGCGGACGCCCGAGCTGCGCTTCGACGCGATCGGCGTCACGATCGACGCGCGCGGCCGGCTCGTCGCCTTAGAGCACCTCGAGGGTGCGTTCTAGAGCGACAGCTGCTGGTAGGCGATCGACTGGAACGACATCCGGTGCAGCGGCGAGACGCCCATGCGCTCGATCGCGGCGCGGTGCTCGGGCGTCGCGTAGCCGACGTGACCGGCGAACTCCCACCCGGGATGGAGCGCGTCGGCGCGGCGCATGTAGCGGTCGCGCGTGACCTTCGCGATCACCGACGCGGCGGCGATCGCGGCGCTGGTGGCGTCGCCGCCGACGACGGCGCGCTGCCGCTGACCGACTGCGCCGACCGGGAAGCCGTCGCTCAGGCAGATGCACCCGTCGCGCGCCACGCGCGCCAGCGCGTCACGCAGCGCCGCGAGGTTCGTCTTGTGCAGCCCGCGTCGGTCGATCCCCGGCGCGCAGCGCGAGACGACCGCGACGTCGGTCGCGAGGCGCAGGATCAGCGGGTACAGCTCCTCGCGTCGCTCCTCCGTCTGCTGCTTGGAGTCGTTGAGCGCCGCGAGCGCGCGCACGTCCGTCGGACGCAGCCGCTCGTAGTCGAACAGCACCGCGGCCGCGACGAGCGGGCCGGCGAGGCAGCCGCGCCCGGCCTCGTCCGCGCCGGCGACGAAGCGCACGCCGAGCGCGCGGTCGAACGCGAACAGCTTGCGGGCCGGCGGACGCGCTCTCGCTCTGCGTCTGCGCGGAGGGCTGGCGGTCGCGCTCACGTGCGAGTTCTACCGCGTCGCGAGGACGAGGTGTGCGTCAGAGCAGGCCGACGTGCTTCGGCGGCCAGTACGACAGGAACGCGCTGCCGATGATCCAGCCGCGCGGTACCGGGCCCCAGTAGCGGCTGTCATCCGATTCGCCGCGGTTGTCGCCCATCATGAAGTAGTGACCCGGCGGGACGGTGATCGTCCCCAGGTTGCAGTCGGGGCCGCCGCCGCAGGCGCGGATGAACGGTTCGCGCTGTTCGACGCCGTTGCGCACGACATGGCCGTCGCGCACGGCGATCCGATCGCCGGGCAGTCCGACGATCCGCTTGATGAAGTTCTGGTTCGAGCGGGTCGTGGTCGCTCTCTCGCATGGCACGCGGCTCTTCGGGCCTTCGTAGAAGGGCCCCTCGCCGGGATTGCCGCATTCGCTCGTGTCGGCGCCGTGCGGCGGGTGGAAGACGACGATGTCGCCCAGGCTCGGCGCGGCGAAGCGATTGCCGATGCGGTTGACGATGACGCGCTCGCCGACCGCCAGCGTCGGCTCCATCGAGCCGCTGGGGATGCGGTAGGGCTTGACGACGAACGCCTGAACGACGAGCGCGATGCCGAGCGCAACGGCGACTACGAGCACCAGCTCGACGAGCGAGCCGGCGCCCGACTTGGCCTTCACTCGTCTCTGGCGTCGGACGCGTCGGCCTCAGCGGGAGCGTCGGCCTCGGCGGCCGGCTCCTCGGCAGAGGCGTCCGCCTCAGCCGCGGGCGCGTCGTCGGCGGCGGGAGCCTCGGCCTCAGCGGCCTCGACCTCGGGCGCCTCGGTCGCCGCATCGGCGGCAAGCGCCTCGACGTCGGGCATCTCGGCCTCGGGCGTCTCCGCCTCCGGCTCGTCGGGTGTCGCCGCGTGCAGCAGCTCGCGCTCGACGACCTCCTCCGGTCCGATCGAGCGGCGCTCGCGGACGCGGGCGCGCTTGCCGACGCGGCCGCGCAGGTAGTAGAGCTTCGCGCGCCGCACCTCGCCGCGAGCCGCCACCTCGATCTTCTCGATCTTCGGCGAATGCAGCGGGAACGTGCGCTCGACGCCGACGCCGAACGACTGCTTGCGGACCGTGAAGGTCTCGCGCACGCCGTGGCCCTGGCGCTTGATGACGACGCCCTCGAAGACCTGCGTGCGGCGACGCGTGCCCTCGATCACCTGGAAGTGCACGCGCACGCGATCTCCCGCGTCGAACTGCGGAAGGCGGCGCAGCTGGGCGCGCTCGAGGCTCTCGATGACTGTGCTCATGGCGTAGAAGCGGCGGCCCCGTGGCCGCCGGCTGCGCAATGGTAGCGGAAGGGCTCAGGCAGGGTCGTCGTGAGACGCGCGTGCATCTGCGGAGCGCTCGGCGGCGGCGCGCAGCCGGCTCTGCTCGCGGCGCCACTGCTCGATCCGCGCATGGTGGCCGGACAGCAGCACCTCGGGCACCGTCCATCCGCGCCACTCGGCGGGACGGGTGTAGTGCGGGTACTCGGGCGCGCCCTCGAGCGCGGCGCTGTAGGACTCCTCCAGCGCGGACTCCTCGTGACCGAGCGCGCCGGGCAGCTTGCGCAGGACCGCGTCGGCGAGCACCATCGCCGCCAGCTCGCCGCCGGCGAGCACGTAGCGGCCGATCGAGACCGCCTCGGTCGCGAAGTGCTCGACGATCCGCTCGTCGAAGCCCTCGTAGCGGCCGCACAGCAGCGTCAGCGCCGGCTCGGCGGCCAGCTCGTCGACGAGCGCGTCGTCGAGCAGGCGGCCGTTCGGCGCGAGCGCGATCACGCGCCGCCGCGAGCACAGCTCGACCGGGTCGGCGTCGTAGCGGGCGCGGAGCGCGGTCTCGACGACGTCGACGCGCAGCACCATCCCGGCGCCGCCGCCGAACGGCATGTCGTCGACCTGGCCGCCGGTGAGCGGCGTCGTGTCGCGGTAGTTGACGGTGTCGAGCGCGTGGCCGCTCTCGAGCGCGTTCGTCACGTGCCGCTGCGAGCGGAACCACTCGAACGCCTCCGGGAAGAGCGTGAAGACGTCGATCTGCACGGTCAGTCCTCCCCCAGGAACGCGAGGTCGACGTCGATGCGGCGGGCGTCCACGTCGACGGAGCGGACCGCGTCGCGGATCAGCGGCACGAGCAGCTCGTCGCGGCCGTCACGCGCGACGTGCAGCACGTCGCACGACGGCAGCGCGCGCAGCTCGCGCACCACGCCGACCTCGCGCTCGCCATCGAGCACGCGGCAGCCTTCGAGCTGCTCGGGCCACCACTCGTCCTCCTCCAGCGCAGGCGCCGCATCGCGTGGGACGAGCAGGTCTCTGCCGCGAAGCGCCTCCGCCTGCGTGCGGGTCGTGCAGCTTGCGAGCCGCACGATCGGTCGCGCGTCGGTGCCGGCGCGGCGGACGATCTCCTCCTCGCGCCCGTCGACCAGCAGCATGCGCCCGGTGTCGAGCAGCAGCGGCTGCGGCTGGGTCACGTGGAAGCTCCCGTCGAGCCCGTGAGGTCTGCCGACGCGCCCCGCGTGGAGATGAGACACGTCAGTCGACGATGTCGACGAGCACGCGGCGGTCCTCCTTCACCGCCGCGGCCTTCACGACGAGGCGCAGCGCGTTCGCCGTGCGACCGCCGCGGCCGATGACCTTGCCGTAGTCGTCGTCGGCGACCGACAGCTCGAGCACGAGCGTGCCGTCGTCCTCCTCGAACTCCTCGACGGAGACCCCCTCCGGCTCGTCGACGAGCTCGCGGGCGAGGTACTCGAGCAGCTCCTTCATCGGAGCAGGCGCTGCGTCAGCTGCCCGCGGGGCCGGAGATGCCCTGCGTCTTGAGCAGCTTGGCGACGGTCTCCGACGGCTTGGCGCCGCGCTCGAGCCAGTGGCGAACGCGCTCCTCGTCGAGCACGATCGTCGACGGCTGCGTCTGGGCGTTGTAGTGCCCGATCGTCTCGAGCACGCGGCCGTCGCGCTTGGAGCGCTGATCGGCGGCCACGACGCGCCAGATCGGGTTCTTGCGCCCGCCGACGCGGGTCAGACGAAGTCGTACTGCCACGGTTCCCTTTCGCAGTTTCGGTGAAGACCGACGAGAGAGAGTAGCGATTCAGCGCGCTTGACGCATGAGTGCGCCGACGTCGGGCATCTTGCCCGACTGCATCGCCTTCATCAGCTTCTGCATCTGGCCGAACTGTCTGATCAGCGCCTTCACGGCCTGCACGTTCGTGCCGGAGCCTCTGGCGATGCGGATGCGGCGCGAGCCCTTGATCAGTTCCGGTCTGCGCCGCTCCTCCGGCGTCATCGACAGGATGATCGCCTGGATGCGGTCGAACTCGCGCTCATCGACTCTCATCTTCGAGAGCTGGTGGCCGCCGAGTCCCGGCAGCATGCCGAGCAGGTTCTGCAGCGGCCCGAGCCTGCGGATCTGCTTCATCTGGTCGAGGAAGTCGTCGAGCCCGAACTCCGACTTGCGGATCTTGCGTTCGAGCTCCTTCGCCTGGTCCTCGTCGAACTGGCGCTCGGCCTTCTCGATCAGCGTCATGACGTCGCCCATCCCGAGGATGCGCTGTGCCATGCGGTCGGGGTGGAACTTCTCGAACTGGTCGAGCTTCTCGCCGGTGGAGGCGAACAGGATCGGCTTGCCGGTGACCGCCTTCACCGACAGCGCGGCGCCGCCGCGCGCGTCGCCGTCGAGCTTGCTCATCACGACGCCGTCGAACTGGGCGACCTCGGCGAACTGCTCGGCGACGTTGACGGCGTCCTGGCCGGTCATCGCGTCGACGACGAGCAGCACGTTCGTCGGCTTCGTGACGCGCTTGACCTCGGCCAGCTCCTTCATCAGGTCCGCGTCGACGTGGAGACGGCCGGCGGTGTCGACGATCAGGACGTCCTTGCCCTCGCGCTCGGCCCGCTCGCGCGCCCACTGTGCGATCTCGACCGGATCCGCGTCGGTGCCTCTCTCGTAGACGTCGGCGCCGACCTGGCCGGCGACCTTGATCAGCTGATCGACGGCAGCCGGGCGATAGACGTCGCAGGCGGCGACGGCGACCGACGCTCTGTGCTCGTTCTTGAGGTAGCGGGCGAGCTTGCCGGTCGCGGTCGTCTTGCCGGAGCCCTGCAGGCCGGCCATCAGGATCACCGTCGGCGGGCTGGAGGCGAACGCCAGCTCGCGGGCGGCGCCGCCCATCAGCTCGGACAGCTCCTCGTTGACGATCTTGACGACCTGCTGACCGGGGTTCAGCTGGCCGATCACGTCGGCGCCGAGCGCGCGCTCCTTGACCGCCGAGGTGAACGACTTGACGACTCTGAAGTTGACGTCGGCCTCCAGCAGCGCGAGGCGGATCTCGCGCATGGCACGCGCGATGTCGTCGTCGGTCAGCGCGCCGCGCTGGCGCACGCCGGCGAGCGTGCCTTGGAGCTTCTCGGAGAGCGAGTCGAACATGCTGCCTACAGGGTACGCCGCAGGACATGCAGCTCGATCTGCTCGTCATCGGCTCCGGCCCGGGGGGTCAGCGGGCCGCGATCCAGGCCGCCAAGCTCGGCCACAGCGTC
>JBQCIQ010000094.1:0-10658 GCA_051953595.1 Conexibacter sp. | reverse complement strand
TCGACGACGGCTCGACGGACCGCTCGCCGCAGATCGCCGCGGCGTTTGCCGCCGAGCACGCGTGGGCGAGCGTGCTGACGCGGCCGCCGAAGCCGCCGGCCGCCGACCGGCTCGCGCTCGCGCCGGAGCTGGCGGCGTTCGCGTGGGCGCGGGGGCAGCTCGCCGAGCCGGCCGACGCGATCGCCAAGCTCGACGGCGACCTCGAGCTCGCGCCGACGACGCTCGCGACGCTCGAGCGCGAGCTGGAGGCGGATCCGCGGCTCGGCATCGTCGGCGCCTACCTGAGCATCCGCATGCCCGACGGCGGGCTGCTGCGCGAGGACTGCCCGCCCGAGCACGTCCGCGGCGCGACGAAGCTCTACCGCGCCGACTGCCTGGAGCAGATCTCGCCGCTGCCGGTGATCCTCGGCTGGGACACGATCGACGAGGCGCACGCGCGCATGCTCGGATGGCGCACGCGCAGCGTCGCGGTTCCCGGCGGCGATCCGATCCACCTGCGTCCGACCGGCGCCTTCGACGGGCGCCTGCGCGCCTTCCGCCGCTGGGGAGCGTGCGCCTACGCCTACGGCGCCCACCCGCTGTGGGTCGCGCTCGGCGCGGCGCGGCGGCTGGGCAAGCGTCCGTATGCGCTGTGCGGGATCTCCTACGCGCTCGGCTGGGCGCTCGCCGCGGCACGGCGCCAGCCGCGCGCCGCGCCGGCGATCCGCCGCCACGTGCGCACGGAGCAGATGGCGCAACTGCGGGCGCGGCTCGCGCGCCGTCAGCCGGTCTCGCCCTGAAGCGCGACCGCGGCCCGCGGGCGCAGGCGCGCACGCGCGCTCGCGAGCCGCACGCGGTCGCGCGCCCCGAGCGCCCCGCAGCCGACCAGCACGCCGAGGTAGGCGGCGCTGCCGGCGAGCGTCGCGAGCACGAGCCCGCCGAAGCTCGGCAGCGCGACGTCGACGACGCGCGCGGCCGCGGCGCCGCCGGCGTAGGCGGCCAGCAGCGCCGCCGCCTGCCGCCGCGGCCACAGCGTCCGCAGCGGCGAGGCCAGCTCCCGGCGCACGCGCGGCGTCATGAAGGCGACGTCGACGCCGAGCCCGAGCACGACCGCGGCGGCGGTGCCGACCGAGCCGAGCAGCAGCGACAGCGGGATGCCGAGCGCAAGCGTCGCCGCCATCCGCAGCGCGCCGCTCGCGGTCGTCGTCACCGGCCGGTCGAGCGCGAACAGCGCGTGGCGCAGGATGCTCGAGACCGCCTGCAGCGCCGGCAGCGCCATCAGCACCGCGAGCGCCGGCGCGCCGCGGCGGAAGCCGCCGCCGAAGACCGCCATGATCCCGTCCGCCGCGCCGGCTCCGACCGCGGCGAGCAGCAGCAGCGCGGCGAGCACGTAGCGCAGCGTGTCGACGAGCGCGCGGTCGAAGCCGTCGCGATCCCCGCTCGCGTGGCGCTCGACGAGCGTCGGGAACAGCATCTCGCAGATGCGCACGTTGAGGTCGACGAAGCGGCGGCCGAGCTGCCACGCCCGGCTGTAGGCCCCGACCGTCGCGATCGACGCGACGACGCCGAGGATCCACGTGCCCGACTCGTTGCTGACGCCGTCGGCGAGCGTGCCGGGCGTGATCTTCAGGCCGAAGCGCACGATCGACGGCAGCGTGCGCAGGCCCGCCGCGACCTCGGCGCGCGGCACGCGCCAGCACATCAGCCGCCCGCTCAGCGCGAGGCGGTGCACGAGCGAGGTCAGCGAGGCGGCCGCGGTGGCGATCACGATGCTCCAGATCGAGCGCCAGACGAGCCCGCAGCCGATCGCGACGACGAGGTAGACGACCGCCTGGTCGAGGCGTATCCAGAACAGCTGGCGCCCGGAGCGGAAGGCGCTGAAGATCGTGTCGAGGTTCCACCCCGGGTTCGTGAGCGCGACGTACGCGGCCATGTTGGCGAGCGCCGGAGCGAACAGGTCCGGATGGTCGATCGGACCGTGGAAGACGAACCAGGAGACCAGCACGGCGAGACCGCCGACGAGCGCCGTGAGCGTCTGCGAGAAGGCGAAGACGCCGAGGAACAGGCCGGTCACGCGCGGCGCGCGCGGGGCGAGCGCCGACAGCTCGCGCACGAGCGCGGCCTGCTCGCGCACCGACGACAGGTACCAGACAGCGCCCACCGGAGCGTAGGCGAGCGCGAAGCGACCGATGATCTCGACCCCGTAGATGCGCGCGATCGCAACGCTCGAGAAGAGGCTGAGGAAGGCGATCGAGCCGAACGAGAGGGCGCCGAACCAGAGTCCCTCGCTGTAGGACGGCGTGCGGCGCGTCATGCCGCCGCCATCGTCCGTTCGAGGATCCCGTGCAGCAGCTCCGCCTCGCGGTCGACGTCGTGCCGCGCGAGCACCGCCTCGCGGCCGGCGCGCCCGAGCCGCGCGCGCAACGCGGGGTCGGCGGCCAGCCGGGCGAGCGCGTCGGCCAGCTCGTCGGCGCGTCCGGGCGTCACGAGCAGCCCGCTGCGCTCATGCTCGACGAGCTCCGGCACCCCGGTGATGCGCGACGCGACGACCGGCAGCCCCATCGCCATCGCCTCCATCAGCACGACGGGCAGCCCCTCCGCGAACGACGGCAGGCAGAAGGCGTCCGCGCGCGCGTACCAGGACGCGATCTCGTCCTGGCCGATCGCGCCGGCGAACGCGACCGCGTCGCGGACCCCGAGCCGGTGCGCGAGCCGCTCGAGCGCGGCGCGCGAGGGTCCGTCGCCGACGAGCGTCGCGCGCACCGATACGCCGGCGCCGCGCAGCAGCGCGAGCGCGTGCAGCAGCACGACGAGGCCCTTGAGCCGCACGAGCCGCGCGACGCACAGGACCTCCAGCGCCTGCGCGGCCTGCGCCTCCTCGCCGGGCGCCTGCTCGCGCGCGAACGCCGCCGGCTCGATCCCGCAGCGCACGACGTGGACCTTCTCCCAATGCTCCTCCTCGACGTGCGCGAGCACCTGGCTGCGGCCGAAGTCGCTCACGCACACGACCGCGTCGGCGCGGCGCGCCTTCTCCGCCAGGAGCGTGCGCGAGACGTCGAAGAACTCCAGCCCGCCGTGCGTCGTGAAGCTCCACGTCCAGCCGCCGAGGTGCGCGGCCAGCAGCGCGTCGTCGGAGGCGACGTGCGTGAAGTGCGCGTGGATGTGGCGGATCCCGCGCCGCCGGCACTGGTCCCACACGAGCACCGCCTCGGCGAAGTAGAACAGCTGCCACAGGCGCCCGCGCACGCCCGGCCGGCTCAGCCGCCAGGCCAGCGCGAGCGTCGCGAGGTAGCGGTGCGGGCGCCGCAGCAGCGCGGCGAGGTGCGCGCGCAGCATCGCGAGCGGCGCGAGCGGCAGCAGCGCGTAGGTGCTCGCATGCTCCTCGCGGTCGACGTCCGAGAGCAGCTGCTCGCGGCCCGGCCGGCGCACGCTGAAGGTGTGGACCTCCGCGCCGCGGCGGCGCAGCGCCCGCACCTCCCGCAGGATGAAGGTGTTCGAGATCGCCGGGTAGAAGTTGCAGAGGTAGGCGACCCTCACGGCGCGACCCCCGCGTAGGCGCGCAGGAGCGCGTCCTCCGAGCGCTCCCACACCAGCTCGACGGCGCGCCGGTGCCCGCGCTCGGCGAGCGCGATCCGCTCCGCCGGATCGCGCGCGAGCGCCGCGACGCGGCCGGCGAACGCGGCGAGGTCGCCGCACGGCGCGTAGCACGCCGCATCGCCCGCGGTGCGGCGGGTCTCCTGCAGCTCGTAGGCGACGACCGGCCGGCGCGCCGCAAGGTACTCCGCGATCTTCACCATCGTGGAGCGATGGTTGAGCGGCGTGCCCGGCGCCGGGTCGACGCACACGTCGGCGGCGGCGAGCAGCCGCGGCACCTCGGTGTGCGGCACGCGGCCGGTGAAGCGGACCGAGCGCGCGAGCCCCAGGCGGGCGATCTCGGCCGCAACCGGCAGCCGCCGCGAGCCGTCGCCGACGACCGTGAGCGTCGGCTCGAGGCCGTGGCGCTCGCGCAGCTCCGACAGCAGCCGCGGCAGCTCGTCGACCCCGTCCTGCGACTCCATGCCGCCGAGGAACAGCAGCGCCGGGGCGTGCAGCACGCCGTCGCGCGGCGGGCGCGCAGCGGCGAGCTGCGCGCGCGGCGGTCCGTTGCGGACGACGACCACGGACCCGCCCGCGCGCCCCCGCCGCAGCGCGACCTCGCGGTGGGACTCGTTCGCCGCCAGCACGACGTGCGCGGCGGCGACGCTCGCGCGCTCACACCACTCGAGCGCACGCCGCAGCGGGGAGCGCCCGAACTTCGCGGTGAACAGCTCGGGCGCCAGGTCGTGATGGTCGAACACGACGCGCCGGCGCAGCGCCCGCGCGGCGAGCGCGAGCGGGAACAGCGTGTCCGGCGGGTTGTGCAGGTGCACGACGTCGCTCCCGCGCAGCAGCGCGCGCAGCCCACGCGCATGCAGCTGCAGGTTCGCGAGCGCGTACTCGGCGACGAGCCCGCCGGGCGTCGCCGGCAGCGCCGGCAGCGGGAAGCGCTCCACCTCCACGCCGGCGACCTGCTCGCGCCGCGCCTCGCCGGGCGCCCGCGGCGCGATCACGCGCACGCGGTAGCCGGCGCGCGCGAGCGCCTCCGCCTCGCTGCGCACGCGCACGTCGGACGGGTACGGGTTGTTCTCCAGCAGCATCGTCACGCGCGCGCGTGCGCGCGCGTGCGTGAGGGCCGCGCTAGTTGACGCCACGGCGCGCCACCACCACGGGGAGCGTGCGCAGCAGCAGGCGCACGTCGGTCCACAGCGACCAGTTCGTCACGTAGAGGTAGTCGAGCTTGACCATCTCCTCGAACGGGATGTTCGTGCGCCCGAGCACCTGCCAGAGGCCGGTCAGGCCCGGCGTCAGGTCGATCCGCGAGCGCGCCCAGCCGACGACCTGGCAGTCCTCGTCCTCGATCAGTGGCCGCGGGCCCACGAGGCTCATCTGTCCGCGCAGCACGTTCCACAGCTGCGGCAGCTCGTCGAGGCTCGTGTGGCGCAGGACGCGCCCGACGCGCGTGATGCGCGGGTCGTGCTCGAGGTGCAGCCAGTTGGGGTCGCGGCTGAGCGCGAGCAGCGCCGCGCGCTGACGCTCGGCGTCGGCGACCATCGTGCGGAACTTCAGGACCTGGAAGCGCCGCCCGCTCTGCCCCACGCGCCACTGGCGGAACAGCACCGGCCCCGGCGAGTCGAGCCGCACCGCGAGCGCGATCGCGAGCAGCAGCGGAGCGGCCAGCAGCAGGGCGACGCCCGCGCCGGCGACGTCCATCGCGCGCTTGAGCACGCGCGAGGAGCGCGACAGCACCGGCGGGTTGACGGCCAGCACCGTCATCCCCTCGATCTCGTCGATCTCGACCGACGGGCCCATCGCGTCGACCAGCGCCGGCAGCACGCTCACCTTCAGCCGCAGCTCGCGGCAGCGGCGCAGCAGGTCGAGCAGCGCCGCGTCGCCGAGCTCGCCGGTGGAGATCACGACGCGGTCGATCCTCCGCTCCAGCGCGACCTCCGACAGACGCTCGCACGACAGCGGCCCGAGCAGCGGCAGCCCCTCGACCGCGCCGCCGAGCGCGCCGACCGGCCGCGCGCCGTACTCCGGATGCGCGGCGAGCTTGCGTGCGATCAGCTCGACCGGCGGGCCGGCGCCGACGAGCAGCACGCGCTCGGGCCCCAGCAGGCGGGCGATCGTGTGCCGCGCGAGCGCGCGCAGCGGGATCGTGCAGCCGGCGGCGAGCAGCGTGAGGTCCAGCACGTCGCGGAAGCGCAGGTCCGGCGCGGGCGTGAGCCGCGTCGCGACCCACAGGAAGGGACACGCGAGCACGAACGCATGGAACAGCGCGGGCAGCTCGTCGAGCGTCGTGTTGCTGATGCGCTTCGTGTCGCGCTCGTAGAGGCCGTAGGCGCGGAAGACGACCATCAGCGCGAGCGCGAGCGGCACGAGCGCGAGCGCGCGCGGCTCCGCCGGCACGCGCGGCGAGATCGACACGAGCGCCCCGACCGCGAGCAGCAGCCCGCCTGCGTCGGCGAGCCGCAGCGCTCGCCGCGTGGCGCAGTCGCGGCTGCCGTAGCGCAGCGCGACGACGCGCGCGCCCGCGCCCGCCGCCTCGCGTACCGCACGTCGACCGCGAGGCGCCAGCGGCCGCGCCTGCGGCACGCTCACGCGGGGCGTCCTCCAGCGACCGCGTCGGCTGCCGGCGGAGCCGCGAGCAGGGTCGGGGCCGCGTCGGCCGCCGCGCGGAAGCGCCGCGGGCGCGCGAGCGCGATCTCGGCGCCCCCGTCGCGCAGCGACCTGTCGGCCGCCTCCGTCACGCGCACGACCTTGCGCGCGAACTCCGCGTGCTCGCGCAGCAGCCCGCCGGAGGCGACCGCGGCGGTGAAGTCGGCGAGCTCGCGGGTGAGCGGCTCGTAGCTCTCCACGCGCGGCGAGAGGATGTCGCCGGTGCGGTAGGAGAGGTGGTACTCGCCGAACGTCTCCGGGTCGCGGTAGACGACGCCGTGGTCGAACAGGCGGATCGGCTCGACCGTGCCGTCGTCGTAGACGACCATCTTCTCGCTGCCGACGATCACGGTGCGGCGCAGCTTGCCGGGCGCGAGCCAGCTCAGCTCGACGTTCGCGACGAGGCCCGACGCGAAGCGCAGCGTCACGAACGCCACGTCGTGGATGCCGCGCACGACCGAGTCGCGGCCGATCGCGCGGACCGACTCCGGCAGCTCGCCGAGCCAGTAGAGGAGGATCGAGAAGTCGTGCGGGCCGAGATCCCACACGACGCTGACGTCGCGCTGATGCAGCCCCAAGTTGACGCGGTTGGACGAGATGAAGAAGAGGTCGCCGAGCGCGCGCTCGTCGAGCATCGCCTTCACCGCGCGCACCGGCGGGCTGTAGACGAAGGTGTGGCCGCACATCAGCGCGAGCCCCTCCTCCTCCGCGAGCGCGATCAGCAGGTCGGCCTCGCGGCTGGAGGGCGCGAGCGGCTTCTCCACGAACACGTGCTTGCCCGCGCGCAGCGAGCGCGCGGCGAGGTCGTAGTGCGTGAACACGGGCGTCGCGATCACGACCGCATCGACGGACGGGTCGGCGAGCACGTCGTCGAGGTGGGTCGTCGTCGCGGCGCCCGGATGCCGGCGCCCGTAGCGCTCGAGCCGCTCGCCGTCGAGGTCGCAGATCCACGTCACCTCCGCGCCGTCCAGGTCGGTCAGCACGCGCAGCAGGTTCGGGCCCCAGTAGCCGAGGCCGACGACCGCCACGCGCGCGACGCGGTTCGCCGCCGCGGCGCGGCGCGACGGATGGCCGTTGGGAACAGTCGTCGACATCACGCTCCTCCTGAGGGGTCGAACTCACGCACGGCCGCTGCCACCCGCTCGATCTCGTCGAGCCGCAGGCCCGGGAACATCGGCAGCGAGCAGATCGTGCGCGCGAGCCGTTCGGCGACCGGCAGCGCGGCCTGCGCTTCCGGGGCGTCGCGGTAGGCGTCGGTGCGGTGGATCGGGATCGGGTAGTGCAGGCCGGTCGCGACGCCGCGCGCGGCGAGGTGCTCGCGCAGGGCGTCGCGCCGCTCGCAGCGCACGACGTACTGGTGGAAGACGTGGTCGTGGCCCGCGTCGGTCGGCGCGGGCGCAGCCACGGGGCCGCCGGCGAGCGCCTCCCCGAGCGCCGCGGCGATCTCGCGGCGCCGCGCGTTCGCCGCCTCCAGCCGGCGCAGCTTGACGCGCAGCACGGCCGCCTGGATCGCGTCGAGGCGTCCGGTCGTGCCGACGACGCGATGCTCGTAGCGGACCTGCTCGCCGTGCGCGCGCAGCAGCCGCACGCGCTCGTCCAGCGCCGGGTCGTTCGTGACGACGGCGCCGGCGTCGCCCCACGCGCCGAGGTTCTTCGCCGGATAGAACGAGAAGCAGCCGAGCGCGCCGAGCGTCCCCACGCGCCGGCCGCGGTAGCGCGCGCCGTGCGCCTGCGCCGCGTCCTCCACGACCGCGAGGCCGTGCGTCCGCGCGAGCGCGAGGATCGGGTCGAGCTCGACGGTGCGGCCGTAGAGGTGGACCGGCACGAGCGCGCGCGTGCGCGCGCCGATCAGCGGCGCGAGCGTCTCGGCCGTGACCGTCGCGCGGTCGGGGTCGACGTCGGCGAAGCGCGGCGTCGCGCCGACGAGCGAGACCGCCTCGGCGGTCGCCACGAACGAGTTGGCCGGCACGACGACCTCGTCGCCGGGACCGATCTCGAGCGCGCGCAGCGCCAGCACGAGCGCCTCCGTGCCCGACGCCACGCCGATCGCATGGCGGGCCTCGCACCACGCGGCCCACTCCTGCTCGAAGGCCGCGACCTCGTCGCCGAGCGTGAAGGCCGAGCGCCGCGCGACGCGTTCGACGGCCGCCAGCATCTCCGCGAACAGCTGCGGGTCCTCCTGGTCCATCCGCATCAGCGGGACGGCGGCCTCCCGCGGCGCGCGCGCGCTCACGACGCCTCCGCCACGGTCGCGAGCGGCTCGCCGCCGATGCGCAGGATGCCGAGGCCGGCGTCGTCGTCCGGGTCGAGGATCAGCTCGACCGCCTCGGTGCGCGAGCGCACGCCGAGCTTGGAGAACGCCGACGACAGGTGGCTCTTGACGGTGCTCTCGGCGACGAACAGCTGCTGGGCGATCTCGCCGTTCATGAGCCCCATCACGACGAGGCTCAGCACCTGGCGCTCGCGCACCGACAGGGCCGGGCGCGCGAGCTGGCGCTCGGTCGGCGCCGGCATCACCAGCTGACCGGCCGCGACCGCCTGCACGGTCGCGGGCAGGGTCCGCTCGACGTCGGGCGCGAGCACGACGCCGAGCGCGCCGGCGCGCAGCGCGCGGCGGACCGCCGCCTTGCCGGCGCTCGCGCCCAGCAGCGCGACGACCGCGGCCGCGGGCGCCGCCTCGGCGAGCACGCGCAGCTCCGCGGTGGGGTCGGGGAGGTCGGCGGTCGCGCCCAGCAGCAGCAGCTCGCCCGCCCGCAGCTCGTCGGCCGCGGCGGTCGCCGCGAGCGGGCGGACGCGGTGGCCGGCGGCGCGCAGCGTGGCGGCCGCGCGCTCCTCCAGCTCCCGCTCGGAGATCGCGAGCGCGACGTCGCAGACGGTCGGCAGCGGCTCTGACATGCTCGATCAACGTCGGCTGGAGCGACGGACTTCCGCGCCCCGTGCGACAGATGCACGAACACGTTCGATCAGCCGCGGGCCGGGCGATCGCGGCACTGCACAACGCCGAACGGCGCCGCGTCTCCGCGGCGCCGACGGCGCTTCTCGCATGTGCGTCCGCGCGCTACGCGGACGTGCAGGCCGGCTGCGAGAGGTGGTGGCCGAACGACAGGCCGTTCTTGCCGCCGGTGGGGACGAGCGCGTCACCGCCGACAGCGTCAAGGCATCCCGCGGTGAGGCTCTGGAGATCTCCGTAGTCCTCGATGCGGGGCTGCTCGTAGTCCTTCACGTCACTGCTCCTTCCATCGAACGGGTGCACCGGTACGGCAGCGACCCGGGGACAACGTACGGGCCGCCCCAGCGCGGCACAAGGCCGAAAAAAGGACGAGTCAGGCCGACGCGAGCACGCGCTCGCCGGCCCACGCGACGGCCGGCGGGGCCGCCTCCCCGCGCGCCAGCATGCGCGCGGGAAGCGCGGGATCGGCCTGCGCTCGCAGCCACAGCTCGACGGTCGTCAGCCGCCACAGCTCCTGCGCGCCGGCGAACGGGTGCGCCGGGTGCGCGGTGAGCGGGCGCTCGAGCAGTCGGTCACGCAGCGTGCGCGGCTCGACCCACGCGCCGACCTCGGCGCGCGGGTCGCCGAGCAACCGCCGCACGAGCGCCCAGTCGGCGCCGGTCAGGCAGTCGGCGACGAGGTCGTTGAAGCGCGCCTTGCGCTCCGGCAGGCGCACCGCGTCGGGCAGCGTGCCGGCGAGCGCGCGGCGGATCGCCACGCGGTCGTGCGCGCGCTGAAACGACGCCGCCGGCGGCAGGCGCAGCGCGAGCTCGAGCAGGTCGACGTCGAGCAGCGGATGACGCGCGGTCAGGCCGCAGCGGCGCGCGCGCAGTCGCAGGTGGTCGAGCAGGCCGATCGCCTCCGGCCCCTCGGCCAGCAGGTCGGCCGCGTAGGCCCACCAGCGCGGGCCCGCGCGCCGCTTCCAGGCCCACGGGTCGCGCGCCTCGGCGACGGCGCGCGCGGCGCGCGGCCGCAGCCAGTCGACGTCGCGCAGGTCGGCCTCGCGGCGCGCGCGCAGGCGCGCGTGCAGCGCGTATGGCAGGGCAGCGCGCAGCTCCTCGCGCCGCAGGAAGCGCAGCAGCGTGCGCGTCGAGGGCGCGGCGCCGCCGTCCGGCAGCGCGCGTGCGAGCCGCAGCGCGGCGAGCGGGCGGCCGTGGCGCAGACGGTCGGCCATCAGGTGGAAGCGCACGCCGAACAGCTCGTCGCCGCCGTCGCCGCCGAGCACCGTCGCGGCGCCGTCGGCGCGCGCGCGCTCCAGCAGCGCCATGCCCCAGAAGTCGCCCCAGCCGACGGGCGGCAGCTGCCAGTGCGCGAGCGCGTCGAGCGCGCCGGCGAGCAGGCCGCTCGCGCCGACGCGCAGCGTCGCGGTCGGGATCCGCAGCTCGCGCGCGAGCAGCGCGATCAGCTCCGCCTCGTCGGTCGCCGGGTGGTCGGGGAACGTCGCCGAGTACGCACG
>JBQCIQ010000093.1:0-15272 GCA_051953595.1 Conexibacter sp. | reverse complement strand
GTTCGCGCACGGCGAAGGCCGCGGCCGCGGCGCGCCGGCGAGAGCGCGCCGAGAAGTGAGCCAGCCGCGGTTGCTCAGCTGTTCGGGATGATCCGGAAGGTGTTCTTCGCCAGGTTCGGCAGCGAGTACGCCGTCGCGGCGTTGAACGCGTCGGAGTCGAAGATGAGGTTGTACGCGCTGCTGCCGGCGTCGATCGTGCCGCACTTGTCGACGAAGATCGACCCGTAGATCGAGCCGGTGCCGTGCACCGCGAAGACGGGGCCGTTCTGCTCTCTGCTGGTGCATGCGCTGCCGTTCGACGGCGTGGTGCCCGACGCGTTGACCATGTAGATGACGCCGAAGTAGCTGATGTTCCCGTTGAACGTCAGCGTGCCGTCGCCCATGACGATCATGCCGGGGACGTCGGTCTTCGCCGGCGGGGAGCTGGTCATGTTCCACGTACCGCCGAGGAACGTGCAGCCGCCGCCTGGCGGATTGTCGACGTAGACCAGGCCCGTGAGGCTCGTCGGGCACGTGCCGTTGTAATACGTGCCGTTGGACTGGGCGGCCTGCTTGAGCGAGGCGAGGTCGGATGTCGAGACCGCCGAGTAGCCGCCGTTGGGGTCGACGTAGCCGCCCTGGTAGTTGCTCGCCGGGTCGAGCTGTCCCTGTCTCGGATCCCACCCCTCGCAGGCGTCGCCGTAGCTGGGGGTGTAGGACGCGTCGCCGCACCGCACGTTGATCGACCCGGTCAGCGACGACCCCGCAGCGGCGTCGGTCGTCTCGATGATCACCTTGTTTCCGCGGTTGCTGGTGAATGCGCCGCCGGAGGTGATCGTGTTGTGCGGCAGCTGGACGATCGTGGTCTGCCGCACCATCTGCGCGACGACGACCCGCTTCTGGCCCTGGATGATCGTCTGGGCGCGGATCCACAGCTTGCCGTTTCTGTTGGCGTCGTAGGAGGGCGCGGCGGAGGCGGCCGAATCGCTGTAGTAGCTGGTGCTCTCTCCACCGCTGTCGTCGACGATCTTGACGGTCCACTGCGGGCTGGCGTACAGGTGTCCGGTGTACGTGGTGCTGAAGCTGTTCGTCAGCGCGGCGCCCGGGCAGAAGCTGCTCGACGTCGAGGTCTGGTTGCAGGTCGACGTGGCGGCGGTGGGCCAGGACTGCTGCAGGAGGTTGGCCGTCGCGTCGAGGGCTCCCTCGGCGTTGTTGTACGTCGCCTCGCCCGACGCCTCGACGCCGGTCTGATGGGTCTGCACGTCCGCCTGGGAGAGGATGGCAATCCCCAAGCCGAAGATGACGAACATGATGATGATCGCGGCGACGAGCGCCTGGCCGCTCTCGTTGTCGGGCAGCTTCATAGACCTCATGTCACGGTCACCTGCTGGGTCGTTGTGGTTTGCACTCCGGTCTGATCCGTGACGGTCAGCGCCACGGTGTATGTGCCGGCGCCCGGCTTCCAGCTGACCAACCCGTTCGAGGCGATCGAGAGCGCGCTGGCCGAGGAGCACGGGGAGGGAAGCGTGCAGGCCCAGGCGTAGGACAGCTGCTCGTCGTCGGGGCTGTACGACTGGCCCGCATTCAGGATCACTCCGCCGTTGCCTGTCGCGGTGTAGCTGAATTGCGCGACGGGGGCGTGCTGCTTGTTGCGCAGGTAGGCGGCGCTCTGGACCTGGGTCGTCGCGCCGCTCAGGCTCGGCGTCGGGTTCACGCGGAGGTTGACTTGGATCGTCGAGATCTGCGGCAGGTCCGACGCCGTCACGCTGTTGGCGTCGAGCCCGTTGTTGAAGCTGAAGGCCGGATAGCTGGACGTCTGCTGGTAGCGGTTCATGACCGCTTGGGCGAGGACCGTGTACACCGGCTGACCGGACGCCGGAGTGAACGTCAGGTCCGGGCACGCGATCGTCTGCGACGGATCCGACGTCCAGGGGTTGGTGGCGGTCGTCGAGGTCGTCCACGTCTGGACCTGGGCGATCAGCTGCTCCTGGCTGGTGCTCCCGGCGCTCGTGTCCTGCGGGATGCAGTACCGCACGCGCTCGATGCCGCTCACGTTCGAGCCGCTTGGCGTGCCGATCGTCTGGAAGACGACGTCGTAGGGCGTCGCTCGCTCCAGCAGCTTCGGTGCCGTGAGGGGACTCGAGACGTTGCGCAGGTCGCGCACGATGCGATCGACGGCGAGCCGCGCCCGGTCCTGCGCGTCGAGGCGCTTGGTGGCCGCGCTGGATTGGCGCAGGAAGGAGTCCAGGAGCGTCAGCGTGGCCGAGAAGACGACCAGCGATATCGCCATCGTCACGAGCAGCTCGATCAACGTGAAGCCGTCTTGGCGGCGGAGCGCGCTCATTGGGTCAGCACCGGTGAGCACGGCGACTCGTTGAGATGGGTGTCGACGGCGGTGACGCAGTAGCTCTGCTGCACGCCGCCCGGATCGGGAGAGCCGTCGGTGTAGCTGGTGGCGGCGGGGGAGTTGCCGACGAGCTGGTAGCGATCCCCGGGGATCTGCACGCTGCGGCTCGACGGCCAGCGGTAGACGCGCCACGCCTGGATCGAGTTCCAGCTGTCTGAGGCGGCGGGCGAGGGCGCGTTCCAGCTCAGCGCCAGCTGCCCGCTGCTGAGCGTTCCCGACAGCGTCGAGGGGGCGTACGGCTGGTGGTCGCACAGGTTGGCGTCGACTCTCGGAGATTGGAGGGCGCTCTCCCGCGCCGCTCCGGTGGTCGGATCGGTGTCGACGCCCACGACCCAGTAGTAGTCGGTGGTCGTGTAGGTCTGCGCGGAGCTCGTGCACGGGTTGGGCCGGGCCGACGGAAGCGGCGGCGCGAAGGCGGACTCGGGCGCGTCCGCGCAGCTCGTGCCGTTGACGTTTCCGCACGTGGCGACGAGCTGGGCCGCGTTGCTGCCGTACTGGCGATAGACGCGGTAGTAGAGGACGTCCTGGTCGACGCTCGGCACCCACTGGGCCTCGACGCCGCCGGTGAGGTCGTTCCACCCCGCGCTGAACGAGGTCGGCGCGATCACCTGGTGGCGGTTCAACGTGACGACGACGGTGGCGCGCGTCCCGCTGTTGCCGTTGGAGTCGTAGGCCACTGCGGCGATCGCGTAGGTGCCGTCCGCGGTCGGGAAGCTCCACGTGAACGACGACGACGTCCCGGACGGCGCATACGGGTCCGTCGAGCCGGACGCGATCTGCGCGCTCGGCGGCGTGTTGCCGTTAACGAGCCACTGGATGCGGGCGGCGACCGCGGTCGTCGTGACGTTGAACGTCAGCGAGGAGCCGCTGGTGATGGTGACGTTCGGGCCGGGACAGGTGGCGGAGGTGCTGAGGCAGGTGACCGCCGGTCCGTTCACGACGCGGCTGTAGATCAGGATCGTCTGCTGGACCGTCGGCGTGCTGCGATCGCTCGGCGTGACCGTCACGGAGACGCGGCGGTAGTCCTCGGGGTTGGAGTCCTGCGTGCCGCTTGCCGCGACGTCGGGACACCAGGTCCCGCCGCTCGCGGGAGGCGAGCTGTGACTGCCGTACCCGTCGCTCGGGCTGTCGAGGACGCAGGCGTTGAACGCGATGCTGAATCTCGTCGGAGTGCCGGAGGACGCCACCGCCCGGCTGACCACGAGGTTCGAGCCCGAGAGCGTGGCCTGCGGCACCGTCGACTGGAGCGCAGAGGCGATCGCGGTCGACGTGAGCTGGGTTGAGGAGAGCCCGCGCGCGTCCTCCAGGACCTCGCGCGCCAGGCTCGTCTCCGCCTGGCGCAGACGGGTCGTCGAGATCGCGTGGTCGGCCGTGACGAGCATCTGGAGCAGGCCGCCGAGACCCACGACGAGCACCACGGCCGCGACGAGCACCTCGACGATCGTGAAGCCGCCCTGGTCAGTGACGCGCGCGCGCATGAAGGCATCATCGGCAGCAACGGCGAAAACCCGTAGCCGCCGCCGGCAGGTCTCGGCGCGGTGCTGGTCGAATCTGGGCTCGTGCTGCCCATCGTGCTCGCGGCCGTCGGCGGTCTGCTCGTCGGCTCGTTCCTCAACGTCGTCGCGTGGCGGCTGCCGCGCGGCGAGTCGCTGGTGGCGCCCGGATCGCATTGCCCCGGCTGCGGGCACCCGGTGCGGCCGTACGACAACGTGCCGGTGCTCTCGTGGCTTGCGCTGCGCGGGCGCTGCCGCGACTGCCGCACGCCGATCTCCGCGCGCTACCCGCTCGTCGAGGCGCTGACGGCGGCGCTCGCGGTCGGCGTCGTGCTGACGAACGACGGCCTGCACGACGTGCTGCTCGGGCTCGTGCTCGTCGTGCTGCTCGTGCCGATCGCGCTGATCGACCTCGACCACCGCATCATCCCGAACCGCCTCACCGCGCTCGGCGCCGTGGCGGCGCTCGCGATCGGTGCGGCGACCGACCCGGCCGGCGTGCCGCAGCAGCTGATCGCGGGCGTCGCGGCGGCCGGCTTCCTGCTGGCGGCCGCGCTTGCGCGCCCGGGCGGCATGGGGATGGGCGACGTCAAGCTCGCCGGGATGCTCGGGCTGTCCCTCGGCCGCGAGGTCGCGGTCGCGCTGCTCGTGGCGCTGGTCGCCGGAACGCTCGTCGGCGTGGTCGTGATGGCGCGGCGCGGGGTGGAGCGGGGGCGCAAGACGGCGATTCCGTTCGGTCCCTTCCTCGCCCTCGGCGGCGTCGTCGGGCTGCTCGCCGGCCCGGCGATCGTCGACTGGTACCTGTCGACGATCGCCTGAGCCGGAGCGCGCTACCGCTTGCGCGGCAGCAGCAGCTCGAACGTGTGGTTCTGTCCGTGCTGCTGCGTGAAGAACGCGCGCGTGCGCGGCGTCTTGCCCGGGTCGTCCTGACCCAGCAGACCGCCGATCGAGCTGTCGCCGTCGGAGACGAACAGGCCCGTCGGCTCGTTGTCCTCGCTCATCGGGCCGCTCGCGGCGCTCGCCTCCGGGTCGCGCCCGAGCGCGACGAGGCGCTTGGCGTCGGCGTTGATCGCCGCCTTCGGCTGCGTGATGTCGAACGACCAGATCGAGTCGAGCGTGTTGAGCTGGTCGTGCAGCGTGTCGCCGCGGTCCTCGGTCGTCAACAGCGTGTCCTTGTCGAGGAACGTGACGTTGTCGAACGAGGCGTGCTGGGCGTCGCCCAGCTCGATCGTGCGGATCGAGCCGGTGTCGGCGCCCGCGCGCGGCATGTCGAGGCGCAGGATCGCGCCCCAGGCGCCGCGCTCGGCCGCGCCGGGGTACTCGCCGGCCGTCTGGTCGGTGTCGCCGGTCTCGACGAGCACGAACGAGCGGAAGTCGCTCCCCGGCATGAACTTGCCGTTCTCCGGGCGCTTGAGCGGCGTCGCGCCGGCGCTCTTGGCGAGCGCGTTGGCGTCGAACGCGGCGGTGCCGTCGACGGCGGTGTCGTGGACCGTGACCCACGTCGCCTGCAGCGCCTCGCCGCTGTGGAGGCGGCGGATCGGCTCGCCGAGCGCGTCGTCGCGCGCGGCGACCGGGTCGACGTTCCTGTCATGGAACGCGATCGGGGTGCCGCCGACCGAGACCTGCAGCGCCTGCAGCTTGCCCGCGCTCAAATCGCGCGGGTCGCTCGGCACGAAGCGGTAGACGAACGAGTTGGGCTGCTTGACCTTCGTTCTCGTGCCGTTGTCGACGACGCCCGAGCCGCCGCTGTCCTCGACGAGGTAGACGTCGCCGCGCTTGTCGACCGCCGCGCCCTCGTAGCCCGCTCTGCCGACCGAGCCGTCGAGGAACGCGAGCGGCGGCGGGGTCGTGCCGGTCCAGCGCAGCTTCGTGGTGACGACGCCGCCGCCGGAGCCGGCCTCGCTCGTGAAGAGGACGTCGCCGGTGAACGGGTCGTACGTGTCGCCGTCCATGCTGGAGAGGCCGGTCGTCCCGTCCGGCGCGCCGGGGGTGAGCAGCGTGATGCGGTGGCTCGGCTCGGTCACGTCGAGGTTGATGCGCGTGAGGTAGGCCTTGCCGGCGCCGTTCTCGTGGCCCTGGACGAGGAAGTGGCTGCCGTAGTCGTAGCCGGCCGTCGGACCGCCGACGTTCGGCGCGACGAGGTACAGGTTCTCGTCCGGCTCGGTGCGCGTGCGCGCGAGCGGGTCGGCGTTGTCGTCGAGGTAGCCGTAGAGCTTCGTGATGCCGCTGGGGTTCTCGAGCGGGTCGATCCCCTCGGCGACGAGCTGCGTGCCGAAGCCGGGGGCGAACTGGCTCGGGGTGCTGCCGACCGTCGGGTTGGTGCCGGGTACGCCGGACGCGATCTGACCGATCGCGACGCCGGTGACGGCGAGGCCGGCTGCCGCTGCCGCGGCGCCGGCGACGAGCTTGCGCAAGGGGTTCCTCCGGTGGAGTCGATTGCTGGAAGCGCGCCCACGGTAGGTGCGCCCGCACGGCGTTATGTGACCGTCGCGTGGCGATGCGGTTGCCGATCGGTCACGAGTCGATGACGGGACGTTCACGGTGCCCGTCGGCAGCGCTCAAGCACAGCGGCGAGCGCGCCGATGCACCGGCTATGCGTTCCCGCCTGCGCGCTCGTCCGGCGCTGTCCGTCGCGCTGCTCGTGCTGCTCGCGAGCTGGGCTGCGCTGAGCGCGACGCGCGCGACGCCGCACCCGCTGCCGCGCTCGACGGCGCTTGCGGCCGTGCGCGCCGACGCGAGACGCGCCGGCGCGCTCGCGCACGGCGAGCGCTGGACGCGCGCGCAGGTCGGCGCGGTCGACCGCACGACGACGCGCGTCACGTTCTTCGACGGCCCGCGGCTCGTCGCCGAGGTCGCCGTGAGCGCCCGCGGCCGGGTGGTGCGCTTCGCCGACGTGCGCGGGCGCCAGGCGCCCTATGGCGCGCTGATCGCGCATCGGCCGCTGCTGATCGCGGTCGGCGCGCTCGCGTTCCTGCTCGCGACCGCGGTCGTGCCGCTGCGGCGGGTGCGCAACCTCGACGTCGCGGCGCTGCTGGCGCTGATTGCGCCGGTCGTGCTGCTCGACGACCGCCTCGTGACGGCGAGCACGCTCGCGGCCGTGCCGCCGCTGCTGTGGCTGACCGGCCGCTGCGCGTGGGCCGCGCTGCGGACCTCGCCGGCCGCGCCGGCGCCTGCGCACCCGCTCTTCGACGCCATGACGCCCGCGTGGGACGAGCGGCAGCGACTGCGGATGCTGCGCCTCGCCGTCGGCGTCGCGGGCGCCTGCACCGCGATGATCGCGCTCAGCGCGCCGACGACGGTCGACGTCGGGCAGGCGCTGATGGAGGGTGCCACGCTGCTCGTGCACGGCACGCTCCCGTACGGGCACATGCCCGGCGACGTCTTCCACGGCGACGTCTACCCGCTGCTGAGCTATGCCGTCTACGCGCCGCTCGCGCTCGTCATGCCGGTGCACGACGCCTGGGACGTCGCGAACGGCGCGCTGATCGTCGCGGCGCTGTCGGCGATCCTCGGCGCCTGGCTGATCGCGCGCCTCGCCGAGGCTCCGGCGGCCGGCCTGCGTGCCGCGCTCGCCTGGTTGACGCTGCCCCCGCTGCTCGTCACCGTCTCGACCGGCACGAGCGACGTGCTGCTCGGCGTGCTGCTGCTGGCGGCGCTCGTGCTCGCGCGCCGCCCGCTCGCGTCGACCGCCGCCGTGCTCGTCGCCGGCTGGTTCAAGGTCGTCCCGTTCGCGCTGCTGCCGATCTGGCTGGCGCGCCTGCGCGGGCGGCGGCTGCTCGCCGCGATCGGCCTGATCGCGGCCTCCGCCGCGCTCACCGCCGCCGCGCTCGTCGCGCTCGGCGGAACCGGCGCGCCGCGCGCGATGCTGCATGCCGTCGCCTACCAGGTCCAGCGCCGCACGCTGCACTCGCCCTGGACGGCGCTCGGGCTCGAATGGCTCCAGCCGCTCGGGCAGGCCGCGGTCCTCGCGCTGATCGCCGGCGCGACGGTGCGCGTGCGCCGCGATCCGTCGCTCGCGGCGGATCCGGTGCGGCTCGCGGCGCTTGCCGGGGCGGTCCTGCTCGCCTTGCAGCTGAGCGGCAACTACTGGACCTATCTGTACCTCGCGTGGGTCGTGCCGTGCGTGGTCGTGGGCCTGCTCGCCGACGGCCCCGTGACGGTGCGCGTGCCGGCTGCGATCCCGGCGCTCAACCCCGTGCGCCGAAACGCCGATAGGAGGACGGAAGCCGTCCCCACGGCCACTCCGCTGCCCTCCTGAACCCTCAATGACATCCTCGCGCACGTCTGGAAGGAACGTCGTCGGGCTCGACATCGAGCCGGGCTTCGTCGCGGCCGCTCAGGTCCGCGTCAACGGCTCGCTGAGCGTCGAGCGCGCGGCCGGCGTCGCGCTGCCGCCCGGCGTCCTGCGCGACGGCGAGGTCGCCGACGTCGAGGGCCTGGCCGAGGCGCTGCGCGAGCTGTTCCGCACGCACAAGCTCGGCAAGAAGGTGCGGCTCGGCGTCGCCACGCAGCGCATCGTCGTGCGCACGATCGACCTGCCACCGCTCGACGACGCGAAGCAGATCGACGCCGCGGTTCGCTTCCAGGCGCAGGACCACATCCCGATGCCGCTGGACCAGGCGGTCCTCTCGCATCAGTCGCTCGGGTTGGTCGACACGCCCGACGGTCCGCGCACGCGCGTCGTGCTCGTCGCGGCCCGCCGCGACGTCGTCGAGCGCTTCCACGCGGCTGCGCGGCAGGCCGGCCTGAGACCGATCGGCATCGACCTCGCCGCCTTCGCGATGATCCGCGCGCTGCACGACGGCACGCCGGGCGCGACGCTCTACGTCAGCGTCGGCGGGATGACGAACCTCGCGCTCGCGGAGGGGACCACCTGCGTCTTCACCCGCGTCGTGCCGGGCGGCGTCGAGGCGCTGGCCGCCGCGCTCGCCGAGCGCCGCGGGCTGACGCTCGAGCACGCGCGCCAGTGGCTCATCCACGTCGGGCTGACGACGCCGGTCGAGCAGGTCGACGGCGACCCCGAGATCGTCGAGGAGGCGCGCAGCGTGCTCGTCGAGGGCGTGCGCCGGATCGCCGACGAGGTGCGCAACTCGCTCGACTTCCACCGTGCACAGGCCGGCGCGCTCGCCGCCGAGCATGCGGTCGTCACCGGGCCCGCCGTCGCCATCCCCGGCTTCTGCGAGGAGCTTGGCGCCGCGACCGGCCTGCCGGTGTCCGCGGGCGTCGTCGAGGAGGCGCGCGAGGGCGGCCACGGCGGGATCGCCGCCAGCCGCCTCGCGATCGCCGCCGGCCTCGCGATCGAGGACGCTCCGGCGCGCACCGCCGTCGAGCCGCCGCGGGCGCCGGAGCCCGAGTACGAGCCCGCGCCGACGGCGGAGCTGCCGCTCGCGCCGGAGCCGGCAGACGAGCCCATGCCGACGGCGGAGCTGCCGCTCGCGCCGGAGCCGGCAGACGAGCCCGCGCCGACCGCGGAGCTGTCGCTCGCGCCCGAGCCGACAGACGAGCCCGCGTCCGAGCCGGAGACGGAGCCGGAGGCATGAGAGCCGTCAACCTGATCCCGGCGGACGTCGCCGGCGGCAGTCGCGCCGGCGCCGGCCCGCTGTTCCTGCTCGGCGGCCTTGCCGCGCTGCTCCTGCTCGTGACGCTGCACGTGCTGACCGGCAACACGATCAACGACCGCAGAGGCGAGCTCGCCTCGGTCCACCGCCAGCTCGCCGTCGCGCAGGCGCAGGCCGACGCGACGAGACCGTACCGCGAGTTCGCGGCGCTCGCGAGCGCGCGCGTCGAGACCGTGCGCCAGCTCGGCTCCGCCCGCTTCGACTGGCATCGCGCCTTCGCCGACCTCGCGACCGTGCTCCCGGACGACGTCTGGCTCAGCTCGCTGACCGGCACGGTCACGACCGGCGTGAACGTCTCCGGCGGCGATGACGGCGGCGCGAGCAGCCTGCGCGCCACGATCCCGAATCCGGCCATCACGGTGACCGGGTGCAGCGTCAGCCACGACGGCGTCGTGCGGCTGATCGCGCGCCTGCGCCTGCTGCACAGCGTGCAGCGCGTCTCGCTGGCGGACTCGTCCAAGGACGGCGGCGGCGACTGCCAGCACGGGCACACGAACTTCCCGGTCTTCCACCTCGTCGTGTTCTTCGCGCCGATTCCCACGGTGCAGGCGCCAGCGACCGCGCAGGGCGGCAGCGCCGCGCCGGTCGCCGAGACGAGCGGCGGCACGACGACGACGCCGACGACCGGCACGACGACCACCCCGCCGCCGACCGGCACGACGACGCCGCAGGGGGGCGGGAACGGATGACACAGCGCGACCGCACCATCATCGCCGTCGCCGCGGCGGCGCTTGTCGTCGTCGCCGCCTGGTTCCTCGTGCTGGGGCCGCAGCGCAAGCAGGCCAGCCAGCTGTCCGACCAGGTCGCGAGCGACCGCCAGGCGCTCACGCAGGCGCAGGCCGACGCCGCCGCCGGCGTCGCGGCCAAGCGCGGCTACGACCACGCGTACACGACCGTCGCGCGGCTCGGCGCCGCCGTGCCCGAGGACGACAACGTCCCCTCGCTGATCGTGCAGGTCCAGCGCGCCGCCGACGCGACGCACGTCGACTTCCGCGACCTGAGAGTCGGCGGGAGCTCCGGCGCCGCGGCGGCGCCGCCGCCGCCCGCGCCGACCACGCCGGCGGCTCCCGGAGCGCCGGCGACGCAGACGACGACGGCGACGCTGCCTCCGGGCGCGGCCGTCGGCGCGGCCGGGTTCCCGACGATGCCGTTCAGCTTCACCTTCACGGGCGACTTCTTCCACCTGTCGAGCTTCGTCGGGCGGCTGGAGAGATTCCTCGTCGTCGGCAACCGCCGGATGCTCGTCAGCGGGCGCTTCATGACGCTCGACGGGATCGCGCTCACGGCCGGCCCCGACGGCTTCCCGCAGATCCAGGCCAACGTGACGGCGACGGCGTACCTGCTGCCGGTCTCGCAGGGCCTGACCGACGGCGCGACGGCGGCCGCTCCGGCCGGCACGACGCCCGGCGCCGCGAGCGGGTCGAACGGCTCGATGCCGAGCGGCCCGATGGGCGTGGCAACAGCGACCCCGGTGGTGAGATGAGACCTCTGCGCAACGTCCTCAACGAGCTCGTCGAGCGGCGTCTGTGGCCGGTCGCGCTGCTGCTGGTGCTCGCGCTCGTGGCCGTCCCGCTGCTGCTCTCGAAGCCGGCGTCCTCGACGGACGCGGGCAGCTCCGGCGCGGCGCCGCCGAGCGCCGCGCCGGCCGCCGCGGCCGCCGCGACGCGTGCGCCCGGCGGCGAGCCGGTCGTGAGCGTCGCGCAGGCGAGCGAGCCGAACGCGCCGCTGCGCGGGCACGAGAAGGACCCCTTCCGCCAGCAGCACGACGATCAGCAGACGAGCACCGCAAGTGCGACGTCGGTCAGCACGACGGCACCGAGCGGGGGCTCCACCACGCCGGCGCCGAGCGGCGGCGGCACGGGCGGCGGTGGCGGCACGGGCGGCTCCGGAGGCTCCGGAGGCCAGACGCCGCCGAACACCCAGCCGACCTACCAGTACGCCTCGATCGACGTGCGCTTCGGCCACGCCGGCCACACGCTGCGCACGATCAGAGACGTGCCGCGGCTGACGCCGCTGCCGAGCGCGACGCATCCGATCGTCGTCTTCCTCGGCATGCGCAGAGACCGCGAGACCGCCGTCTTCCTCGTCTCCACCGACGTGCACGTGCAGGGCCTCGGCCAGTGCGTCCCGTCCGGCAAGGACTGCGAGGCGATCGAGCTGCGCAGAGGCGACGCGGCCTTCTTCGACTACACGCGCTCCGACGGCACGGTCGAGCAGTACGAGCTGGACCTCGACGCCGTCACGCTGCACACGACGACCTCGCGGGCGCTCGCGCAGCGCGCCTGGGCGCGCGTCTCGCGCGAGGGGAAGCTGCTGCTCGGCGGATCGTCCGTGCACACCTCCGTCGAGGGCGTCGCCCACACCCAGCGCCTGCCGTTCCGCTGGATCGCGCGCAGCGGCGTGCTGCACATCGCCCCGTGGGCGTCGAGGCACGCGCGCATGCACCGCGCGCAGGGCGCGGTCTCCGGCGGCCACCTCGCCGACCTGACGCCGTCCGGGCAGTAGCCGCACGGCGCCGCGTGCGCGGAGGTGCGCACGTAACCTGTACGGCCTCATGACGCTCCGCCTCATCACCGCCGGCGAGTCGCACGGCCCCGGCCTCACCTGCATCGTCGAAGGCCTGCCCGCGGGCCTGGAGCTGGACCAGGACGCGCTCAACGGCGACATGGCGCGCCGCCAGCTCGGCCACGGCCGCGGCGGGCGCATGAAGATCGAGAAGGACCGCGCCGACGTGACCGCCGGCGTGCGCCACGGCAGGACGCTCGGCGGGCCGGTCGCGCTTCAGGTCCCCAACAGAGACTTCGCCAACTGGGAGGAGCGCATGAACCCGTGGCCGGTCGAGGCCGCGGTGCCGGAGGTGCACCTGCCGCGTCCCGGTCACGCCGACCTCGTCGGCACGTGGAAGTACCGCACGAACGACGTGCGCAACATCCTCGAGCGCGCGAGCGCGCGCGAGACGGCGGCGCGCGTCGCCGGTGGCGCGCTCTGCAAGGCGTTCCTCAGAGCGCTCGGCGTCGAGGTCCGCTCGCACGTCACGCGGATCACGTCGGTGCTTGCCCCGCCGCCGCAGCGGCCGCTGACGGTCGCGGACTTCGAGCAAGTCGACGAGTCGCCCGTGCGCTGCCTCGACCCCGAGGCGAGCGCGGCGATGGTGCAGGAGATCAACACGCTGCGCAAGCAGAACGAGTCGCTTGGCGGGATCTTTGAGGTTATTGCGTTCGGCGTTGTCCCCGGGCTTGGGTCGCACGTCTCGTGGGAGGAGCGGCTCGATGGCCGCATCGCGCAGGCGATGATGTCGATCCAGGCGATGAAGGGCGTCGGGATCGGTGACGGCTTCGCGCTTGCGGGCGTGCCCGGCTCGCAGGCGCACGACGAGATCTTCCATAGCGAGGAGCGCGGCTACTACCGCGAGACCAACCACGCCGGCGGCCTGGAGGGCGGCATGACGACCGGCACTCCGCTCGTGGTGGCCGTCGCGATGAAGCCGATCCCGACGCTGACGAAGCCGCTGCGCTCGGTCGACATCGACACGAAGGAGCCGGCCGAGGCGCTGCGCGAGCGGACCGACTCCTGCACGGTCCCGGCCGCCGGCGTCGTCGGCGAGGCGATGCTCGCGTACGTGCTCGCGGACGCCTACCGCCGCAAGTTCGGCGGCGACCACATCGACGACGTCCGCGAGGCCGTCCGCGCCTACGCGGAGGGGTTGGGGTGGGGGGGGGCCTGCCGCGCGGGGCCGCGGGGGTGCTGCGGCCGCCTGCCGGCCGCGCGCTCGTGTTCGTCGGCTTCATGGGCGCCGGCAAGACGACGGCGGCGCGCCGGCTGGCGAGAACGTTCGGGCTGGGGGTGACGGACGCCGATGCCGTGATAGCCGAGCACATCGGCATGCCGATCGATCGCTGCTTCGCCGAGCAGGGGGAGGCGGCGTTCCGCGCGATCGAGGCCGAGCTCGTCGGCGAGATGCTGGAGCGGGCCGACGGCGGCGTGTACTCGCTCGGCGGCGGCGCGCTGCACTCCGAGCGCATCCGCGACGCGCTCAGACGTCACATCACCGTGCTGCTCGACGTCGACGTCAACGTCGCGTGGGAGCGCGCCGCCGGCCGCGGACGCCCGCTCGCGCGCGACGCGCAGGAGTTCCGCGACCTCTACCTGCGCCGCCGCCCGCTCTACATGGCCGCCGCCGACGTCGTGCTGCCGGCCGACAAGCGCGACCGCATCGACGACGCGCTGCCGTCGATCCTCGCGCTCGCCGACGCGCCGCACGGCACGCGCCTGCTGTGGGCGACCTCGGCCTCGGGCGACTACCCCGTGTTCGTCGGCCGCGGGCTGCTCGACCGGCCGCTCTCGCCGGTGCCGGGTCAGGGCTTCCTCGTGACCGACGACCAGGTCGGGCCGCGCTACGCCGACCGCCTCGGCGCGCTGGCGGCGCGGATCGAATTCCCCTCCGGCGAGCAGCACAAGTCGCTCAGCACCGCCGAACGCGTGTGGATCGAGCTGGCCGACCGCGGCATGACGCAGAGCGACCACCTGGTGGCGCTCGGCGGCGGCGTCGTCGGCGACCTCGCCGGCTTCGTCGCGGCGACCTACCAGCGCGGCGTGCCGTTCGTGCAGGTGCCGACGACGCTCGTCGCGCAGGTCGACTCCGCTTACGGCGGCAAGACCGGCGTCGACCTGCCGAACGGCAAGAACTACGTCGGCGCCTACCACCAGCCGTCGTCCGTGGTGGCCGACGTCGAGACGCTGGCGACGCTGCCGCGCGAGGAGGCCGCGGCCGGCTACGCGGAGGTGCTGAAGACCGCGCTGATCGCCGGCGGGGACCTGTGGGAGCGCGTGCGCCGCGGCGACGACCCTGACGCCGACGTGATCTTCGCCTGCGCGCGCACGAAGCTCGCGGTCGTCGCGATGGACGAGCGCGACGCCGGCCTGCGCCAGGTGCTGAACCTCGGGCACACGGTCGGCCACGCGATCGAGACCGTCACCGGCTACGCCCGCTATCGCCACGGCGAGGCGGTCGGGCTCGGGCTGCTGGCGGCGCTGCGGCTCTCCGGCCAGGACGCGCTGCGCACCGAAGTCGCGACGCTGCTCGCCGCGCGCGGGCTGCCGACGCAGCTCGACGAAGGCGTCGACCCGGACGCGATCCTCGTCGCGACCGCGCGCGACAAGAAGCGCCGCAGCGGCGAGTCGGTGCCGTTCGTGCTGCTCGACGCGCCCGGCGCCGCGCGGCCGGGCTGCCACGTGGAGGACGGCGAGGTGCGCGCCGCGGTGCGGGAGCTGAGCGCGTGAGCTTCTCGCGCAATCGCATCGCCGTCATGCACGGCGTCAACCTCGACCAGCTCGGCCGCCGCCCCGCGGGCCACTACGGCACGCTCACGCTGATGCAGCTCGAGACGCGCATCGCCGGCTTCGCCGACGAGCTGGGCCTCACGGTCCAGTTCTTCCAGAGCAACCACGAGGGCGCATTCGTCGAGGAGCTGCATCGCCTGGAGGACACAGTCGACGGCCTGCTGCTCAACCCGGGCGCCTGGACGCATTACTCCTACGCGATCCGCGACGCGCTGGAGATCGCCGGCCTGCCCGCCGTCGAGGTGCACCTGTCCGACGTCGACGCGCGCGAGGCGTGGCGGCAGACGTCCGTGGTGCGCGACCTGTGCCTCGCGACCGTCTCCGGCAGAGGCCCCGACGGCTACCGCGACGCGCTCGTGCGCCTGCGCGACGAGCTGGGCAGAATGAGCGCATGAGCGTCAAGACCGGCACCCGCGCGCCCGCGGCACGCGCCGA
>JBQCIQ010000092.1:0-12956 GCA_051953595.1 Conexibacter sp. | reverse complement strand
CGCCTCGTTCGCCGTCGCGGAGCCGCCCGGCAGCCCCTCGGGCGGAGCGCACGGCTATCTCGAGGCGGCGATCGAGTCCGCCGAGCACGCCGACGACATCCTCTCCGAGCTGCAGGACTCGATGCTGCCCGTCGAGGTCGGCGACCCCGCCCTGCGCGCCGCGATCGCCGACGTCCGCACCCGCCTCGCCCACGTGCCCGTCAGAGGGCACGAGCTGCTGCGGACGCTCGGGCGCTGATCACAGCTTCACGCGGTAGCGAGGACGACTCACGCGAAGTGGCCGGCGCGGATGCCGCGGCGCCTGGCGAGGCGGGCGAGGGGTGGCATCAGGAGGCGCTGGAGGAAACGGGGCGGCGCCGGGGGGAAGCTCATCTCGACCATGTCGCCGTAGGCGTCCAGGAGCACGGCGCCCTGGAGCCAGCCGGTCGCGCCCTTCGGGATCCCGGCTCGCGTCATGCGGCCGGCCCGCGACATGACGGCCGCGTCCGTGAGGAAGCCCTCGAGGCCCGGGTCGGGCGGGGTGGCAACGCAGCGCGTGTAGGCGACGACGTCGCCGCGGTTGCGGTAGGCGTGGCGCGTGCCGGCCGGCACGAGGACCGTCGCGACCGCATCGGCGTCCGCCCATCTGCGCCCGGCGAGGAACTGCATGCGCCCCTCGACGACGGTGAAGCGCTCCTCCATGTGCGGGTGCACGTGCGGCGGCACGCCCCCGCCCGGGTCGACCCACATCTCGCACAGCACGGCGGGGTTGCCGCGCTCGTCGGTCGTGTCCGAGAAGCGGAGCCGGTGCCTGAAGACCGGGTCGTGGACGATCTGCGGATCTGCGCTGCCGCTCATGCCGACCTCCGGGATAACCTAGTGGGCGTTAGGCAGATTACCTAGGGAGCGTTAGGTTTGTCGAAGTCGAGCGTCAGAGCGGCGACGCCGCGCAGACGCATGCCGGCCGCCGAGCGCCGCGAGCTGATCGAGCGTGCGGCGACGAAGGTCTTCGCCGAGCACGGCTACGCGGGCGCGTCGATCGACGAGATCGCGCGGCGCTCCGGGGTCTCGCCGCCGGTCGTCTACGACCACTTCGTCTCCAAGCTCGCGCTGTTCACGCGACTGCTCGAGCGCACGCGCGACGAGCTGCTGGCGATGTGGGTCGAGACCCTGGCCGGCGAGGACCCGACGCAGCTGCGCATGGAGCGCGCCTTCGACGCGTGGGCCCGCTACGTCGAGCAGAACCGCTTCGCCTCGCGCATGTACTTCCTGGAGGCGACCGGCGACCCGCAGGCGCGCGCGGCGCACCGCGAGATCCAGGCGCAGGGCCGCGCGGCGCTCAGCGCGATCCTCGGTCAGCAGCCCGGCGCAAAGGAGATCGCGCGCGACGCCGACGGCCTGGAGATGGCCGCCGAGACGATGCGCGCCGGCCTCGCCGGCCTCGCGATCTGGTGGGACGAGCACCCGCACGTCCCGCGCGAGCGGATCGTCGAGACGGCGATGAACGTGCTGTGGACCGGCTTCGCGCGGTTGCAGGCGGAGGCCTGAACCAACGTTCAGGCAAGCGGTCCTTCAGGCGTCCACAACCCCGGCAGCGGAACCGCCCACAGGCGATCGCCGAACGGCAGCGTCCGCTCGCCGGCGTAGATGACCACGCCGGCCGCGAGGCGGTCGCCGACGCTGTCGCGCAGATGGATCAGGCCGCGGAAGTCCTGCGGCCGGACCGTCGCGCTCGCCTTCACCTCGATCCCCGCGATCTCGCCCGAGGGACGCTCAACGATCACGTCGACCTCGCGGTCGCCGTCGCGCAGATGCCAGAAGGTCAGCGCCTCCTCGGCCCAGGACGCCTGGCGCTCCAGCTCCGTCGCGACGAACGTCTCGAACAGCGCGCCCGCGAGCGCGTCGTCCTGCGCGATGCGTCTGGCGTCGGCGCCGACCAGCGCCGCCAGCAGGCCCGGGTCCGACACGTACAGCTTCGGTGCCTTGACCTGGCGCTTGCCGAGATTCACATGCCACGGTCGCCGCACGCGGACGAGGAACAGGCGCTCGAGCACGTCGACGTAGGCTTTCGCCGTCTTGCCGTCCACACCGGCGTCGCGCGCGAGCGTGTCGTAGCGGGCGAGACCACCGGAGCGCGCGGCGACGAGCCGCAGGAGCGTGCCGACCGTCGTCGGGTCGTGGACGCGCGCGACGTCCGGCACGTCGCGCTCGACGATCGAGTCGACATAGCCCTCGAAGAAGCGCCTGCGAGCGGTCCCGCTGCGCCGGCGCGCCTCCGGGAAGCCGCCCGCCAGCAGCAGATCGGCATACGCCGCCCGGCCGACCGGGGCGTTTCGGACCGCCGGCGCCGCACCTCGGAAGAGCCAGTCGAGGAACGCCTCCCGGCGCCGCGCGATCTCGCCCTGCGTGAACGGCCACAACGTGAGGTAGTCGACGCGCCCGGGCAGCGCGTCGCCGACAGTGGGGACGCGCCGCAGGTTCGCGGAGCCGGTGATGAGGAATTGGCCCGGGGTGTCGTCGAGGTCGACACGCGCCTTGATCGCGAGCAGCAAGTCGGGTGCGCGCTGGATCTCGTCGATTGCCGTGCAGCGTCCGAGTCCCGCGACGAAGCCGCGCGGGTCGCCGAGCGCGAGCGCGCGGACGTCCTCGTCGTCGAGCGTGAGGTAGTCCGCCCGCAGGTCGTCCGCGGCGAGCTTCCGCGCGAGTGTGCTCTTCCCGGCTTGGCGAGGGCCGAGCAGCGCGACGACGCGCGCGTCGGCGAGCGCTTCGAGCGCGGTGGTCGCGAGGCTCCGGGGCACGTATGGCATTGCCATCCCGGAGAATCGTAGCTGCTAACTCGGAAAATTTTGAATGCTAACTCGGAAAATTCCTGGAAATAGGCTGCTGGGTCAGCCGGCGACCGCCGCCTGGCCCAGCGCCTTCTCGACCGCGCCGAGCAGCCTCTCGCGCTCGAACGGCTTGACGACGAAGTCCTTCGCGCCGGCCTTGATCGCGTCGAGCACCTTCGTCTCCTGGCCGAGCGCGGAGCAGATCACCACGCGGGCGGCGGGGTCGAGCTCGATCAGCTCGCGCAGCGTCGCGAGGCCGTCCTTCTCCGGCATCGTGATGTCGAGCGTCATCAGGTCCGGCGCCAGCTCCTGGTAGGCGGCGAGCGCCGCGTCGCCGTCGCCCGCCTCGCCGACCACCTCGTGGCCGCCGGCCACGAGCGCGTCGGTCAGGACCTTGCGCATGAACGCTGCGTCGTCGACGACGAGCACGCGTGCCATCTACACCACCTCCCTCTCGGATTGGGTACGGCCCGCGACCTCTTCGAGTCGCAGCGCCCACTCGCCCTCGTCGGTGAGGACGAGCCGGCCGCTCGCGAAGCGCAGGCCGTTTACGTACAGGTCGACGGGGTCGTCGGCCTTGCGGTCAAGCTCCAGCACCGCGCCGGGCGGCAGCTGCGGCGCCGCGCCGAGCGAGACGCGCGTGCGGCCCAGCTCGGCCCACACGCGCACGCGGATGTCGCGCAGCGCCTCGTCGAGGGCGCGCTCCTCGCCGGGCTCGACGCGCCCGGCGATCCCGAGCGCCGACAGCCCGGCGCCGCCGCTCAGCTGCTCGGTCCCCTGCTCGTCGAGCGCGCGCGTCATGCGCACGACGAACGCGTTCGGGACGAGCTGCACGAGCCGGCACGGCTCGCCGCAGGTGCGGAACGTCGCGCTGACGGCGTGCGGCGTGGCGTCGAACGCCTCGCGCGCGGCGTCGACCGTGTCCAGCACGCGCGTGTCGGGGGGCGCGATCTCGACGTCCTGGCCGAGCACGACGCCGGTCGCGCTCGCGGCCGCGGCGAACATGCGGTTGGCGGCCTCGGCGACGGCGGACAGCTCCAGCTCGTCGAGCGCGTCCGGCGCGTCGCCGGCCTCCGCGCCCATCGCGGTCGCGATCGTGCGCGCGGCGCCGACGCTCATCAGCAGCACGTTGCCGCCGGTCACGCCGTCGACGTAGTGGACGCTGATGGCGATCGCCGGACCGTGCTCGAACGCGAAGCCGTTGAACGGGCTCTCGTCGCTCGGCACGACCGTCACCTCGCCGCGCTGCACGGGCTCCGGGCAGATCGCGTCGAGCGCCATCGCGACCGCCTCCGCGGTCGAGGCGCCGAGGCGCATGAGCGCGTCGGCGGCGTTCACGACGCCACCACCTGCACCGCGCGGCGCGTGCCGCTGCGGCCCGGCTGGGCGCGGTGGATCGGGACGTCCTCGGCGTAGACGCCGACGCCGGCCTCGGCCGGCGCGCCCAGGCGCACGAGATCGCCCGGCTCCAGCGCAAGCACCTCGTCGATCGCCAGCTCGACGTGCGCCACCTCGGCGCGCAGCACGACCTCCGCGCCGGCGACGGCGCGCCGCACGGCGGCGGCGATGCGCGGGTCGGCGGCCTCGGCGCGCGTCTCGCGGCCGGCCAGCTCGTCGGCGACCGCGTCGATCGCGGACCACGGCACGAGCAGCGCGAGCGTCGAGGAGTGGCGATCGACGCGCGCCTCGAACGTG
Organism: Conexibacter sp.; assembly: GCA_051953595.1. Lineage (GTDB taxonomy): Bacteria > Actinomycetota > Thermoleophilia > Solirubrobacterales > Solirubrobacteraceae > Conexibacter. The sequence continues at coordinate 8,454 of JBQCIQ010000092.1, read as the reverse complement.
AGCGTCAGCGTCGGGTCCGACACGGCGGTGACCTGCAGGCCCTCCATGTGCGTGTCGACGTCCTTCGCCTCAAGCGTGAGGTCGGCGAGGTCCTGCCACACGAGCGAGAGGTGGTGCGTCAGCATCTCGAACAGGCGCCTTGTGAGCGCCCAGTCGATCTCGCTCAGCTTGCGCGCCTTCGGCGGCCGCTCCGGCGACCCGCCGAGCAGGTGCTCGATCGTCAGCAGCACCAACGGCAGCTCCGCGGTCAGCAGCATGCGCGTCCCGACGGGCGAGACCGCAAGCGCGGCGCCGACGGAGTCCTGCGGGAGCGCCGACTGCGCGCTCGACCACGGCAGCTGCGTCGTGTCGATCACCTCCAGCTCGAGCGGCACGCGCAGCTCGGCCGACAGGCGCGTCGCGGCAGTCGTGCAGAAGGCGTCGAGCGCGCGCACGATGCGGCGCTCGTGCTCGCTCGTGAACTTCGTCGGGCGCGCGAAGTCGACGCTGCGCAGGCGGCGGCCGCGGCGGTGGGCAGACGGCGTCCCGCTGCCGCCGTGATCCTCGGGCAGCTCGCCCTGCTGCGCCGCCTCGACGAGCGCGGCGACCTGGTCGTTGGTGAGAAGTTCGCTCATGACGCTTCCACCAGGTCATCGGCAGCGACATGCGGGTGCCACAGCGGGACCTCCACGCCGCCGGCCTCCTTCACGCTCACGCGCGCCTCGCCGACGCGCACGCGCACGGTGCGTCCGCGGTCGCCGCCGGTCGCGGCGGCGCGCACGGGGATCCCCAGCTCGGCGAGCGCGCTGCGCACGGCCGCCTCGTTGCGCGCGCCGAGGTCGAGCCCCGCGACGCCGGCCTTCGCGCCGGCGAACATCTGCGCCCCGCCGGCGAGCACGGCGACCATCCGCTCGCGCTGCGCGCCAAGCCGCTCGACGCAGGCGAGCAGCGTCGGCACCGCGCGGTCGGCGAACGTCGCCGGTGCGCTGTAGGCGGCGTTGGCGGCCGGCAGCATCACATGGGCGAGCCCGGCGACGGTGCGCTCGCGGTCGACGAGCGCGACGCCCACGCATGAGCCGAGGCCCATCGACACCAGCTCGTCGTCGGCCGTCGCCGAGACGGCCAGCTCTCCCATGCGCACGACCTTCACCGTCCGCTCACTCCTCGCTCTCAAGACCAAGGCGGCCAAGCAGCTCAGCGGCGCCGACGACGGTCGGCAGCAGCAGGAACGACATCCCGCACGCCGCCTCGGCGACCGTCAGGCTGGCGTCGAGCACGAGCGCGACGTCCAGCTCGCCGGCCGTCGACGACAGCAGCGAGGCGACGACCGCGCCGAGCATGTCGTAGAGCACGTGCGGCGGCTGCGGCTCCAGCGCGAGGCCGGTCATCTGCGCGAACGCGCCGACCGCCGAGGCGCCGAGCACGTTGCCGATCTCGCCCAGCGCCGAGTCGCCCAGCTCGCTGCGCGGCTCGACGCCGAGCATGTTGCAGAGGTTCGCCGCGCAGTTGTAGGAGAACAGCAGCAGCACGACCAGCTCGGCGTCGTCGCGGTCAGCCACGACGACGGGCAGCACGACGCTCGCGACCATCGCGTCGGGCTCGCCGACCGCGTCGAGCGCGTCGGCGAGCGGCAGCGCGAGCGCGCGCGGGACGGCCAGCTCGACCGGGCGGCCGAGCATCTGCGAGAGCGCAGTCGCGGCGGTGCCGGAGCCGATCGACGCCAGCTCGCGCAGCGCGTCGAGCTGCTGTTCGTCATACCGGGTGATCATGCGGGGACTCCTTCTGGTTGGCCGGGAGAGAGGGCGTACGCGTCGAGCGCGTCGCAGTCGAGCACGAGCGCGACCCGCCCGTCGGGCAGGACGGCGCCGGCGGCGGCGGACGCGCGCGGGCTGACGCTGCGCGGCAGACGGCGCGTGACCAGCTCGCGCTGGCCTTCGAGCGCGCCGACGGCGAGCGCGACGCGTCTGCCGGCGGCGGCGTTGACGACGACGGCGTAGTCGGCCGGCGCCTCGGACCGCGCGAGCGGGACGAGCGGCAGCAGCTCGCCGCCGAGCGGCAGCAGCGGCGCGGCGCGGACGGTGCGGACCTCGACCGCGTCGAGCCGCACGGTGCGCACGACGCGGTCGAGCGGGATCGCGTAGGGGAGGTCGTCGACCGTCACGAGCAGCGCGGCGATCGAGGCGAGCGTGAGCGGGAGGCGCAGCTCGGCGCAGGCGCCCTGCCCGGCGACCGAGGTCAGGGCGACCTCCCCACCGAGCGCGCGCACGCCCTCGCGCACCGCGTCCATGCCGATCCCGCGGCCGGAGACGTCGGTCGTCGCGGGCGCGGTCGAGAAGCCGGGCGCGAACAGCAGCTCGGCGGCGCCGGCCGCGTCGAGCGCGGCGGCGGCGTCCGCGTCGAGCAGGCCGCGCTCCACCGCCACGCGACCAACGAGCGCCGGGTCGATCCCGCGGCCGTCGTCGCGCACGGAGACGATCACGTGTCCGCCGGCGTGGCGGGCGGACAGCTCCAGCACGCCGATCGGCGGCTTGCCGGCGGCGACGCGCTCGGCGGGCGTCTCCAGGCCGGGGTCGAGCGCGTTGCGCACGAGATGGACGAGCGGGTCGCCGAGCGCGTCCACGACCGTGCGGTCCAGCTCGGTGTCCGCCCCCTCCAGCCGCAGCTCGACCTGCTTGCCGAGCCGCGCGGCGAGGTCGCGCACCAGCCGCGGGAAGCGCAGGAAGACGGATTCGACCGGCACCATCCGCACGCGCGTGACCGTCTCCTGCAGCGCCTGCGAGGTGCGCGCGAGCCGCTGGACGGCCTGCGAGAGGCCGGGCACGACGGCGGCGGCCTCGCCCGCGAGCGCTTCGACGGTGGTGCGGTGCTGGACCAGCTCGCCCATCAGATGCAGCAGCTCGTCGAGCCGCTCGGCGTCTACGCGTACGCTCGCGCCGGCGCGCGGCGTCGCGCTCTCGACCGCTCCCGCGGCCGCGCTCGGCGCCGGCGCGACCGGCTCCGCCGGCTCCTCGCGCACGCTCACGGACGCGACGTCGCCGGCCGCGCGCGCGCTGCCGGCAAGCGCGTCGGCGGGCGCGCGTGTGGCGACCCACGCCTCGACGCGGCGGCCGTCGAAGCACTCGACGTCGTCGACCGCCGGCTCCGAGCCGACGAGATCGCCGTGCACGCGCAGCGCCTCCAGCAGCATGAACGCGCGCACCGATGGCATCGCGCAGTCCTCCACCAGCTCGACCGCGACGTGCAGCACGGGCGTGCGCGTGCGCGTCATCGCCTGCAGCCGCTCGATCAGCGGATCGGGGTCGAGGCGCGCGTCGCCGTCGGCGCCGTCGGCGATCTGCTCGACCGCCGTCTCCAGCGCGTCGAGGCAGGCGCTCAGCACGTCGATCGCGTCGGGCGGCAGGCCGCCGGCGCGCTGGCGCAGCAGCTCGAAGACGTCCTCCATCGCATGCGTGAGCGCGGCGATCGCGGTGAAGCCCATCGCGCCGCTCATGCCCTTCAGCGTGTGCGCGACGCGGAAGATCGCGTCGGCCGCGGCGCGGTCGTCGGGCGCCGCCTCGATCCGCACGATCGCGAGCCCGAGCTGCTGCAGGTGCTCGCGCGCCTCGGCGAGGAAGGCGTTCAGGTACTCGCGCTGATCGATCACGGCGCCGCTCCCGCCTCCGCGGCGATCGCCGCCGGCAGCTCGCCGAGCGGCAGCACGACGTCCGCCAGCTTCGCCTCCTGCACCGCGCGCGGCATGCCGTAGACGGTGCACGTCGACTCCGCCTCCACGAGCACGCGACCGCCGCGGCGGCGCACCGCTTCGGCGCCCTCCAAGCCGTCGTTGCCCATGCCGGTCAGCACGACGAGCACCGTCCGCTCGCCGAACGCGCGCGCGGCGTCGGCGATCGTGAGATCCGCGCGCGGGCGCAGGCCGCCGACCTCGGGCGCGTCGCTGATCGTCGTCATGCCGGCGGGGCTCAGGCGCAGGTGCGCGCCGCCCGGCGCGACCAGCGCGACGCGCGGGTCGAGCAGGTCGCCGTCGCCGGCCTCGCGCACGCGCAGCCGCGCGGCCTTGTCAAGCCGGCGCGCGAGCGGGCCGGTGAAGCCGCTCGGCAGGTGCTGCACGATCACGGTGCCGGCGCCGAGCGGCGCGGGCAGCCTGGGAACCAGCTCGCCGAGCGCGCGCGGGCCGCCGGTCGAGGCGGCGATCACGACGACGCGGCGATGCACGGAGGCGGCGACGGACATCTCACGCCGCCAGCTCGTCGCCGTCGAGCAGCAGCACCAGCCGCTCTCCCACGCGCGCGATCCGGCCCTCGCCGGAGGGCACCGGCTCCAACTGCGCCTCGTCGACTCCCAGCACCTCGACGACGTCGTCGACGAGCAGGCCGACCGGCTCCTCGCCGGTGTCGAGGATCACGAGCTTCGCGGTCGCCGGCGGCGTCGCCGTCGACGCGGCCAGGCCCAGCCGCACCGCCAGGTCGTGGACCGGCACGAGCCGGCCGCGCAGGCTGATCACGCCGCGCATCCACGGCAGGTCGCTCGCGACCGGACGCGGCTCGCTGTAGCGGACGATCTCGCGCACGTGCTCGATCGGCAGCCCGTACTGCTCGCCGCCGAGCGCGCAGACGACCAGCTGGCGGAGGTCGGTCGCGGCGGACATGGCGATCAGGCCGCCTCGGCCGGGTCGGACTCGCCGGGGGTCCCGGCGCGCTCCCCCAGCACGTCGGTCACGCGCAGCGCGAACTCCTCGTCGATCACGACGACCTCGCCGCGCGCGATCGGCGTCCCGTTCACGAGCAGGTCGACCGGCTCGCCGGCGACGCGGTCGAGCACGACGATCGAGCCCGGGCGCAGCTCCAGCGTCGCGCCGACCGTCATGCGCGTGCGACCGATCTCGACCGCCAGCTCGACCGGCACGTCGGACAGGCGACCGAGGTCGGCGCCGCCGGCCAGGCCGGCGGACGCATCGCCTGCCGGACGCTCGAGCGCCGGCAGCTCCACGTTGTCTTGGCTCATCTCACTCACGCTCCCTACTGGACGGCGACGTCCGGCAGCAGAACCTCGTTGACTCTCACGTCCGTGCGCGCACGGATCTCGCTCAGCAGCTCGTGCTTGACCTGCTCCCGGCCTCTGCGATCGATCAGCTCGTCGCCGTTCTGGCCAGTCAGCACGTCCGTCACGACGTCGCGCACGGCGGCCTCCTGCTCCAGCGTGCCGAAGCCCTCCGGCGGCTCGGCGGCGCCGCCCTCGCCGCCGCCGGCGGCGGCGGTCGGCTGCGATCTGTCGAGCACGAGCGCGACGTTGACCTTCGCGTAGCGGCCGTCGCTGAGGTTCACCAGGAACTCTCTCGGCAGCACGTAGACGGTGCCGTCGATCTTGTGGTGGACCTCCGGCGCCGGCTTCGCCAGCACGAACTTGGCCGCGACCCCGGCGACGAGCACGACCAGCAGCGGGATCAGGATCTTCTTTCTCTTCATGGGGTGGTGCTTTCGGGCAGGTGGTGGATGCGCTGGAGCACGACCTCGACGCGGCGGTTGCGCGCGCGGCCGGCGGCAGTCCCGTTCGAGGCGAGCGGGTGGAGGTCGGCGTAGCCGGCGGCGGAGAAGCGCCTCGCCGGCAGGTGGCGGCCGATCAGCCAGCGCACGACCGCGGAGGCGCGCGCCGTCGACAGCTCCCAGTTGGAGGCGTACTGCGAGGTGGCGATCGGCACGTCGTCGGTGTGGCCCTCGATGACGATCGGGTGCACGCGGTCGACGCCGAGCAGCGTGCCGACCTCGCCCAGGAGCGGCAGCCCCTGCGGCTTGATCTGCGCCAGCCCCGAGTCGAACAGCACGTTGTCGGTCAGCAGCCGCACGACGAGCCCGCGCTGCGTCACGGCCGTCTCGACCTGCGATCTGAAGCCGTGCGCGGCGGCGTACGCGTCGAGCTGGCGCTTGAGCTGCTGCAGCTCGTCCTGCTCGCGGCGCGCGGCGAGCGCGGCGCGCGCGGCGGGGCTGTCGGGCGTGCCGATCGTCGGCGTGCTCGGAATCACTCTCGGCTGCGTGTCGAGCGTTCTGACGGCGACGCTGTTGGCGGTCTGCATGATCGCCTGGCCGCCGTCCATCACCTTGCCGTTGAAGGCGTCGCGCAGCGACTGCTGCAGCATCTTCACCTTCGAGACGTTCACCGAGCTGATCGCGAACAGCACGACGAACAGCGCCAGCAGCAGCGTGATCATGTCGGCGTACGTGAGCAGCCAGCGCTCCTCGTTCTCGTGGCCGGCGCCGTCGGTGTGACGGCGGCGGCGTCCGCGTGCGGGGGCGTGGGCGGACATGGCTCAGGCCGCCTCCGGAACGGGCTCGGCCGCCGGCGTCGCCGCGCCCTTCGACGCGGCCGGCTCCTCGTCGCCGGCGCCGCGCTCGGCGGGCGCGACGAACGAGCGCAGCTTGTCGCCGACGACGCGCGGGTTGTCGCCCGCCTGCACGGCGAGGATCCCCTCGAGCGTGAGGATGCGCAGCTCCGCCTCGGCCGAGGAGAGCGAGCGCAGCCGCGCGCCGACCGGCAGGAAGATGACGTTCGCGGCGCCGACGCCGAGCAGCGTCGCGATGAACGCCGTCGAGATCGCCGGGCCGAGCATCGACGGGTTGCTCAAGTTCTGGAGCACGTGCACGAGGCCCATCACCGTGCCGATGATCCCCATCGTCGGCGCGAAGCCGCCGGCCTTCTCAAACGCGGTCGCGCCCGCCGCGTGGCGGGTCGTCATGCCGTCGATCTCGGCCTCCAGGATCTCGCGCACCAGCTCCGGGTCGGTGCCGTCGACGACCAGCTGCAGGCCCTTGCGGGTGAACTCGTCGTCGATCTCGGCGAGCTGCGCGTCGAGCGCCAGCAGGCCCTCGCGGCGCGCCTGCTCGGCGAGCGAGACGATCAGCTCCACGCGCCCGCGCATGTCGAGCTCGGGCGGCCCGAACGCGAGCTTGTAGAGCGAGGGGATCTTCTTCATCGTCTCCATCCCGACGGAGGAGAGCGTCGCGGCGCCCGTGCCCGCGAGCACGATGATGAGCGCCGGGATGTTGAAGAACGCCATCGGCTGCGTCCCCTCCATCATGGAGGCGAACAGCAGCGCGAACACGCCCACGCCGATGCCGATGGCAGTTGCAGCCTTCATCAGCCCGGGTGATCGGCGGGCGCCGACGAACCTTCAATCGCACGCATGGCCGCGCGCCGGCTGCTGCCGAGCGCGTCGGAGAGGATGTCGGCGCGCCAGCGTCTGATCTCGCCGACGACGCGGTCGGGATCCTCGAGCACGACGATCTTCGACCCGCTCGCGAGCGTGACGACGGTGTCGGGCGTCGCCTCGACGGTCAGGATCATGTCGGGGTTCAGGTGGAACGGCTCGGCGTCGTGGCCGAGGCGGTGCAGGACGATCACGTCTGCTCCTTCCTTGGAGAGCGCGGCGCGAGCGGGCCGGCCGGGGTCCCTCAACCACCGGCCGGCCACTCAGCGCCTGCGGAGATCACCGCTTCAGGTTCACCAGGTCCTGAAGCATCTCGTCCGCAGTCGAGATGACCCGGGAGTTCGCCTGGAACCCGCGCTGCGCGGTGATCATGGTCGTGAACTGGGTCGCGAGGTCGACGTTCGACATCTCCACCATGCCGGCGTTCGTCTGTCCGAAGCCGTTCGTGTTGGGGGTGCCGATCGTGGCCGCGCCGGAGCTGGCCGAGGCGAGCCACAGCGAGCCGCCGTTGCGCTGCAGGCCGCCCTCGTTCGAGAACTTCGCGAGCGCGAGGTAGCCGGCCGTGACGCGCTGGCCGAACGTCGTCGATCTGGCGTCCTGGTCGATGTAGGAGACGCCGCCGTCCTGGCCGATCGTGACGTCGGTCGAGCCGGGCGGGATCGTGATGTAGCTGTCGGTCGAGCCGGGCGCGTAGGTGAAGCCGCCCGAGCCGTCCGGCGTGGCGGTCGCGGACAGGCCGACGAGGTAGTGGCCGTCCTGTGTCGTCAGCTGGCCGCCCGCGTTGACGGTGAGGTTGCCGGCGCGCGTGTACTCGAAGTCGGTCGGGACGGTTCTGCCGTCGCCGAGGCCGACGCGCAGCCAGCCGGCGCCCTGGATGTAGACGTCGAGCGGGTTGCCCGTCGTCTGCGGCGCGCCGCCGGTCATCAGGTTGTCGACCGAGCCGAGCTGCACGCCGAGGCCGACCTGCAGCGCGTTAGAGCCGCCGCTGCTCTGGTTGGCGCCGGCGGCGCCGCGCTGGAGCTGCGCGAGCGAGTCCTGGAACGTCGTGCGGGCCGACTTGTAGCCGATCGTGTTGACGTTCGCGAGGTCGTTCGCGGTCACGTCGAGCATCGTCTGGTTGACCTTCAGTCCGCTGATCGCGGAGAACATGCCTCGCATCATCGGGGCATCACGTCCTTTCGCTCGTCATGCGATGACGGCGCTGTCGATGTTCGTGAACACCTGCTCGCGCATGTGCTCGGGGTCCACCGCCGTAAGGACGGTGCGCTTGGGTACTG
>JBQCIQ010000091.1:0-2726 GCA_051953595.1 Conexibacter sp. | reverse complement strand
CAAATCCCAATCGGTCATCGTCCTCAAACGCTCCATGTCCTCCGGCTTTGCCGGGATCGATAACCCGCTCTTCTACGACCCCAAGACCGCGATGCTCTTCGGCGACGCCAAAGCCAGCGTCTCCGACATCACCACAGAGCTGGGCAGCCTCTAGCGCACGACGCGCAGCAGCAGGTGCGTGACGCCGTCTCCGACGACGGAACGCACCTGCTCGAAGCGCGCCGCAGGCCCGACGCCGTCGAACAGCGACGCGCCGCCGCCCAGCAGCACCGGCACGACGTGCAGCGTCATCGCGTCGACCGCGCCGGCCCGCAGCAGCTGCCGGATCACGTCCGCTCCACCGGCGATCGAGACGTCGCCGTCGCCGGCCGCCTCCCGCGCCATGTCGACGGCGCCCTCCGGGCCGCCGGTCACGAACACGAACGTCGTCTCTCCGCGCACCACCGCCTCGCGCGGCTCGTGCGTCACGACGAAGACGGGCATCCGGAACGGCGGGTCCTCGCCCCAGTACGGCTCGCCGAGGTCGAACATGCGGCGCCCCATCACGATCGCGCCGACGCCCTCGACCGCCTGCGCCATCACCTCCGAGTCGACGCCGCTCGTGCCGCCCTCGTAGCCGTGCATCTCGCGCCAGCTCTTCGTCGCGGTCACCCAATCGTGCAGCACCTCGCCGCCGTGCCCGAGCGGATGCTCGGGACCATCGTCCGGTCCGGCGACATAGCCGTCGAGCGAGACCGATATGTCCACTTTGACCTTGCCGCCGCTCATCGCTGCTCCTCTCGCTTCGCCAATCCCGCCGCTCGCTGCAGCATCAGCAGTCGCTCCTGTTCGTTGTCGGTCATGCCGGCCGCGCGCGTCAGCTCGGCGTAGGCCTCCTCGCGGCGGCCCAGTCTCTCCAGCAGGTCCGCGCGGACGGCCGGGAGCAGGTGGTACCCGGCCAATGCGCTCCCGTCCGCCAGCGCGTCGACCAGCTCCAGCCCCGCCGCCGGCCCGAACGCCATCGCGACCGCGACCGCGCGGTTCAGCTCCACCACCGGCGACCCGGTCAGCGCAGCCAGCGCGTCGTACAGCGCCACGATCCGCTCCCAGTCGGTGTCGGCCGGCACGCGCGCCCGCGCATGGCATGCGGCGATCGCCGCCTGCAAGGCGTACGGTCCGAGCGCCCCGCCCGCCAGCTCCTCCGCCCGATCCAGCGCCCGCAGCCCGCGCCCGATCAGCAGCAGGTCCCAGCGCGAGCGGTCCTGATCCTCCAGCAGCACCGGCCGGCCGCCCGGCCCGCGCCGCGCCCGCAGCCGCGAGGCCTGCAGCTCCATCAGGGCCGCCAGCCCGTGCACCTCCGACTCGCGCGGCATCAGCTCGGCGAGCATGCGGCCGAGCCGCAGCGCGTCCTCGCACAGCTCCGGCCGCGTCCAGTCGGCGCCGGCCGTCGCCGAGTAGCCCTCGTTGAAGACGAGGTAGATCACGCCGAGCACCGCCGGCAGCCGATCGGCCAGCTGCTCGCCGGCCGGGACCTCGAACGGCACTCTCGCGGCGGACAAACTCTTCTTCGCACGCACGATCCGCTGCTGCAACGTCGCTCTCGGCGTCAGGAACGCGCGCGCGATCTCGTCCGTCGTAAGCCCGCCGAGGAGGCGCAGCGTCAGCGCCACGCGCGCCTCGATCGACAGCACCGGATGGCAGCACATGAAGATCAGGCCGAGCAGGTCCTCGCCGGCCTGCGCGGCCGCGGCCGCCTCGGCCGTCGGGTCGGCGTCGACGCCGGACTCCAGCTCGCGCGCGATCTGCTCCTGCTTGGCCTGCAGCGTCTCGCCGCGGCGGAAGAGGTCGATCGCGCGGTGCTTGGCGGTCGCCATCAGCCAGGCGCCCGGGTTCTCCGGGACGCCTGACTGCGGCCACTTCTCCAGCGCGACGACGAGCGCGTCCTGCGCCAGGTCCTCCGCCAGCCCGACGTCGCGCACCATCCGCGTCAGCCCGGCGATCAGCCGCGGCGCCTCGATCCGCCAGACGGCGTCGATCGTGCGCCGCAGGTCACTGTCCGCCGGGGCCGGCATCACTGACCCTCGATCTGCGCGCGGATCCGCTCCTCCTGCTCGCGCAGCTCCGGGGTGAACTCCTCGCCGAAGTCCTCCGCCTCGAAGATCTGGCGGATCTCGATCTCGGAGTCGCCCGGCATCGGGTTCGGGCAGCGCTTGACCCACTCGACGGCCTCCTCCAGCGACTTGCACTGGAAGATCCAGAAGCCCGCGACCAGCTCCTTCGTCTCCGTGAACGGCCCGTCGACGACCGTGCGCGAGGCGCCGGAGAACTGCACGCGCGCGCCCTTGGAGCTGGGCTGCAGGCCCTCGCCCGCGAGCATCACGCCGGCCTTCGCCAGCTCTTCGTTGTATCTGCCCATCGCCGACAGCAGCTCCTCGCTCGGCATCGCGCCCTGCTCGCTGTCCGGCGTCGCCTTGACCATCACCATGAAGCGCATCTGCAGCTCCTTCGTCGGGGACCTCGCGGTCCGGTTTCTACCCCTGCGACGAACGGGACGCAGCGGAATCGACACGCAGCTCGCGACGCAGCAGCGGCGGCGCGAGCAGCGTCGTCGCGACCGACATCGCGACGATCACGGCGAAGCGCTCGTCGCCCACCACGCCGGCGCTCGCGCCGATCCCTGCGACGATGATCCCGACCTCGCCGCGCGGGATCATCCCGATCGCCACGATGCGCCGCTCGCGCCCGCG
>JBQCIQ010000090.1:0-19790 GCA_051953595.1 Conexibacter sp. | reverse complement strand
GTCGAAGATGCCGACGACGACCGCGAGCGGCGCGGCGAACGGCACGCCGAGGATCGCCAGCACGACGAACGTCGTGACGCCGGCGATCGTCGCCTGCAGCAGCGCGCCGCCGACGTAGTTGCCGACCGCGACGCCGATGCGGTCGAGCGCGCGCGTGATCCGCGGCGCGTGCTCGGGCCGCGCCTGCGCCACCCCCCAGTCGATCCATCGTCGCCCGCTCGCGACCATGAAGATCGACAGGATCAGGATGTTGAACGCCGCGAACAGCGAGCTGACGATCGTGCCGCCGACGCTGGAGAGGACCGAGGCCGCATCGGACAGGTGGCTCGGAAGCTCCTTCGCCTTTCTCTGCAGCTGGTCGCCGATGTGGTACTCGCGGTCGAGCTTGCGCAGCGTCCGGTTCTTGTTGACGAAGTCCTGCGCGTCCTGCACGTAGCGCGGCGCGTTGTTCGACAGGTCGGTCACCTCGCGCACGATCGGCGGCACGACGATCGCGCCGAGACCGACGGGGACCAGCACGAGGCCCAGATAGGCGACCGCGATCGCGAAGCCGCGCCGCATGCGGCGGTTGAGCAGGTTGACCGGGCCCGACAGCGCGATCGCGAGGAAGCTCGCCAGCACGAGCCACCCGATCGGCTTGCGCAGCAGGTAGATCAGGTAGACCGCGATGACGACGAGCAGGATCGTCAGGACGGTCCGCAGCACGACGCGCGGCGTCGGCTCGGGCCGCGTCGGCACCTGCACCGGCAGCGCGTCCGGTTCCGGCCCGGTCCCGGACGCGTTCACTTCGCCTCCAGCCAGTTCGGGCCGATGCCGGCGTCGACGGCGAGCGGCGGGTCGAGCTCCAGCGCGCCGACCATCGCCGGCACGACCAGGTCGCGCGCGCGCGGCAGCTCGTCCGCCGGCCCCTCGAACAGCAGCTCGTCGTGGATCTGCAAGACAAGCTTCGTCTCCAGGCCGGCGTCGCGCAGCGCCGCGTCGGTGCGCACCATCGCGACCTTCATCACATCGGCGGCCGTGCCCTGGATGACGGTGTTGACGGCCAACCGCTCGCCGAGCTGGCGCACCTGCCGGTTGCGCGCGCGCAGCTCGGGGATCTGGCGGCGGCGGCCCATGAGGGTCGTCACGTACCCGTTTTCGGTCGCCTGCTCGATCGTGGTGGCGATGAACGTCTTCACCGCCGGGAAGCCTTCGAGGTAGCGGTCGATGAACTCCTGCGCCTCCTCGCGCTCGATCCCGAGCCGGTCGGAGAGGCCGAAGGCCGAGAGGCCGTAGACGATCCCGTAGTTGACCATCTTCGCCTTTGAGCGCGAGCCCGCGTCCAGCTGCTCGGCGGGGACTCTGAGGATCGCCGACGCCGTCGCGGTGTGCACGTCCTCTCCTGCGCGGAAGATCTCCTTCAGCACCTCCTCGCCGGCGATGTGCGCGAGGATCCGCAGCTCGACCTGCGAGTAGTCGATCGACAGCAGCGCGTTGCCCGGCTCCGCGAAGAAGCAGGCGCGGATCTCGCGCCCGAGCGGCGTGCGGATCGGGATGTTCTGCAGGTTCGGGTCGTTCGAGGAGAGGCGGCCGGTGGCGGCGACGACCTGGCTGAACGTCGTGTGGATGCGGTCGCGCGCGTCGGCGTAGCCCGGCAGTGCCGCGAGGTAGGTCGACTCCAGCTTCGTCAGCTCGCGCCAGCGCTCGATCTTCTCGATCACCGGGTGCTCGTGGCGAATCGCCTGCAGCACGCGTGCGTCGGTCGAGTAGCCGGTCTTGCCGCGTCTCTTTCTGGAGAGCCCGAGCTTGACGAACAGCACCTCCGCGAGCTGCTGCGGCGAGCCGATCATGAACTCAGTGCCGCACTGGTCCCAGATCTCGCGTTCGAGCTGGGCGACCTCGTCGTTCACGCGCGTGCGGATCGCCGCCAGTCGCGCCTTGTCGAGCTTGAGGCCGATCCGCTCCATCTCGCGCAGCACGTGCACGAGCGGCAGCTCGACGTCGCACAGCAGCTCGGTGAGGCCGCGCTCCTCGATCTGCGGGCGCTGCCCGGCGGCGAGCGCGTGCACGAGCATGGCGTCGCGCGCGGCGGCGTCCTCGACGGACGCGTCGACGCCGATCCCGCGCTCCTCGCATAGCTCGTCGAGCGCGTAGGCGCGCCGCGCCGGGTCGAGCAGGTAGGCCGCGATCAGCGTGTCGAACGCGAGCCGTCTCGGGACGGCGCCGAGCGCCTTCGCGTCGTGCGCGAGCGCGGGCCGCTCGCCGAGCGCGGCCGTCAGCTCGTCGGGCGCACCGCACTCGCCCGCAAGCGCCTCCTCGCCGCCGGCGTACGCGCCGAACCGCCACGCCTCGCTCTCGCCGAAGAGCGCGTCCTCGGGCTTCTCCGGCGCGCGCGCGGCCACCGCGACCTCCGCCTCGGCCGGCGCCAGCGCCGCGACGTCGGCGGGCGCGGCGCCGTCGCGCACGCGCGCGCTCACGCGGTGGTCGGCCTCGGGCCGTGGAGCGGCCTCGGCCTCGTCGCTCCCGAGCGCCTCCTCCAGCCGCCGCAGCGGGTCGCGCAGCTCGAACTCGCGGAAGACCTCGCGCAGGCGCGAGCGGTCGGGCTCGGCGCTCGCGAACGCGGCCGGGTCGACGTCGACCGGGATGTCGCGCACCATCGTCGCGAGCCGCTTCGAGATGCGCGCGTTCTCGGCGTGCGCGATCAGGTTCTCGCGCCGTCTCGTCGCTCTGATCTCGGGCGCGTGCGCGAGCACGCCCTCCAGGTCGCCGTACTCGTTCAGCAGCTGGGCGGCGGTCTTGTCGCCGATGCCGGGGACGCCGGGGATGTTGTCGGAGGTGTCGCCCTTGAGGCCGATGAAGTCCGGCACCAGCTCGGGTGGGATCCCGTAGCGGTCGATCACGCCCTGGCGGTCGTACAGCTTCGTCTCGGTGATCCCGCGGGCGGTCGCCATGATGTGGACGCCCTCGTCGACGAGCTGGAACGAGTCGCGGTCGCCGGTCACGATCGTCACTGGCACGCCAGCCGCCTTCGCCTTCTCGGCGATCGAGGCGATCACGTCGTCGGCCTCGTAGCCCTCGACTGACACGTTCGCGTAGCCGAACGCGTCCACCAGCGGCTCCAGGTGCGGCCACTGCTGCTTGAACAGGTCGGGGCGCGTCGAGCGCTGCGCCTTGTAGTCGGCGTAGACCTCTCTGCGGCCGGAGTGGCCGCGATCCCACACGACGATCGTCGCCTTCGGCCCGTGCTCGGTGAGAATCTTCACGAGCATCGAGGCGAAGCCGAAGATCGCGTTCGTCGGGAAGCCGGTCGAGGTCGCGATCGACTCCGGCAGCGCGAAGAAGGCGCGGTAGGCGAGCGAGTTCCCGTCGATCAGGAACAGCTCGTCATGACCGGCGCCGTCGGTGCTCACGGCGTGGAACTCTACGAAGCTCCGCGGCGTGCCTCCGGGTCGCCTTCCCCGCCGCCGCCGCTTTCCACGATGCGGAAAGCGTGGATCGCCTGGCGGCAATATACTCCGCATTCACCGACCATTCCGACGAAGGATCGTTACGCCATGTCGACCACCCCGAGCGCGCAGTTCAGCCTCACGATCCGCGTGGAGATCGCGGACCGGCCCGGGATGCTCGGCCGCGTAGCCAGCGCGATCGGCGAGGCCGGCGGCACGATCGGCGCGGTCGACCTCGTCGCGATCGAGGGCGGCCGCACGGTGCGCGACATCACCGCGCTGTGCGCCGAGCAGGCGACGTGGGGCCGCATCACGGGGGCGATCGAAGCGCTCGACGGCGTGCGCGTGCTCGACACGGTCGACCGCACCTTCCAGGTCCACCTCGGCGGCAAGATCGAGCAGCACAACAAGCTGCCGCTGAAGACGCGCGACGACCTCTCGATGGTTTACTCGCCCGGCGTCGCGCGCGTCTGCAAGGCGATCGAGGAGGACCCCGACAAGGCCTTCCAGTACACGATCAAGCGCAACACGGTCGCGGTCGTCTCCGACGGCACGGCGGTGCTGGGCCTCGGCGACATCGGCCCAGCGGCGGCGATGCCCGTGATGGAGGGCAAGGCGGTCCTGTTCAAGGAGTTCGCCGGCGTCGACGCCTTCCCGATCTGCCTCGACACGAAGGACCCCGACGAGATCGTGGCGATCGTCAAGGCGATGGCCCCCACGTTCGGCGGCATCAACCTGGAGGACATCTCCGCCCCGCGCTGCTTCGAGATCGAGGACCGGCTGATCGAGGAGCTGGACATCCCCGTCTTCCACGACGACCAGCACGGCACCGCCGTCGTCGTGCTCGCCGCGCTGCTGAACGCGGTCAAGCTGACCGGCCGCGCGATCGCCGACCTGCGCGTCCTCGTCGTCGGGCTCGGCGCAGCGGGCGTCGCCGTCACGAAGATCCTCAGAAGCGCGGGCGTGACCGAGGTGATCGGCTGTGACTCGCAGGGCGCCGTGCACACCGAGCGCGCCGACTACCTCGACGGCTCGATGAATTCGATGAAGCGCTGGTACGCGGAGCACACGAACCCGGAGAAGCTGTCCGGCGGCCCCGGCGACGTGATCGACGGGATGGACCTCTTCATCGGGCTCTCCGGCGCGCGCGTGATGCCGCCGGACGCGCTCGGCCGCATGCGCCCCGACCCGATCGTGTTCGCGATGGCGAACCCGAACCCCGAGGTGACGCCGGAGGAGGCCGCGCCGTACGTGCGGATCATGGCGACGGGACGCTCGGACTACCCGAACCAGATCAACAACGTGCTGGCGTTCCCCGGCATCTTCCGCGGCGCGCTCGACGTGCGCGCGCACGCGATCACCGAGGAGATGAAGGTCGCCGCCGCGCAGGCGATCGCCGACTGCGTCCCGGCCGAGGAGCTGCGCGAGGACTACATCGTGCCGTCCGTCTTCAACCGCGAGGTGGCGCCGGCGGTGGCCGCGGCCGTCGCCGAGCGGGCGCGCGAGAGCGGCCTGGCGCACGCGCGCAACGAGGTCGGCTTCGCGCCGGCCGACGAGCTGCACGTCGGCGCGGCCTGAGCGCGCCGCGCGCGCCGATCGGGTAGGACTTCGCCCATGCGGGTGACCGTGACCGGCGCGACGGGCCTGATCGGCACGCGGCTCGTGGCCGCGCTCGCGCGGCGCGGCGACGAGGTGACGGTCCTCTCGCGCGACCCGCGGCGGGCACGCGATCGGCTCGGCTCCGGGATCGAGGCGGTCGCCTGGGACCCGCTCGGCGCGCCGGCGCCGGCGGCCGCGCTCGCCGGGCGCGACGGCGTCATCCACCTCGCGGGCGAGCGCGTCGACCAGCGCTGGAGCACCGCCGCGAAGGAGCGCATCCGCATGAGCCGCGAGGTCGGCACGGCCAACCTCGTGGCCGGCCTGCGCAGCGCCGTCCCGCGCCCGCGCGCGCTCGTGTCGGCCTCGGCGGTCGGCTACTACGGTCCCCGCGGCGACGAGGAGGTGCCCGAGTCGACCGCGGCCGGCGCCGGCTTCCTCGCGGAGGTGTGCGCCGCCTGGGAGCGCGCCGCGCTGGCGGCCGACGAGCTGGGGATGCGCGTCGCGATCGTGCGCACCGGCATCGTGCTCGACGCCGACGGCGGAGCGCTCGCGAAGATGCTGCCGCCGTTCAAGGCCGGGATCGGCGGGCCGGTCGCCGGCGGGCGACAGTGGATGCCGTGGATCCACGTCGACGACCTCGTCGGCCTCTATATCGGCGCGCTCGACCGCGATCACTGGGACGGTCCGCTCAACGGCAGCGCGCCGCAGCCGGTCACGAACCGCGACTTCTCGAAGGCGCTCGGACGCGCGCTGCACCGACCGGCCGTCGCGCCGGTGCCGGCGCTCGCGCTGCGAGCGCTCTACGGCGAGATGGCCGAGATCGTCACGACCGGCCAGCGCGCCGTGCCACAGCGCCCGCTCGCGCTCGGCTACGCCTACGCCCACCCGGACCTGGACGCGGCGCTGCGCTCAGCGCTGAGCTGAGCGCTCGCCGCCACTGAGCGCGCCGTCGAAGCGCAGCGCGCCACCGCCGACGCGATAGGCGGCCCAGTCGTCGAGCGACGTGTCCCCCGCGACGTCGATCGCGTAGCGGCCGAGCACCCCGTCGCGCGGCGCGGTCTCGAAGTACGCGCGCACGACGTCCCGCCGCGCGATCAGCCCGTCGGACGCCTGCGCCTCGGCGCGGCCGATCGCCGCCAGCACACCGCGCATCGCCTCGTAGCCGTAGCGCGCCTCAGGCGCGGGCGCGTGGCCGTAGCGGCGCGCGAACGCCCGCGCGAAGCGCCACGCGGCGCGCGTGTCGTCGCCCTCCGGGAGCAGCGGCCGCGTGACGTGCGCGACGACGGCAGCCGCTCCCAAGCCGGCGACGAAGCTCGGATCGGCGAGGCTCGCGGGCGCGTAAAGCTGCAGCCGCGAATCGGCCGCGTGCAGCTCGCGCCACAGCGCCGCCGCGAGCGGCCGCGCGCCGGTCGCGTCGAGCGCCGCGTCCGCGTTGGCCGCACGGATCCGCGCGATCGTGTCGTCGTGGCGCGTCGCGTGCTCGTCGACCTCCTCGCGCGCGACGACGGCGATCCCGGCCGCATGCGCCTTCGCGCGCAGGGTCGTCGCGAGCGCCCGCCCGCTCGGGTCCTCGTCGGTGAGGATCGCCAGGCGCCTGACCCCGTCGCGGCGCATGTCGGCGATCAGCGCGTCGACCTGGCTGCGGTCGGAGGGCACCACACGCGCGAACGTGCGCCCGACGTCGCGCAGCTTCGGGTAGTAGCGCTCCGGCGAGCCGGCGACCGCGAGGCTTCTCGTCGTGTACGCCATCGCCGTGTCGAGCGGGCTGACCTGGAGGATCCCGGCCTCGTTCGTCAGCGGGATCGAGATCGCGGAGCTGCCGGTCGCCAGCTCGCCGAGGTAGGCGATCGTGCGTGGGCTCTTCGCCGCCCGCCGCGCGTTCTGCGAGATCTGCGCCGGGTCGGAACGGCCGAGCCCGGGCGTCGAGGCGTCGAGCGCGAAGAGCCGCACGCGGTAGCGGCCGACCCGGCCGCCGACCTGCGCGAGCGCAAGCCGCTCGGCGCCGAGCACATCCGCTGCGACGGCGCGCAGCGGACCGCGCTGCGGCAGCGAGCTCCAAACCGTCAGCTGCGTGCCGCGCAGCCGCGACTCCGGCTGTCTCCCACCGCCGCCACAGCCGACCAACGCGACCGCGCCCAACGGCAGCGTCAACGCGAAGCGGACCAGGGCGCGACCGAACACCGCCGCGATTCTAGGTTGGAGCGCCCACCGACGGGCTAGTCTGCCGGTGGATGCGCGTCGGGATCCTCACCGCCGGCGGCGACTGCCCCGGCTTGAACGCCGTCATCCGCGCGGCCGCGCGGCGGCTGCTGCGGCACGGGCACGAGCCCGTCGGACTGCGCCGCGGCTATCGCGGCCTGGCCGAGCGCGACCACATCCCGCTCGACCAGAAGGGCGTCTCCGGGATCCTGCCGCTCGGCGGCACGATCCTGTCGACCTCGAACTACAACCCGTTCCGCGAGCCGGACGGGCTCGAGAAGGTGCGCGCCGCGCAGCAGGCCGACCCGCTCGACGCGGTGATCGCGATCGGCGGCGAGCACACGATGATGATCACCCGCCGCCTGTCGGAGGAGCTGGGACTGCCGGTGATCGGCGTGCCGAAGACGATCGACAACGACGTCGTCGGCACCGACTACACGTTCGGCTTCGACACCGCGGTCCAGACCGTCACGTCCGCGCTGGATCGCCTGCACACGACCGCGCAGTCGCACGACCGCGTCATGGTCGTCGAGGTGATGGGCCGCAACACCGGCTGGATCGCCGTCTTCGCCGGGATCGCCGGCGGTGCCGACGGGATCGTGATCCCCGAGCTGGAGCTGACGGTCGAGGAGATCGCGGGCGCGATCCAGCGCCGCCACGAGCGCGGCAAGGACTTCTCGATCATCGTCGTGGCGGAGGGCGCCGAGCTGGCGTTCGAGGGCGGCGAGCGGCGCCAGATCCGCGCCTCCGACGACGTCGACAGCTACGGCTACCCGCGCCTGGGCGGCATCGGCGTCGCGCTCGCGGCCGAGATCGAGGCGCGCACCGGCTACGAGACGCGCGTCACGACGCTCGGGCACGTCCAGCGCGGCGGCACGCCGACCGCGACCGACCGCGTGCTCGCGACGAGCTACGGCACGCACGCCGCCGACCTCGTGATGGCGGGCGAGACCGGCCGCATGGTCGCCCTGCACGGCACCGAGATGACGAGCATCCCGCTCGAGGAGGTCGACGGCATCAAGACCGTAGATCTCCGCTATCTGGAGATCGCGCGGACCTTCTTCGGCTAGCGAACGCGGCTGAGGTGCGTAGACCAAGTCGGGCGGGGGAAGCAGGGTGAAGCCAATACTGAGTATTGGCGAGCCCGATGACCCCGATCCGGCGCCGGTATACGCGCCTCAGGCCTACCAGCCGCCGTTGGCGGAGCCACGCTGGGAGGCGCCGGGGAGGAACTTCCCGAGCGACTTGACCGTGCCGGCGATCACGAGGATCAGCAGCGTGATCAGCATCGCGTCGAAGCTCTTGACGCCGATCGCCCACAGGAAGACCCACAGGCAGAACGCGAGCGTGGCGGTGAGTGCGAGGCCCATAGCGCGCGGGATCCTAGCGGACCGTCTCGGCGGAAGGCGCTGCGAGCGCGTCGGCCATCGCGGCGACGATCTCGCGCACCTCGGCGGCCGGATCGTCCGCCTCGCCGGCCGCGCGGACGAGGCGGCTGCCGACGATCACGCCGGCGGCGCCGGCGTCGACCGCGGCGGCCGCCTGCGCCGGCGTGCCGATGCCGAAGCCGACCGCGACCGGGACCTCGGCCGCGTCCGCCGCGCGGCGCAGGAAGTCCGCCAGGCCGGCGTCGAGCGCGCCGCGCTCGCCGGTCGTGCCGACCAGCGAGACGGCGTA
The DNA here is from genome assembly GCA_051953595.1 of Conexibacter sp. Lineage (GTDB taxonomy): Bacteria > Actinomycetota > Thermoleophilia > Solirubrobacterales > Solirubrobacteraceae > Conexibacter. The sequence continues at coordinate 10,890 of JBQCIQ010000090.1, read as the reverse complement.
GAGGAAGCCGCGCGCCAGCGCGCCGATCCGCTCCAGCCGCTCGGGCGGCGTCGTCGGCGCGACGAGCGGCACGAGCGCGATCCCCTGCGCGTCGCAGGCGGCGCGCAGCTCGGGCGCCTCCTCCAGCGGCAGGTCGGGCACGATCAAGCCGCTGATCTCGTGCGTGCGCAGCTTCGCGCAGAAGGCCTCGAAGCCGCGTGCGTAGACGATGTTCGCGTAGGCCATCAGAACGACCGGCATGCGCGGCGCCAGCGCGGCGCCCAGCTCGAGGATCTGGTCGACCGTCGCGCCGTTGCGCAGCGCCTGCACGCCGGCGGCGTGGATCACGGGACCGTCGGCGAGCGGGTCGGAGAACGGCACGCCCAGCTCGACGAGATCCGCGCCGCCGTCGGCGTACGCCTCGCCGATCGCGAGCGCGGTCGCCATGTCCGGGAAGCCGCCCATCAGGTACGGCATCAACGCGGCGCGGCGGCCGGAAGCCGCGGCGCTCGCGAACGCCTCAGCGATGCGGTGGATGCCGGTCGGCTCGCTCATGCGTGCGCCGGTCCGCCCGGCACGCTCGCGTCGTCGCCCGGCCCCTCGGCCGGGGTCCGCTCCAGCTCCAGCCGCCGGATCACCTCGGCGAGGTCCTTGTCGCCGCGGCCGGAGAGGCACACGAGGTCCAGGTCGCTGCCACCGTTCGCGAGCGTCCACGCGATCGCGTGCGAGGACTCCAGCGCCGGGATGATCCCCTCCAGCCGCGCGAGCTTCTGCAACGCGGCGAGCGCGTCGGCGTCGGTGACCGCCTCGTAGCGCGCGCGGCCGGTGTCGCGCAGCCACGCGTGCTCGGGCCCGACGCCCGGATAGTCGAGCCCGGCGGAGATCGAGTGGGCCTCGAGGATCTGGCCGTCGGCGTCCTGCATCACCGCCGAGTAGGCGCCGTGCAGGATCCCCGGCCGCTCGCCGACCGTCAGCGGCGCGCCGTGGCGGCCGGTCTCGATCCCCTCCCCCGCCGCCTCGACGCCGATCAGCTCGACGGCGTCGTCCATGAACGGCGTGAAGATCCCGATCGCGTTCGAGCCGCCGCCGACGCACGCGATCACGCGCTGCGGCAGCCGCCCCTCGCGCTCCAGCAGCTGCGCGCGCGCCTCCTCGCCGATCACGCGCTGCAGGTCGCGCACGAGCGCCGGGTAGGGTGCCGGGCCGGCGGCGGTGCCGAGGATGTAGTGCGTCGTGGCGACGTTCGTGACCCAGTCGCGGATCGCCGCCGAGCACGCCTCCTTGAGCGTGCGCGTGCCGGCCTCGACCGGCTCGACCGTCGCGCCCAGCAACCCCATCCGCTCGACGTTCGGCTTCTGCCGGCGCATGTCCTCGGTGCCCATGTAGATGACGCACTCGAGGTCGAGCAGCGCGCAGGCGGTGGCGGTCGCCACGCCGTGCTGGCCGGCGCCCGTCTCGGCGATGATGCGCGGCTTGCCCATTCGCTTGGCGAGCAGCGCCTGGCCGATCGCGTTGTTGATCTTGTGCGCGCCGGTGTGGTTCAGGTCCTCGCGCTTGAGGTAGACGGTGCGGCCGACCGCCTCGCTCAGCCGCTCGGCGAGGTAGAGCGGCGTCGGGCGGCCGACGTAGTCGCGCAGCAGCTCCTGCAGGCGCGTCGTGAAGGCCGGATCGCGCTTCGCGTCCAGCCACGCCGCCTCCAGCTCGGCCAGCGCCGGCATCAGCGTCTCGGGGACGTACTGGCCGCCGTAGGGGCCGTAGCGGTGCTCCAGGCCGGCGCTCACGCGGCGTCCTCCGTCTCCTGCGCGGTCTCCTGCGCCGTCGCGCGGACCGCCTGCGCGAACGCGGTCATCGCCGCGTGGTCCTTGACGCCGGGCTCGTACTCGACGCCGCTCGCGACGTCGACCGCGAACGGCCGCACGGCGGCGATCGCGTCGCGCACGTTGCCGGGCACCAAGCCGCCGCTCAAGATCAGCGGGCGGTCGCGCGGATGCTCGTTCGCCAGCTCCCATTCGAACGTCTCCCCTGTGCCGCCGGGACGGCCGGGCGCGTAGGCGTCGAGCAGGTGGAAGTCGACCGCGGCGAACGCGTGCAGCGCGCGCACGTCGGCGCGGTCGCGCACGCGCGCGGCCTTGATCACCTTCGCGCCGGTGCGACGGGCGACCTCGGCGCAGTAGGCGGGGCCCTCGTCGCCGTGCAGCTGGATCAGCGTCAGCTCGAGTGCGTCGGCAAGCGCGACGACCTCGTCGAGGTGCGCGTCGACGAACACGCCCGCCAGCTCGGCGCGGCGGCGCAGGGCGGCGCAGATGGCAGCCGCCTCGTCCTCCGGACAGCGGCGCGGCGAGCGCGGCCAGAAGATCATCCCGATCGCCCAGGCGCCCAGCTCCGCCGCGTGCTCGGCGTCCTCCAGGCGGGCGATGCCGCAGAACTTGATCGCGGTGGCGTCCACGGCCCTATCGTAGGCGGCGCGCCGCCGGGGCGGGTCGTCGTCAGGGCGACTGCGTCGCCGACGGCGCCAGTCTCGGCGCTCTGCCGAGCGTGACGGTCACCTGCTTGCGATTCCCGCTGCGCAGGATCTCCAGGCGCACGCGGTCGCCCGGTCTGTGCTTGGCGATCTCGGCCGTCAGGTCGCTCATCGAGGTGATCGGGCGACCGTCGAACGTCTGGATCACGTCGCCGCCGAGCATGATGCGCGCGCCGTTGACCTGGCTGTCGATCGTGCCGCCGTGCAGGCCCGCTCTCGCGGCCGGCCCGTCCGGCGTGATCGTCTGCACGAGCACGCCCTTGCTCACCTTCAGCTGCAGGTCGGCGAGCGACGCGTCGATCGTCGCGCCGGTGATGCCGAGGTAGGCGTGCACGACCGAGCCGGACACCTTCAGCTGCGGCAGCAGCTTCTTCGCCGTGTTGATCGGGACCGCGAAGCCGATCCCGACGTTCCCGTTGCTCCCGCCGCCGGTGATGATCTGCGAGTTGATGCCGATCACGCGGCCGGCCGCGTCGAGCAGCGGCCCGCCCGAGTTGCCGGGGTTGATCGGCGCGTCCGTCTGGATCACGTGCTGGATCGTGAAGCCGTTCGGCGCGGTGATCTGGCGCTGGAGCGCCGATACGACGCCGGTCGTGAGCGTGCGGTCGAGCCCGAACGGGTTGCCGATCGCGAGCACCGGGTCGCCGACCTGCGCGGTGCTGGAGTCGCCCAGCTGCAGCGGCGAGAGCTTGAGGCCGCTGGGATCGACTTCCAGCAGCGCGAGGTCATTCGTCGCGTCGGTGCCGAGCACTCTCGCCGGCACGATGCGGTTGTCGTCGAAGCCGACGCTGACCGAGGTGGCGTCCGCGACGACGTGGTAGTTCGTGAGGATGTGGCCTTCGCCGTCGATCACGAAGCCGGTGCCGGTCGCCTCGCCGCCCTGGTCGAGCCCGAACGGCGAGTTGCCGCCGCTCGATCTCAGCACGGAGCGCACGTGCACGACGCCGGGCGCGTCGCGCTCGTAGATGTCGTGCGCGGTGAGGCCGTTCTCGGCGGCTCTCGCGCTGCTGCCGCCGCTCTCGCTCGACGGGCTCGCGACGGGCGCCTGCTGCACGACGGTCGTCGTCGTGCCGCTGCCGCCGACGTCGAGCACGAGCAGCGCGACGGCGACGACTGCGCCGCCGATCAGCGCGGCGACGAACGGTGAGGTGAGAACCCGGCGCATGCTGCTGGTCGAGTCTTGCCGGCGGCGCTCAACCGGAGCTAAACGACGTCCTCGCTCTGTCCGGTGAGCGCGCGGCAGGCGGCTTCGACGTCCTCGGAGCGCATCAGCGCCTCGCCCACGAGCACCGCGTCGACGCCGACGCGCTCCAGCTCGTCGAGCTGGTCGCGCGTCCCGATCCCCGACTCGGAGACGACCGTCTTGCCGGCCGGGACGTCGGTCAGCAGCTCGAACGTACGCGCGACGTCGACCGTGAAGTCCGTCAGGTCGCGGTTGTTGATGCCGATCAGGTCGGCGTCCAGCTCCAGCGCGACGTCCAGCTCGCGCGCGTCGTGGACCTCGACGAGCACGTCGAGGTCGAGCGCGAGCGCGTCGGCGTGCAGGCGCGCCAGCTCGCGCGGCTCCAGCGCCGCGACGATCAGCAGGATCGCGTCGGCGCCGACGGCCGCCGACTCGAACAGCTGGTAGTGGTCGACGACGAAGTCCTTGCGCAGGATCGGCAGCCGCGTCGCCGCGCGCGCCTCGCGCAGGTCGTCGAGCGAGCCGCCGAAGTGCGGTCCCTCGGTGAGGATCGACAGCGCCGCCGCGCCGGCGCGCTCGTACGCCTGCACGATCTCCGCGACCGTCGCGCCCTCGCGGATCGCGCCGGCGGAGGGCGAGCGGCGCTTGTGCTCGGCGATCACGCTGATCCCCGGATGCACCAGCGCCTCGGCGAACGGACGGTCCTCCCCGCGCGCGATCACCTGCTGTTCGAGCGACGCGATCGGCACCGCCTCGCGGCGCTGCTCGACCTCGCGGCGGGTCGCGTCGACGATGCGCTCAAGCGTGTTCATGCGGAGGAGGCCTCCCTCGCGGCGTCCGTGGTGAAGCTGACGTACTGGTCGAGCACGGCCGCCGCCGCGCCGGAGTCGATCGCCGCCTCGGCCGCGCGCACGCCGGCCTCCAGCGTCTCGGCGCAGCCGCTCGCGTAGATCCCGGCGCCCGCGTTGAGCACCGCGACGTCGCGCGGGGCGCCGCGCTCGCCGGCGAGGATGCGCCTCGTGATCTCGGCGTTGACCTCGGGCGTGCCGCCGTTCAGCTCCTCCGGGCGCGCGCCGTCGAGGCCGACGTCGGCGGCGTCGACGGTGAAGCTGGCGCGCGCGCCGTCGCGCACCTCCACGACCGCGCTCGGCGCGCACGTCGACAGCTCGTCGAGCCCGTCCTCGCTGCAGACGACGAGCACGTGCGCGGCGCCGAGGTGCGCGAACGCGTCCGCGAGACGGTCGAGGTAACGCGGGTTCGCGACGCCGGTCAGCTGGCGCGTGACGCCCGCTGGGTTCGTGAGCGGGCCGAGATAGTTGAAGATCGTGTGGACGGCGAGCTGCTTGCGCACGGGGATCACATAGCGCGTGGCCGCATGGTGCGTCGGCGCGAACATGAAGCCGAAGCCGATCTCCTCGATGCAGCGGCCGACCTGCTCGGGCGTCAGGTCGATGCGCGCGCCCAGCGCCTCCAGCACGTCGGCCGCCCCGGAGAGACCGGTCGCCGAGCGGTTGCCGTGCTTGGCGACGCGGCAGCCCGCGCCGGCCGCGATCAGCGCCGCCGTCGTCGAGACGTTGAACGTGCGCCGTCCGCCACCGGTGCCGACGACGTCGAGCAGGTCGTCGTGCGCGACGGGGACGTGCGCGGCCAGCTCGCGCATCGTGCGCGCGAGGCCGGTGATCTCTTCGACCGTCTCCCCCTTCGTGCGCAGCGCGATCAGGAACGCCGCGATCTGCGTCTCGAAGGCGTTGCCGGCCATGATCTCGGCCAGGACCGCCGCCGCGTCCGCGGTCGACAGGTCCTCGCCCGAGGCGAGCCGGTCGATCGCGCGCGTGAGCAGGTCGTCGCTCACGCGATCCCTCCGACGGCCGCGCGCGTGCCGGCGGCGAGGAAGTTGCGCAGCAGGTCCATGCCCTGCGGCGTCAGCACCGACTCGGGGTGGAACTGGATGCCCTCCGCCGGGAGCGTGCGATGGCGGATCGCCTGGATCACGCCGCCGCCACGAGCCGAAGCCTCCAGCTCGTCGGGCAGCGACGTCTCCTCCACCACGAGCGAGTGGTAGCGCCCGACCGTGAGCGGGCTCGGCAGCCCCGCGAAGATCGTCCTTCCGTCGTGCTCGATCTCGCAGATCTTGCCGTGAACGGGCGCGTGACGCACCACATGGCCGCCGAACGCCTGCGCCAGCGCCTGATGGCCGAGGCAGACGCCGAGCGTCGGGATGCCGGCCTCTGGGAACGCGCGGACCGCCTCCAGCGAGATGCCGGACTCGTCGGGCGTGCACGGACCGGGCGAGACGACGACCGCGTGGTAGCCGCGGATCAGCAGCTCGTCCACCGTCGCGTGGTCGTTGCGCACGACCTCCAGGTCGGCGCCCAGCTCGCCCAGGTACTGGACGAGGTTGTAGGTGAACGAGTCGTAGTTGTCGAGGACGAGGACCTTCATGGCCAGTCAGGCTGCGCGACCGCCAGCTCGATCGCCTGCTTCACCGCGCGCGACTTCGCCTCCGACTCGCGCAGCTCGTAGTCGGGCTTCGCGTCGGCGACGGTGCCGCCGCCCGCCTGCACGTGCGCGACGCCGTCCTTCACGACGACCGTCCGGATGTGGATGCAGGTGTCGAGATCGCCGGTGTAGGACAGATAGCCGATCGCGCCCCCGTAGCCGCCGCGCTTGACGGGCTCCAGCTCGTCGATGATCTGCATCGCGCGGACCTTCGGCGCACCGGAAAGCGTACCCGCGGGCAGGATCGAACGCAGCGCGTCGAGCGGCCCGACGCCCTCGCGCAGGCGTCCGGAGACGCGCGAGACGATGTGCATCACGTGGCTGTAGGACTCGATCTCCATGTAGGCGTCGACCTGCACCGAGGCGTACTCGGAGACGCGGCCGACGTCGTTGCGGCCGAGGTCGACGAGCATCACGTGCTCGGCGCGCTCCTTCTCGTCGGCCAGCAGCTCCTCGGCGATGCGTCTGTCCTCCTCCGCGCTCGCGCCGCGCGGGCGCGTGCCGGCGATCGGACGCGTCTCGATGCGTCCGTCGTGAACGGTCACAAGCGGCTCGGGGCTGGCGCCGGCGATCTCGAAGTCGCCGAAGTCGAGGAAGTACATGTACGGGCTCGGGTTGACCGCGCGCAGCCCGCGGTAGATCGAGAACGCCTCGACCGGCGCCTCGGCCGACCAGCGCTGGCTCGGGACGACCTGGTAGGCGTCGCCGGCGTAGATGTACTCGACGATCCGCTCGACCATCCCCTCGAACTGCTCGGGCGGCATGTTGCTGCGCCACGTCGGGGCCGTGCGCGCGCTGCGGGCGGCGGCGTCGTCGGCCGGCTGCGGGACCGGGCCGGCGAGCCGGCGGCGCACGTCGGCGATCGCCTCGACGGCGGCAGCGTAGGAGGCGTCGAGGTCGCCGTCCTCGTCGTCGTCGGCGGCGTAGACGTTGGCCATGATCGTCAGCTCGCGTCTGAGGTGGTCAAAGGCGACGAGCACGTCGGTCAGCATCAGCGCCATGTCGGGCAGCCCAACCGGATCCGGGTTCGGGTCCGCGAGCGGCTCGACCGTGCGCACGAGGTCGTAGCCGAACATGCCGACCGCCCCGCCGGCGAACGGCGGCAGGTCGGGCAGCGGCGCCTGGCGGTGGCGCTGCACCTCCGCGGCGGCGAGCGCGTACGGGTCGCCCGGATCCCCGAGCGACCAGCGCAGCACGCTGCGCGGCTTGAAGCCGATGAACGACCAGCGCCCGACGCGCCCCTGCTCGGCCGACTCCAGCAGGAACGCCGGGCCGTCGCCGCGCAGCTTGAGGAAGGCGGAGATCGGCGTCTCGCAGTCCTCCACGAACGTGTGCCGCAGCGGGATCAGGTTGCAGTCGCGCGCGAGCGCGCGCACCTCGTCGAGCGAGGGCGTGACGTGCACGGCGGGCGCCGCCGGTTCAGCGGCTGCGCTCATCGAGCACGCGCTCGGCGTCGGCGAGGCTGAGCCCGCGGCTGCGCAGCAGCACCGCGAGGTGGTAGAGCACGTCGGCGGCCTCGTTCGCGACGCGCTCGTCGCTCTCCTCGCGCACCGCGCGCACCACCTCCTCGGCCTCCTCCTCGACCTTCGCGCCCGCGAGCTGCGGATCGGCGAGCAGCTTGGCGGTGTAGGAGCTGCCCGTGTCGGCCGCCTGCGCGCGCTGTTCGATCGTGCGCTCCAGCGCCGGCAGCGTCTCGTAGGGAGCGCCGGGGGTCAGGTCGCCGGTGAAGAAGCAGGTGCGCTCGCCGGTGTGGCAGGCCGGTCCGGCCGGCTCCACGAGCGCGAGCAGCGCGTCGCCGTCGCAGTCGACCCGCAGCGCCTTGAGCTTCTGCACGTTGCCGGAGGTGGCGCCCTTGTGCCACAGCTCGTCGCGCGAACGGCTCCAGTAGTGGACCTCGCCGGTGGCGCGCGTGCGCTCGAGCGCTTCCCGGTTCATGTAGGCGAGCGTCAGCACCTCCCCCGTCCGCCAGTCCTGCGCGATGCACGGGACGAGGCCGCGGTCGTCGAACGCGATGGCGGAGTCGGGCATGAGTCGGGAGATTGTAGGCGGGGCGCCCGAGGCGCGTGCGTCGCGGCGCCGGCCTACCAGCCGCGCCAGTTCGGGCCGAGCCGGACGGGCAGCTCGTCGGTGTCGAGCGGCAGCCGGTACTTGTCCGGGTTCGCGTGGTCGTACGGGATCGTCGGGAAGTTGACGACCTGCACGTCGATCTCACCGACGTTGCGTTCCGCGTGCCAGACGCCGCGCGGGATCGTCACCAGCCGCCGCCGGTGCGCAGACAGGAACATGCGGAACTCCCGCCCGGCCGTCGCCGAGTCCTCGCGCGCGTCGTACAGCGCCAGTTCCAGCTCTCCGTTCAGGAACGCGTAGCGATCCTCGTGCTCGCGGTGGATCCCCCACCCCTTCGCTCTGCCAGGGCGGATCGTGAACGTGTAGGCGAACACGAGCGGATCCGGGTTCGCGCCCCAGCGCGGGTCGTACAGCTCGCACACGGTGCCGCGCTCATCGACGTGCGTGACGAGGTCCCGCACGACCATCCCTTCGGGCAGCGGGTCGATCCGCTCGCCGTCCGGCGTCACCGTCTCGACGTCGCGCACGACCGGCATACGCTGGCATCCTACGCGCACCGTGCCGGCCACGTTCACGATCGCCGTCCCCACCCATGACCGGCGCGAGACCGTGCTGCTCGCGGTCCGCAGCGCGCTAGCGCAGACGCGCGCGCCCGAGCAGGTGATCGTGCTGTGCGACGGCTGCACCGACGGCACCGCGGACGCGCTGCGCGCGCTCGGCGACCCGCGCGTCGAGGTGCTGGAGCTGAAGAAGGCGCCGGGCTACGGCTACGAGCATCGCAACCGCTCGCTGGAGCGGGCGCGCGGGGAGGCGATCGTGTGGCTCGCCGACGACGACCTGCTGATGCCCGACCATCTGGAGCGGCTTGGCGAGCTGTGGGACACCGGCCGCTACGACCTCGTGCACGGCAGCAGCATCGTGATCCACCCCGACGACACGCTCGAGTGGCTTGGCACCGACTGGAGCGTCCCCACCCACCGCGAGGAGCTGGAGCTGCGCAACACCAACCCGATGGCGTCGATCGCCCTGCGGGTGGAGCTGGCGCAGGCGATCGGCGGCTGGGACGCAAGCGTTTCGCGCGCCGCTGACTGGGACCTGTGGAAGCGGGCGTTCGCGGCCGGAGCGCGCAGCGCCTTCTCGCTCGAGCCGACGCACCTGCACTTCCGCGCGAGCGGGCGGGAGCAGGCGTGGCCACTGCGCGTGCGCCAGAACACCGCCTGGCTGGCGCGCATCGAGGACCCCGACGGCCTGCGCGACGTGCGGATCGCGCTCCATCGCGCGCACGGCGACCGCATGGCACACGCGCGCGCGGTCGAGCGCTGGAGCGACGAGCAGGCGGCGGCGGTCGGCTCGCTGCACGCCGAGGTCGCCGCGCGCGACGCCGAGATCGTGGCGCGGGACGGGCGAATCGCCGACCTGGAGGCGCGCCTGGCGGCCGCGCAGGCCGAGTCGGCGCGGCACGGCGACGCGCTCGCGCGGATCGAGGCCGGCGGCTGGTGGCGGTTGCGCAGACGGCTGCTGCCGCTCATGCGACTGGCCGGTCGGGCGCGCTAGCGCCGGGCGGCCAGCGGAAGGTGCGCACCGCTGCCGGGCCAGCGTCCAGCGCCAGCGCGGCGGCGGCCGGCGGGTCGATCGGCAGGTCGAGGACCCACGGGTCGGGGCCGGTGGGAGGCGTGTCGGCGCCGCCGATGCCGGTCCCGCGCCACTTCAGGACCGCCTCCCAGCGGACCCATGCCTGGAGGAACGCGCGCTCGCGCTGCTGCGTGTCCTCGATCGCCGCGATCCGGTCCGCCTCGGCGGGATCGAGGACGCGGCGGGCGATCGCGACGTGGTCGACCGCGCGGCGCGGCAGCTCGACGTCGACGCCGACCTCGCGCTCGTGGGCGATGGCGATCAGCGCCGTGCCGGCCGAGTGGGAGAGGTTGAAGCACAGGCCGGTGGCGTCGTCCCCTGCGAGCGCCGGCTTGCCGTGCGGCCCCTCCGCGAAGCGCAGGCCGGCCGGATCGGCGCCGGTGTAGGCGCCCAGCAGCGTGCGCAGGGCGGCGCGCGCGGCGGTCCACCGGACGCGGTCGTCGTCGCGCACGAAGCGGGCGGCGCGCTCGCGCTCCGCCGCGCTCAGCGGTGTGTCGGCCGGCGCGCCGTCGAGCGCGACGAGCCACACGTCGACCGTGCTCGCGTCGAGGCGGGGGCGCGCGGGCCCTGGCTGCCATGAGGCCTGGGTCACGCGGCGGACGCTAGCGTGGCTGAGCGATGGCCTCGTCGACCGCCGCCCCGTCCGCGCCCGTCGCACCGACGCGCGTCCCGCCGCGGGTGCTGGCGGCGATCTTGCTCGGGACCGTCCTGAACCCGATCAACTCGTCGATGATCGCGGTCGCGCTCGTGCGCGTCGGCGACGACTTCGGCGTCGGCATCGTCTCGCTGTCGTGGCTGATCTCCAGCTTCTACCTGGTGGCGGCCGTCGGCCAGTCGGTGCTGGGCCGGCTCGCCGATCAGTTCGGGCCGCGCCGGCTGCAGTGCCTCGGCTTCGCGCTCGTGATCGTCGCCGGGGTGCTCGGTCCGCTGGCGCCGAGCTTCGGCTGGCTGATCGCGGCGCGCCTGCTGCTCGCCGTGGGAACGTCGGCGGGCTATCCGGCCGGGCTGG
>JBQCIQ010000089.1:0-38382 GCA_051953595.1 Conexibacter sp. | reverse complement strand
GCGATCTTGCCCAGGTGCTTGTTCTCCCGCAGCAGCTGGTGCGCTTCGGCCACCTTGTCGAAGCCCATCGTCTGCCACAGCACCGGGCGGATCTTCGACTCCTCGATCAGCTGATTGGCCAGGGTGGCCTCCCACGCGTTGGCGAAGTGCGAGCCGACGATTTCCTTCTGGCGCATCCACAGGTAGCGCACGTCGAAGTCGAGCTGGTAGCCGGAGGTGGCGCCGCAGATCACGACTCTGCCGAACGGTCTCACGCACAGCACGGAGGTCGGGAAGGTCGCTCTGCCGACGTGCTCGAAGACGATGTCGGGCGCGCCGCCCAGCTTCTCCTCGACCGCCGCGCAGAAGCGCTTGGACTCCTTGAAGCGCGCCTTCTCGGCGTCCTTGTCCTCGCCGCCGCGGCGCATCATGCCCTTGAAGTCGTTGCGGTCGATGTAGTCGACGGCGCCGAGCTGCTTGATCAGCTCGCCCTTCTCCGCGCTGGAGACCACGCCGACCGACTGCGCGCCGGCGATCTTGCACAGCTGCGTCGCGAACACGCCGAGGCCGCCGGCGGCGCCCCAGATCAGCACGCGGTGGCCGGGCTGCAGCTTCGCCTGGTCCATCAGCATGCGGTAGGCGGTGAAGTAGGTGAGGCCGTAGGAGGCGGCCTCCTCCCAGCTCAGGTGTCTCGGCTTCGGCAGCAGCTGCTGCGCCTGCACCTTCGTGAACTGGGCGAACGAGCCCCACGTCGTCTCGTAGCCCCAGATCCGCTGCGAGGGCGCGGCGAGCGGGTCGAGGCCGTGGACCTCGGGATCCTCGTAGGAGGCCTGGTTGCAGTGGATCACGACCTCGTCGCCGACCTTCCAGCGCGTGACGCCGTCGCCGACCTTCCAGACGATGCCGGAGGCGTCGGAGCCGCCGATGTGGTGGCCGTACTGCGGGTGGTCGCCGTAGCGCATCACCGAGATCGGCTCGCCGAGCGCGGCCCACACGTTGTTGAAGTTGACGCCGGCGGCCATCACGCGCACGACGACCTCGAACGCGCCGGGCTGCGGCGTCTCGATCTCCTCCAGCTGGAACGCGTCCACGGGCTCGCCAAGGCGCTCCTCGCGGATCACCCACGCGGTCATCGTCTCGGGCAGCTCGCCCGGCTCGGTCGCGACCGTCGCGACCTGGCTCACGTCAACAGCCACTCGGCACCTCTTCAGAGTCGATCAGGAGTTGGGAAGGCCCGCATCGTAGCGATGCGAGGAGGGTCGCCTATTCAATCGAGAAAGCGCTGGCGGCGAAACCAGACGTAGAGCGCGAGGACCGACAGCAGGAGGCCGCCGATGCCGTAGACGAAGAAGGGCGTCGCGCCCGTCATGTGCCGCACCAGGTAGCCGAAGTTCTGACCGAAGAAGCCGGTCAGCGCGGTGATCGGCAGGAACACGGTCGCGACGAGCGTCAGCTGCTTCATCACCACGTTGAGCCGGTTCGAGACGGTCGAGAGGTAGACGTCCATCGTGCTCGTCAGCAGGTCGCGGTAGGAGTCGACGAGGTCCGAGACGCGGATCAGGTGGTCGTAGACGTCGCGGAAGTAGTCGCGCGTGCCGGCCTCCAGGCCGGGCAGCTCGGAGATGTCGGAGATCGTGCGAGCCGCGAGGTCGCGCTGCGGCGTGATCACGCGGCGCAGCACGACGAGGCGGCGCTTGAGCCGGAAGACGCGCTGGAGCTGCGCGTCGTCGGGCCGCAGGACGATCGCGTCCTCCAGCTCGTCGATCGCGTCGTCGATCGCCTCCAGCACGGGGAAGAAGCTGTCGGTGAGCGTGTCGCAGATGCGGTAGACGACGAACGTCTCGTTCGGGCTCGGGTCCTCGGCGAAGCGGCGGCGCAGTGCGTCCAGCTCGCTGCACTGCTCCCGGCGCGCGGTCACGACCCAGTCGCCGCTGACCATCATGTGGACCTCGATCAGGTGCGGCTCGTCGCTGTCGTCGTCGAACCCGTCGCGTGGGGGACGCGCGCCGTAGAAGACGATCAGCATCTGGTCCTCGTAGCGGTCGAGCTTCGGCCGCTGTCTGACGTGCTGCATGTCCTCGAGTGCGAGCGGATGCCAGCCGAAGCGCTCGCCGAGCTGGGCCAGCTCGGCGTCGGATGGGTTGACGAGGTCGAGCCAGAAGAACTCGCCGCGCGCGTTCGCGGCGGCGATCGCCTGCTCGTCGATGCGGTCGAGCACCTGCATCGCAGCGGAAGCTAGTGCTGGCGCCGGACGCCGGCGCGCGGCCTTACGGCTGCAGCAGGTCCTGCTGGGCGCTCTTGCGCTGCGCGCCGACGGTCAGGTGCGCGGGCGCGATCGCGGCGTCTCCGACGCTGACGGCGCAGACGCCTTCGACGACCGACAGCGATATGCGCGCGGCGCCCTGCGGGTTGATCGGGCCGCTCGAGGCGTCGCCGCTCACGCACGATCTGCCCCCGCGTCTGGCGGCCGTGAGCCTGACGTTCTGCGAGCGCGCGCTCTCGTTCGCGATCAGCAGCACGACCGGTCCGCCGCCGACGTGGTCCGGCGAGACGGCGACCCGTCCAGGCGTCACGGCGATCGAGATGGAGATCGGAGCGGGGGGCCGGTCGGCGTTGGCGTAGTCGGTCCCCGAGCCGCAGCCGGCGACGGAACCGACGAGGACGAGCAGCGTTGCGAGCGCTCCGAGCGCGCGAGTCCGCATCGGGCGGCACCTTAGCTGACTGGCCAGTCACTGGCCAGCCGGGCGCCGGCGCCGCGCGAGCGTGCCGCGTGCGACGCTAGAGCGCGTCCTCGCCCATCGGGGCGCTGCCTGCGCCGACGAGCCGCTCGCGCTCGTCCGCCAGCTCCTCGAGGGCGCGCTGGAGGCGGTCCCAGGAGACCAGCTCGGCCTCCTCGTAGTCGGACCCGTCGAGCTGCGACGTGCTCGTGCGGTATGCCTCCCACGCTGTGCGCGTCCGCTCGTCCAGCTCCTCGAGCAGACGGCTGGTGTCGTGGTCGGCTGCGAATGTGGTCATCGGGCGCCTCCTTCCTTCGACGGTGACCCCGTGCACTGCTCATCCTACCCCGGCCCGCGGTCACAACACGACACAGGGGTGTCTAGAACGGCAGCTCCACGACAGTCGCGGTGGCCGCTCCGGCCGAGATCTCGGCGCCCGGCTCGATCTCGCGCCGCACGAGCGCCAGCCCGATCGGGCCGTGCTGCGGCGAGACGACGACGCTGCCGAGGCGACCGACGACTCTCCCGTCGGCGGTCAGCTCGGTGCCCGGCTCCGCCGGCGCCGACAGCCGCAGGCCGCGCAGGTGGCGGTTCGGCTTGCCCTTGTAGAAGAGGCGCGCGACGGTCTCCTGCCCGACGTAGCAGCCCTTTCTGAACGACACCGCGCGCGCGTTGAGGTCGGCCTCCTGCGGGATCGTCGTGTCATCGAGGTCGACGCCGTAGCGCGGGCGCCCGCGCTCGACGCGCACGACCTCGGCGGTCGCCTCGGGGACCGGCTCCGCTCCGCGGGCGGTCAGCGCCGCGATCAGCGCGGGCGTCTGCTCGGCGGCGCAGACGAGGTCGACGCCGACGTCGGTGACGATCGCGCGGGCGGGGATCCCCTCGATCTCGACGGCCGCATTCGCGTGCTCCTCCGCCGGCAGGTCCTTCGCACCGGCGACGCGGCGCGCCTCGGGGCCGACGAGCGAGAGGAGGCCCTGCTGGAGGGTGCGCTTGTGCAGCTCGGCGTCGTAGCCGAGGCGCGCGCGGTGCAGCGCGTTGAAGATCGCCTGCAGGGCGGAGCGCTCGGTGTCGAGCCACAGCTCCTCGCCGGTGTCGAGGATGCGCAGGTCGCCGAGCATCTTGCCCTTGGGGGAGAGCAGCGCGGCGTAGCAGCCGCTGCCGGGCGTCAGCGCCTCGACGTCGTTCGTGACCTGGCCCTGCAGGAACGTCTTCGCCTGCGCGCCGGTGAAGGCGAGCTTGCCGCGGTCGGAGCGGTCGACGAGTCCGCAGCCCTCGCGCAGGGCGCGATCCGCACGTGTCAGCTGGGCGCTCGCGGGCATCGTCTCGCGAGCATAGCCAGGAGAGGTTTAGATATGCCACAATCTTTCTTGTGACGCCGACATCGACGTCGACTTCCGAGGCCGCCGCTGTTGCGCTGCCGGCGCCGAGCGCGCTGCAGCGGATCCGCGCCCGCCGCGGGCTGCGCAGCGTCCTGCCGCTGCTCGGCCCGGCGTTCGTGGCGTCGATCGCGTACGTCGATCCCGGCAACTTCGCGACGAACATCTCCGGCGGCGCGCAGTTCGGCTACATCCTGCTGTGGGTCGTGCTGGCGGCGAACCTGATGGGGATGCTGATCCAGACGCTGTCGGCCAAGGTCGGGCTGGCGACCGGCAAGAACCTGCCGGAGCTGTGCCGCGAGCAGCTGCCGCGTCCCGCCTCGTGGGGGCTGTGGGCGCAGGCCGAGGTGATCGCGATGTCGACCGACCTGGCCGAGTTCATCGGCGCGGCGATCGCGCTCAACCTGCTGTTCGGCGTGCCGCTGTTCATCGCCGGCCTGATGACGGCGGTCGTCGCGTTCGCGATCCTCGCGCTGCAGTCACGCGGCTACCGTCGCTTCGAGCTGGCGGTCGGGGCGATGCTCGCGATCATCCTGCTCGGCTTCCTCTACGACACGCTGCAGGTCGGCGCCGACTGGGGCGCGGTCGCCGGCGGCTTCGTTCCGAGCTTCGACGGCGGCGACTCGGTCCTGCTCGCGTGCGGGATCCTCGGCGCGACCGTCATGCCGCATGTGATCTACCTGCACTCGGCGCTCACGCAGGAGCGGATCCCGGCCGAGGACGAGCACGAGCGGCGTCACCTGCTGCGCTTCCTGCGCCTCGACGTGATCGTCGCGATGGCGCTCGCCGGCGTCGTGAACATGCTGATGCTGATGATCGCCGCGTCGCTCTTCCACGGCTCCTCGCTCGCGGGAGTCGAGACGATCGAGGGGGCGCACGCGGGCTTCGAGCGTCTGGTCGGCGGCAGCGCGGCGCTCGCGTTCGCCGGCGCGCTGCTCGCCTCTGGGATGGCCAGCTCGTCGGTCGGCACCTACGCCGGTCAGGTGATCATGCAGGGGTTCATCGCGCGCACGATCCCGCTCGCGCTGCGGCGGCTCGTGACGATGGCGCCGGCGCTCGTCGTGCTGGCGGTCGGGCTCGACCCGACGCGCGCGCTCGTGATCAGCCAGGTGGTGCTGTCGTTCGGGATCCCGTTCGCGCTCGTGCCGCTGATCTGGCTGACGCGCCGGCGCGACGTGATGGGGGAGCTGGTGAACCACCGCCTCACGACGCTCGTCGCGTCCGTCGTCGCGGCGGCGATCGTCGCGCTGAACGTCTTCCTGCTGTGGCAGACGTTCACCGGGTAACCTGCGCGGCGATGCCGACCTCGCTCGCCGACGCCTTCCAGCAGATCGTCGACTCGCTGCCCGACGACTGGACCGACCTCGAGCTGGACCTGCGGATCTTCGACGAGTCGCGCTACGTCGACGCCGCGACCTACGTGGTCACGTGCAACGCGCAGCCGTACTCCAGACACGACTGGCACTGGCGGATCCTCGTCGCGCATCGCTTCGGCCACGCGGCCGCCGTGCCGACCGTGCACGGCACGCTGAGACTGCTCGACGACGCCGGCATCGCCGGCGAGCTGGCGGTGCGCGAGGTGCGCAGCGGCCGCGTCGAGGTGACGCACACCTGGGGCCGCCCCGAGTCGGCGATCCAGGCGTTCCGCGCGCTGCGGGCGCAGTAAGCCTGCCCGCTTCCGCACCCGCCGGCCGCGATCGGCAGACTTCGACCGCATGATCGCGGTCATCACGGGAGCGTCGAGCGGGATCGGCGAGGCCGCTGCCCGCCGCATCGCGGCCGAGCCGGGCGCGCGGCTCGTGCTGGTCGCGCGGCGCGAGGAGCGGCTGCGCGCGCTGGCCGAGGAGGTCGGCGGCGCGACGATCGTCGCGGTCGACCTGACCGACGACGACGCGCCCGCGCGCGTGCGCGAGGCGCTCGAGCGCGAGCACGGCGGCCGACTGGACCTGCTCGTCAACACCGCCGGCGCCTCGTGGAACGCGCCCTTCGGCGAGGGCGGCTTCGCGAACGTGCAGCGCACGATGGCGTTGAACTTCGACGCGCAGCTGCGGCTGACGGAGGCGCTGCTGCCGCTGCTGCGCGCGAGCGCGCCGTCGTCGATCGTGAACGTCGCCTCGACGGCCGGGCGCGTCGGCCGCGCGGCCGGCGGCGCCTACTCCGCCAGCAAGTTCGCGTTCGCCGGCTGGACCGACTCGCTGCACCTGGAGGAGAAGCCGCACGGCGTGCACGTCGGGCTCGTGCTGCCCGGCTTCGTCGCGACCGAGGGCTTCCCGCAGACGATGCTCGTCGAGCGCAGGCTGACGCGCTGGGCGGTCTCCAGACCGGCGCGCGTTGCGGAGGCAATCATGGACGCCGGCCCCGGCGGGCGGGCGGAGCGCTACGTGCCGCGCGCGTACTGGCTGGCGGCGCTGCTGCGGATCGCCGCGCCGGGCCTGGTGCGGCGGACGATGCAGCGCGGCGCCGACCGGCTGATCATGGCCGGCCGCGACCGGCTGTAGCGCGCGGGTTGCGCGCGGTCAGGCCGCGTCGTCGCTCGCCGCGCCCGAGTCCGGCACGACGTGCGTGTCGAACAGGCGTCCGACGTCGGGCGGTGTCGGGACGATCCCGAAGCGCGCCTCCCACTGCGCCCAGCGCGCGAGCACGCGCGGGTCGAGCCCGCCGATGCGGCCGCCGGGTGGCGAGAGCGCGGGGATCAGCACGTCGAGCTGCTGCTGGAGCGCCCTGCGGTCGAGGCCGTGGACGCGCGAGGCGAGGTCGTTGAGGCTGCTCTCGGGGTCGTGCACGGTCACGCCGTAGCCGCGCACGAGCGCACGCACGGTCGCGTTGACGAGTGCGCGATCGCTCTGGAGCGTGGCGCGCGAGGTGACGAGCACCAGCTCCGGATAGGGCGGCGCGCCGTAGTCGTCGACGCGGAAGTCGTGCACGCCGGGGCGCTTGCTCTTCAGCGCGACGCCCTCGACGTTCCAGAAGGCGGTCGCGCCGGCGACTCTGCCGCCGAGCAGCGCGGGGACGGCGTTGAAGCCGATCGTGACGCGCTCGACCTTGCCGAAGTCGCCGTGGTCGCCTTCGACGATCGACTTCAGCACCGCATCGTCGCTCGGCACGCCGGTGACGCCGACCTTGCGGCCGGCGAGGTCCCGCGGGCTCTTCACGTCCGGCGCGGCGAGCACGGCGGCGAGCGGGCGCTGGACGATCGCCATCACGGCGACGAGGTCGCGCCCTCTCGCGCCGGCGAGCGCGAGGTCGTGAATGTCCATCACCGAGAACTGCGTGCGACCGGACAGCAGCAGCTTCACCGCGTCCGTCGAGCTGCCGGGGACGCGCACCTTCAGGTGGACGCCCTCGGCCGTGTCGAACCCGCGCGCGACGGCGGAGTAGATGCCGGCGTGCGCCGCGTTCGGCGTGAAGTCGAGCATCAGCGTCACGTCGGCGTTGGGCCGCGCTTTGGTCTCGTCGCCGCCGCCGCAGGCGCTCAGCAGCGCGGCGACCGCGAGCAGGGCGGCAAGGAGCGCGAGGCGGGGGAGGATCCGGCGCATCGGCCGGGCAGCATAGGGAGCGACGCCGTCGGATGACCTGCGACGACGCCGCGGGAGAGCGGCGGAGGGCGTGGCGAGTCGCCTCTAGACTGCGGCGGAATGCGCCGTCGGGTCACGTTCTCGCGCAACGTCACGCTGTCGTTGTCGCGGACGTGCGTCTCGCACTGCAAGTACTGCGCGTTTCAGACGCACCAGCCGCACCTGCACGCGCCGGACGAGGTCGAAGCGCTGATCGACGGTGCGGCGCGGCGCGGGGTCAAGGAGCTGCTGATCCTCACGGGCGACGACCCGGCGCACCATCCGGGCGTCGAGGCGCGGCTCGCCGAGCTGGGCTTCGACGACTTCGTCGGCTACGTCGCGTGGTGCTGCGAGCGCGCATTGGAGCGGGGGCTCTTGCCGCACACGAACCTCGGCGCGCTCTCGCGCGAGGAGCTGAGCCGCCTGCGCGAGGTGACCGCCTCGCAGGGGTTGATGCTGGAGTCGCTGCGCGACGACCTCGTCGCGCACCAGGGCTCGCCGACGAAGGACCCGGCGCTGCGGCTGCAGACGATCCGCGACGCCGGCGCGCTGAGGATCCCGTTCACGAGCGGGATCCTCGTCGGGATCGGCGAGCGCGAGGAGGACCGCGTCGCGGCGCTGGAGGCGCTGGCGGCGGCGCACGCCGAGCACGGGCACCTGCAGGAGGTGATCCTGCAGAACTTCGTCCCGCACGAGCGCTACTACGGCCGCGAGCCGGGCGAGATCGCGACGGCGGCGGCGGAGCGCTACTGGCGCACGGGGCTGCGCGAGGGGTCGGAGGTGCCGGCGCCGGAGTGGTCGAGTCCGGTCACGGTGGAGGATCTGAAGCGCCTGATCGCGATCGCGCGGGAGCTGATGCCCGACGTCGGCGTGCAGGTCCCGCCGAACCTCGCCGACTGGTGGCCGGAGCTGGTGGCGGCGGGAGCGACCGACCTCGGCGGCCTGAGCGCCAACGGCGACCACATCTCGCCGGAGCATCCGTTCCCGTCCCCGCACCAGGTGCGCAAGCGGCTGGCGCAGGACGGCGTCGCGCTGACCGAGCGGCTGTGCGTCTACCCGCGCTTCGTCGACGCCGACTGGATCGCGCAGGGCGTGCTCGACGTCGTCAAGGCGCGCTACTGGTCGTTCATCCCGCGCAACGGGTCCGGGCGGCAGGAGGCGCCGTTCGCGATCAACGCCGACCTCGTCGGCCCGGCGCTGGAGAAGGCGCGCGACGGGCGCTGGCTCGACGCCGAGGAGCTGACCGCGCTGTTCGCGGAGACGCGGCCTGAGGCGATCGAGCAGATCCGCGTCGTGGCCGACGAGCTGCGCGCCGAGCTGACGGGGGAGACCGTCACGTTCGTCGTGAACCGCAACGTCAACGTCTCCAACGTCTGCACCGTCGGCTGCGCCTTCTGCGGCTTCGGGCAGGGCAGGCGTTCGCCCGATGCGTACGAGCACGACGGAGCCGAGTTTGTGCGGCGCGTGGAGGAGGCGGTCGCCTACGGCGCCACCGAGCTGTGCATGCAGTCCGGCATCCATCCCGACTGGACGCTCGACGACTACCTCGGCTGGCTGCGGCTCGCGAAGCGCACCGCCGGGCGGGTGGGAGCCGATTTACACCTGCACGCCTACTCGCCGATGGAGATCGCGCACATGCAGGACATCAGCGGCCTGCCGTTGGGGGAGATCTTCGCGCGACTGCGCGACGCCGGCCTCGGCTCGACGCCCGGGACCGCCGCCGAGGTCCTGCACGACGGCGTCCGCGAGCGGATCAGCCCGAACAAGCTGCCGGTGGCGCGCTGGGTCGAGGTGATCGAGGCAAGCCACGCCGCCGGGTTGCGCAGCACGAGCACGGTGATGTTCGGCCACATCGAGGAGCCGTGGGAGCTGGCCGAGCACATGCGCGTGATCCGCGCGCTGCAGGAGCGCACCGGCGGCATCACCGAGCTCGTGCCGCTGAGCTTCATCCCGTTCCACACGCTGCTCGGCCGCACGCACGGCGTCGAGGAGATCAGCCGCGAGGAGAACCTGAAGCACACCGCCGTCTTCCGCCTCGCGCTCGGCAGGAGCGTCCGCAACGTGCAGGCGAGCTGGGTGAAGATGGGCCTGCAGGCCGCGACCGAGGCGCTGCGCTGGGGCGTCAACGACCTCGGCGGCACGCTGATGGAGGAGTCGATCAGCCGCCTCGCCGGCTCCTACCACGGCGTGAAGCTCGATCCGCCGCAGCTGATCGCGGCCGCCCACGGCGCCGGTCGCCCGGCCGCCGAGCGCACGACGCTGTACGAGCTGCGCACGGCGCACCCGCTTCCGGAGCGGAGCGTCACGGACGTCGCGCACGTCTGAGGCGTACGATCGACGACCGTGAGCACCGCGCAACCGGCGTCTCCGGCACGGGAGACGAGCCTGTTCGCGGGGGTCGAGCCGCTTGAGGTGTTCGTCGACCTCCTGTCGGAGATCGAGAGCGACACGACCTCCAGCGAGTTCTACCACCGCATCTGTGAGGCGATCTGCCGCCTCACGACGATGCGGCGCGCCGCGATCTTCCTCTACGACGTCGGCCGCCAGCGCGTGCGCGCGGTCGGCTCGCACGGGATCTCCTACACCCGCCTCGCGGCGCTGCGGCCGACGCTCGACCAGGCGCCGATCGCCCAGCGCGCACTGATCGAGGACCGCGTGATCGTCGTCCACTCCGATGCGATCGAGCAGCAGGTCCCGCGCGACTACGCGGCGCTGCTCGGCATCACCTCGCTCGTCTGCACGCCACTCGCGGCCGCCGGCCACCAGTACGGGATCATCGCCGCCGACCGCGGCGGCGGCGACTTCGAGCTGGCCGACGGCGAGCGCCACCTGATGTGGACGCTCGGCAAGACGGCCGCGCTCGCCGCGACCGCGCGCAGGGCGACGCGTCAGCAGGAGCGCACGCGCCGGCTCGGCGAGCGGATCGACCTCGCGCGCGAGATCCACGAGCGCGTGATGCAGCGGCTGTTCGGCGTCTCGCTCGTGCTGAGCGCGCAGCAGCCGCTGACGAACGACCAGCGCGAGCGCTGCCGCACCGAGATGCTGGAGGCGCTGGCCGACCTGCGCTCGGCGCTGGAGCGCCCGCTGGCGCCGGTCGCGCACGAGACGGGCACGACGCTGCGCGCCGAGATCGCCCGCCTGAGCGAGCAGACCGGCCTGCCGGTCGCGCTCGACTGGCCGGCCGGCGTCGAGGTGCCGCCGCGGCTGGAGGGCGTCGCGCAGTCGGTGCTGGCGGAGGCGCTGCGCAACGCCGTCAAGCACGCGGAGCCGCGACGCGTGGACGTCGTCGTGCGCCACGACGACGACACCTTCTCGCTGGAGGTCCGCAATGACGGCGTGCTCGCGGACGGCGCGGGCGGCCCGGGGGCCGGCATGGGCCTGCGGCTGGCCGCGTTCGAGGCGCTGCAGCACGGCGGCTTCGTCGAGTTCGGTGCCGACAAGGCGAGCGATCCGCCGGGCTGGCGCGTGCGGCTCGTCGTGCCGGTCGCGGGCGCCGAGGAGGTGGCGGCGTGAGCGAGGAGCGCCGCCTGCGCGTGCTCGTCGTCGACGACCACGACGTCGTCCACTGGGGCTTCCGCCAGCTGCTCGGCGAGCAGTCGTGGGTCGAGCGCTGCCTGGCGGCGCGCAACGCGAAGGAGGCGCTTGAGCTGACGAGCCGCTACCGCCCGCACGTCGCGCTCGTGGATCTGTTCCTCGGCAGCGAGTCGGGCGCGGACCTGTGCGAGACGATCCGCGCGCAGTCGCCCGACACGCGCGTGCTGCTGATCTCCGGCGCCGGGCGCATCTCGCCGCAGGCCGCCAAGGCGGCCGGCGCGTCCGGCTTCGTCTCCAAGGACTGGGGCGCGCACGACGTCGCGATGGCGGTGCGGATGGTCGGCCTGGGGATGACGATGTTCCCGCCGCAGTCCGATCAGCCCGTGACGCTGCTCTCGCAGCGCGAGCACGAGGTGCTGGCGCTGATCGCCGGCGGCTCGACGAACCGCGAGATCGCCGCCCAGCTCTACCTCTCGCCGCACACGGTCAAGGAGCACACGAGCGCGCTCTATCGCAAGCTCAAGGCGCGCAACCGCGCCGAGGCCGTGCAGCGCGCCCAGCGCATCGGGCTGTTGGGCTGAGGGGTCCCCCCAAGCGGGGGGTGCGGTCGTTTCCATAGGTAGTGAACGCGCGAGCGACGGCGAATATGTCCGCGGTGCCGCCGTCCACCGCATTCCTCTTCCCGGGCCAGGGAAGTCAGACCGCCGAGATGCGCGACGAGGTCGCGGCGGCGCGGCCCGACCTGCTCGCGCTCGCGATCGAGGTCGTCGGCGAGGACCCGTTCGCACGCGTGGACGACGGCACGAAGTTCGCGCAGCCGGCGATCTACTGCGCGAGCGTCGTCGGCTTCGAGCGGCTGCGCGAGCTGGGCGCGACCGCTGGCGTGAGCGCACACGCCGGCCACTCGCTCGGCGAGGTCGCCGCGCTCGTCGCCGCCGGCGCGCTGTCCGCCGAGGACGGGCTGCGGCTCGTCGCCACGCGCGGACGGCTGATGCAGGAGTCGGGCGAGCGTGCCGGCGACGGCTCGATGCTCGCGCTGCTCGGCAAGGGCGCGGCCGAGCACGCGGCCGCGGTCGCCGACGCGGCCGGGCTCACGGTCGCCAACGACAACGCGCCCAACCAGGTCGTGCTGTCCGGCGCGAAGGACGCGTTCGCGGCCGCGATCGACGCGGCGCGCGAGCACGGCCTGCGGGCGGTGCCGCTGCCGGTCACCGGTGCGTTCCACTCGCCTGCGATGGCGGGTGCGCGACCCGAGCTGGAGACGGCACTCGCCGCGATCGACTTCCACGCGCCGGCCGTGACGGTCGTCAGCTCGATCACGACCGAGCCCTTCGACGACGTGCGCGCGCGGCTCGCCGACGCGCTGACGATGCCGGTGCGCTGGCGCGAGACGCTGCTGGCGCTGCGCGCGCAGGGCGTCGAGCGCTTCGTCGAGACCGGTCCCGGCACAGTCCTCACCGGCCTCGTGAAGCGCACCGTCCCGGACGCCGAGGCGCTGAGCGCGGCGCAGCTGCTGGAGGACGCGAATGCTTGACCGGGCGCCGGTGGCCGAGCGGACGGCGGTCGTGCGCGGCGCGCTGCGCGGCGCGGCGATCCTCGGCGTCGGCGCCGGCCTGCCGCGGCGCAGCGTCTCCAACGACGAGGTCGCCGCGCGCATCGGCAAGACGGACGAATGGATCTACACGCGCACCGGCATCCGCGAGCGGCGCGTCGCCGAGCCGGACGAGTCGCTGACGGCGGTCGCCGCCGCCGCGAGCCGGCAGGCGCTGGAGCGCGCCGGGGTCGCCGCGTCCGAGCTGGACCTCGTCGTCGTCGGCACGCTCACGGCCGACGAGCGGATGCCGAACGCCGCCGCCGCGCTGGCGCACGAGCTGGACGCGCTCGGGATCGGGACGATCGAGGTCAACGCCGCCTGCAGCGGCTTCCTGACGGCGCTGTCGGTCGGCGCCGCGCAGATCGAGGCCGGCCGCGCGGAGCGCGTGCTCGTCGTCGGCGCCGACTTCATCAGCCGCATCAACGATCCCGACTCGAAGCTGACGGCGATGCTGTTCGCCGACGGCGCGGGCGCCGTCGTGCTTGCGCCGACCGGGGTGGGTGGGAGCGGTACCGGCCGGATCGGGCCGGTGCTGCTGCGCCACGACGCCTCCTCGCCCGAATACCTCTACCTCGCGCGTACGGGCGGCGCGACGATCGAGATGGACGGCCACGCGACCTTCAAGCACGCCGTCAACCGCATGGCGGAGGTCACGCAGGAGGTCTTGACGGCGGCGGGGACGACGCTCGCGGACGTCGACCTGTTCGTCTACCACCAGGCGAACGCGCGGATCGTCAAGGCGGTCGGCGAGCGGCTGGCGCTCGACGAGGCGCGCGTCGTCGACTGCATCGAGCGGATCGGCAACATGTCGGCCGCCTCGATCCCGTACGCGCTCGACGTCGCCCACGCCGAGGGGCGCCTGCACGACGGCGCGCGCGTGCTGCTGGCGGCGTTCGGCGGCGGCTTCACGTGGGGCGGCGCGCTGGTCGAATGGGGACGCGGCGATGGCTGAGCAGCGCGAAGGCTGCGCGTTCGTGACGGGCGCCTCGCGCGGCATCGGCGCGGCGATCGCGCGCGGCCTGGCGGCCGACGGCTGGGCCGTCGGCGTCGGCTACAACAGCGGCGTCGACGCCGCCAAGAGCGTCGTCGCGGAGATCGAGGCGGCCGGCGGGCGTGCGCTCGCGCTCGGCGGCGACGTAGTCGACCGCGAGCGGATCGACGCGCACTTCTGCGCGCTCGAAGAGGCGTTCGGGCCGGTGCTCGTGCTCGTCAACAACGCCGGCGTGCGCGCCGACGGGCTCGCGCCGCAGCTGCAGGACTGCGACTGGGATCTCGTGCTTAACACCAACCTCACCGCCGCCTTCCGCGCCACGCGCCGCGCCGTGCGGCCGATGCTGAAGGCGCGCTTCGGGCGGATCGTCAACATCGCCTCCGTCGTCGGCCTGCGCGCGAACCCGGGGCAGGCGAACTACGCCGCCTCGAAGGCCGGCCTGATCGCGATGACGAAGACCGTCGCGGCCGAGGTCGCGCGCCGCGGCGTGACCGTCAACGCGGTCGCGCCCGGCCTGATCGAGACCGACATGACCGCCGACCTGAACGGCGACCTGCTGTCCGCGGTGCCGGCGCGCCGCGCGGGCACGCCGGACGAGGTCGCTGCGTGCGTGCGCTTCCTCGCCTCCGACGCCGCGTCCTACGTGACCGGCTCCGTCCTGACCGTCGACGGCGGCATGGCCGCCTGACCCCCAACCCCAAGGAGACCATCCACATGCCCACCGCAACCCCTGAGGCCGTCGAGGCGCGCATCGTCGAGGCGCTCGCCTCCTTCGGCCCCGACATCGAGCAGGTCACCCGCGACGCGACGTTCGAAGAGCTCGACATCGACTCGCTCGACCTCGTCGAGCTGGCGCAGATCGTCGAGGACGACTACGGCGTCGAGCTGAAGGGCGACGACATGAAGAACCTCAAGACGGTCGGCGACGCGATCGAGCTCGTGGTGGCGCGGGCCGCCTGATGACCCGGAGACGCGTCGTCATCACGGGCGTCGGTGCCGTCACTCCGCTGGGGGTCGGCGCCGACGTGCTGCTGCGGCGCTGGGTCGCGGGCGAGAGCGGCATCGCCGACGGCGAGGGCGCCTGCCGCGACTTCGTCGCCGGCGAGCACCTGTCGAAGAAGGAGATCCGCCGCGCCGACCGCTTCGCGCACTTCGCGATGACGGCCGGCGACGAGGCGCTGGCCGCGGCCGGCTGGGCTGACGAGCTGCCGTACGCGCCGGAGCGCATCTCGTGCGTGCTCGCGACGGGCATCGGCGGGCTCGGCTCGCTGGAGGAGCAGCACGACCTGCTGCGCGACAGCGGCCCGAGAGCGGTCTCGCCGCTGTCGGTCCCGCTGTTCATGCCGAACGCGGGCGCCGGCACGCTGTCGATGCGCTACGGCCTGCGCGGCCAGTCGTTCAGCGTCGCGTCGGCGTGCGCGGCCGGCTCGCACGCGATCGGCGTTGCCACGCGGATGATCCAGTACGGCGACGCCGACGCGGTCCTCACCGGCGGCGGCGAGGCGACGCTGACGCCGCTCGCGCGCGCCTCGTTCGAGGCCGCCGGCGCGCTCTCGCCGACGGGCGTCTCGCGGCCGTTCGACGTGCGCCGCGACGGCTTCGTGATGGGCGAGGGCGCCGGCATCCTGCTGCTGGAGGACGCCGAGCGCGCCGAGCAGCGCGGCGCGCCGATCCTCGGCGAAGTGCTCGGCTACGGCTCGACCTCGGACGCCTACCACCTGACGGCCCCGGAGCCGGAGGGCAGATTCGCCGCCGAGGCGATTCGCATCGCGCTGCGCGACGCGGGCCGCTCCGCCGAGCAGATCGACTACGTCAACGCGCACGGGACGTCAACGCCGCTCAACGACGCCTCCGAGACGACCGCGATCAAGCTCGCGCTCGGCGAGCAGGTCGCGAAGGCGACGCCGGTCTCGTCGCTGAAGTCCTCGATCGGGCACCTGCTCGGCGCGGCCGGCGCGGTCGAGGCGATCGCGACGGTGCTCGCGCTGCGCGAGCGCACGCTGCCGCCGACGCTCGGGCTGGAGCAGCCGGACCCCGCGCTCGACCTCGACTTCGTCCCGCTGAGCGCGCGTCCGCTGGAGCCGAAGGCGCAGCGGCCGGTCGCGCTGTCGAACTCGTTCGGGTTCGGCGGTCACAACGTCGTCCTGTGCCTGGAGGCGGTCGCCGCATGAGCGTGCTCGAAGCCACCGAAACCGAGCGCCTGACGCCGCACGAGCGGCTGGAGCTGCTGTGCGACAACGGCACGTTCGAGCCGATCCGCTCGGGCGTCATGTCGCCGAAGCTGGGCGCGCGCGCCCGCGCGGGCGACGGCGTCGTCGGCGGCGTCGGCCGCGTCGACGGGCGCCCGGTCGCGTGCTACGCGCAGGACGCCTCCTACCTCGGCGGCTCGCTCGGCGCCGCGCACGCCGACACGATCAACCGCGTGCTGTCGCTCGCCGGCCGCTCGCGCGTGCCGGTCGTCGGCTTCATCGAGTCGGGCGGCGCGCGCATGCAGGAGGGGACGGCGGCGCTCGGCGGCTACGGGCGCATCTTCCGCCACAACGTGGCGCTCAGCGGGATCGTCCCGCAGATCTCGATCATCGGCGGGTTGAGCGCCGGCGGCGGCTGCTACTCGCCGGCGCTGACCGACTTCGTCGTGATGACCGAGCAGGCGGCGATGTTCCTCACCGGGCCCGGCGTCGTGAAGGACGTGATGGGCGAGGACGTGAGCGCCGCGGAGCTGGGCGGCCACAAGGTGCACGAGCGCAACGGCGTCTGCGACCTCGTCGTCGAGGACGACCGCGCGGCCGCGCTGCTCTCGCGCCGGCTGCTGTCGTACATGCCGCAGCACCGCGAGGCCGGCCTGCCGCGCACGCTCGCCGTTGAGCCGTCGCTGGCCGACCCGGGCGCGGCGGTGCCGGCCGATCCGCGCAAGGTCTACGACGTGCGCGACGCGATCGCGGGGATCGTCGACGCCGACTCGCTGCTGGAGATCCAGCCGCGCTGGGCGCGCTCGATCGTGACCGCGTTCGCGCGCATCGACGGGCGACCGGTCGGCGTGATCGCGAACCAGCCGCGCTACATGGGCGGCGTGCTCGACGCGGAGTCCTCGCAAAAGGGGGCGAGATTCGTCGAGACGTGCGACGCGTACGGGATCCCGCTCGTGGTGCTCGTCGACACGCCCGGCTTCATGCCCGGCACGCGCCAGGAGCAGGCGGGCGTGATCCGCTTCGGCGCCTGCCTCGTGCGCGCGTTCGCGGCGGCGACGGTGCCGCGCATCACGGTCGTGCTGCGCAAGGCCTACGGCGGCGCCTTCATCACGATGAACTCGAAGGACCTCGGCGCCGACCTCGCGTTCGCCTGGCCCGGGGCCGAGCTGGGCGTGATGGGCGCGCAGCCGGCGGTCGGGATCATCCACCGGCGCGAGCTGGCGGCGGCCGACGATCCCGTCGCGGAGAGAGCGCGGCTCGCGGCCGCCTACGCCGAGGAGCATCTGGGCGCCGACGTGGCGGCGGCTGCCGGCTTCGTCGACGAGGTGATCGAGCCGCATGAGACGCGGCGGCGGCTCGCGTCGGCGCTCGCGACGATGGACGACCGGCGCGCGGGCGCCTTCATCGCGTGATGGACCTTGCGGGCAAGCGCGTCCTCGTCACGGGCGTCATCACGAAGGACTCGATCGCGTTCGCGACGGCCGAGCAGCTGCAGCGCTGCGGCGCCGAGATCGTGCTGACCGGCTTCGGCCGCGCGAGACGCCTGACCGAGCGGGCCGCGGCGCGGCTGCCGAGAACGCCCGAGGTGCTGGAGCTGGACGTCAACGAGCCGTCGCACTACGCGCCGCTGGTGGATCAGCTGCGGCAGTGGTGGGGCGGGATCGACGGCGTCCTGCACGCGGTCGCATATGCGCCGGAGGACGCGCTCGGCGGGAACTTCCTCAACACGCCGCCGGAGAGCGCGCTGACCGCGTTCCAGACGAGCGCCGTGTCGCTGAAGCAGCTCGGCGCGGCGCTGCTGCCGCTGATGGACCGCGGCGGCTCGATCGTCGGGCTCGACTTCGACGCGACCGTCGCGTGGCCGATCTACGACTGGATGGGCGTCGCGAAGGCGGCGCTGGAGTCGACCTCGCGGTACTTGGCGCGCGACCTGGGCCCGCACGGCGTCCGCGTGAACCTCGTCTCAGCGGGACCGCTGAAGACGGTCGCCGCCGGCGGGATCCCCGGCTTCGAGCGGCTGGCCGACGCGTGGGGCCGGCAGGCGCCTTTGGGCTGGGACGTCAGCGACCCGCTGCCCGTCGCGCGCACGATCTGCTTCCTGCTGTCCGACTGGGCGCGCGGGATCTCCGGCGAGATCGTCCACGTCGACGGCGGCTTCCACGCGATGGGGACGGCGCTGCGCGAGGAGTGACCGCGGTCAGCAGTCGGGGACGGCCGAGTCGACGAAGGGCGTCCCTCTCAGGCTGCCGGAGGTCTGGCCGTTGTTGTAGAAGGCGTCCGCCGAGACGTAGTAGGCGTCGTTCCACGGCGCCGAGGCGATCCGATACCACCACGTATTGCCGTCGGTGACTCTGAACCCGGTCACCTTGCAGGCGATCTGGACGGTCGTGAGGCCGGGGATCTGCGGCCCGCCGAGGCCGCCGGCGTTGACGTAGTCCGTCCACGTGTTCGCGATCCCGCCGGTCGTCTCCGGGACGGTCGGCGGCGGATCCACGACTCTGTCGATGATTCTCTGGTCGGGCGTGCGGTCGTGGATGAAGTCGAGGCCGCGCCACTTGGTCGTGCGTTGCAGCTTTCTGCCGTCGCCCTTCCAGTTCTGGTCGCGGATCTCGATGCGGTCCCCCAGCACCGCGGTCACGTACGCGACGTGCCCCATGTAGCCGGCGCCGTACTGACCCGGACTGAAGACCGCGACCGCCCCGGGGGCGGGCTGCTGGTCGACGATCCACCCGGCCTGCGCCGCCGATCTCGCCCAGTTCCCGGCGTCGCCGGCCGCGTTGGCGAAGAACGGAAGGTCGGGGCGCAGCGCCGCGACGAAGCGGGTGCACTGCCCCGGGGGGTAGAGGCTCGCGCCGCCCCCGCCGGAGCCGTCCTCCGTGTCTGGCGGCGTCCACGGTCCCGCGACCATCGAGCCGACGGCGTCGATCCGCCTGAACGGCGCGGACGGGTCGGGGCCGGCCTGCACCTCGAACGAGGTCGCCTTGTGGACCTTGCGGTGGTCGACGACGCAGGTGACCGCCACGCGCAGCGTCCCGGCGGGCGCCCCCGGGGCAACCTGCCACCGCCAGCGCCCGCCGCCTCTGCTTCCCGTCGTGAGCGCGAGCAGGTGTCTCCCGCGCGTCCGCAGTCGCAGCGTCCCCGTGCAGTCCGCATAGGGGACGCCGGTCGTCACGGTCAGCGTGACGTCGAGCCGGTTGTCGCCGCCGCTCGTGTTGTGGCCCAGTTCGATGAAGCCGGCGTTGCGCGGCGTCGCGACGGCGGCCGGCGCGGCCAGCGCCAGCGCGAGCAGCGACAACGGCAGGATGCGTGCCGCACGGCGCGGGCGCGCCCGCCGGCGGCGCTCAGCTGGCGTAGTCATGCGGATCGCACCACGCGATGTAGGGAGGGCGGCCGTCCTTCGGACGGTCGATGAACGCGTCGCTCACGAACAGGCCGTCGGAGAGCCGGTCCCACAGGTGCGAGCGGTGGCCCGGGATCGGGTTGCCGCGCGCGCGGCAGACGATCGTCACCTCGGTCCCGTCTCTCAGCCGTGGGCCCGCCTCCCGATACTCGGGACCGGGGCCGCTGCGCTGCTTGAGCCCGCAGCCGTGCGAGAGGCAGGTGCCGTAGACGACGAACGTCACGCCGCTCGCGGGAGCCGGCTCCGATCTGACGACGACGAACGCGATCGTCACCCCAATCGCGAGCAGCATGGCGGCAGCCGCCCATCGCACGCCACCGCTCGTCGCTGAGCTGCTGCGGGCGTGCAGGAGCGAGACGGTCGTGGCCGCGATCGCTGCCATCACGAGCACGAGGCCGACGGAGATCGCCGCCTTCTCCCAGCCGTGCAGACGACCGGTGACGAGCGCCACCACGCCCACCGGCGCGGCGGCCGCTGCCGCGGCGCCGGCGCCCCACACGAGCGCCGTCACGATCGCGGGGCGCGGGGTGGTCCGGCGCTGCTGGGCCTTCCACGTCTGCTCGAGCGCTCTCTCGAGCGTGACGAGCGCGCCGACCGCGGCGACCAGCAGCGCGATCTCGGTCGCCAGCAGCGACTGCGAGCCCAGCGACATCGACGCCGCGCCGAAGATCGTCACCCCCGTTGACATGGCGCGGAAACGTATCAAGAGCGCGTTTTTCGGTACTGCGTCACGCAGATATCCGGCTCTATAAGGTCCTCGCCCATGCGGGCAATGCGCATCCTCGTGCTCGTGGCGCTCGGTGCCGGTGTCGCGATGGCCTTCCCGTGGGTCGCCGCGGGACGCCGGCCGCACGTGACGATCACCGGCGGCTCGGGCGTCGTGGGTGCCGGCCATGCCGCCTTCCTGGACGCGTCGGTGCCCGGCGCGTGGTGCCGCGTCGAGGTCGTCCGCGGTCGGCACCACCGAGCCGGCGACGTCCAACGCGCGCCGAGCCGCCACGTGCGCATCGCCTGGAAGGTCCCGCGCGACGCGCGCTCCGGCACGTACGCGATCGGGCTCCGCTGCGCCGCACGTGCCGGAGACGTCTCCCACGGCAAGGCGGCGTTCCTGCACATGACCGTCCGCGGCGGCCGTGGATCCGGCCTGCCGATCCCGCTCGCGCAGGTCCAGATCGGCCGCCAGGCGCAGCGCGTCTCCGAGCGTCTGGAGCTGACCGACGCGCTCCCGCCGGGCGACGGCGATCCGAGCGCCTACCAGGTCGACCTGCCGCCGGGAGTCGGCGGCGGCGGCTTCGCCTCGTACTGGCCGCTCTCGCAGGGCGTCCGGGCGCGGATCACCGAGGGGCCCGGCGGCAGCTACTCGCACTACACGATCTACACACACGACGCGGTCGATCTCGGCGTCCCGAGCGGGACGGAGCTGCGCGCCGGCTTCCCCGGCGTGGTGGCGCGCGTGAACCGCGGCTGCGTCGTCGGAGACGGGCGCTGCGGCAACGGCTACGGCAATTACATCTACCTCAAGGCCTCGGACGGCACGTGCGCGGTCCTCGCGCACATGTCGCAGATCGACGTCGCCCCGGGCCAGCAGGTGGCGCAGTACCAGCACCTGGGGCTGAGCGGGAACACCGGCAACTCGACGGGCGCCCATCTCCACTACGACCGCGTCGACTGCGCGAACAACCGCAGCCTGCCGTGGGCGCCGATCGAGGGCGGCCCGCTGAACGAGGGCGTGACGATCACCTCGCAGAACCACGCCGGCGCTCCGCCGCCGACCACTCCGACCCCGCAGCCGACGCCGACACCAACGCCGACGCCGACGCCCAACCCGAGCCCCCCGCCGACCTACGGCGAGACGGTCGGCGGACCGACGCACACGTGGACGAACTGGACCAACGCCGGCGGGACCGAGGGGCCGACGATCGCGTCCTACACGACCGTTCAGATCGCCTGCAAGCTCCCCGGCTTCCGGGTGGCGGACGGGAACACCTGGTGGTACCGGATCGCCTCGGCGCCGTGGAACAGCCAGTTCTACGCCTCGGCCGACGCCTTCTACAACAACGGCCAGACCTCCGGCAGCCTGAGAGGGACGCCGTTCGTGGATCCGGCCGTGCGCGACTGCTGACCGCGGGAGCCGGGCGGCGGCTCAGGGATCGCCGAACGGCTGGATCGGGATGCCGTGGTCCTGCTCGCGCATCCCCAGCTCGTAGGTGGCGCCGCCACCGACCTCCAGCGTGCGCGGCGGCTGGCCGGGGCGCAGGACCGTGAGGCGCATGTCGGCGATCGCGCAGTGCGCGGTGTGGTGCTGCGGACCCGCCGGGTCGCTGTAGACCCAGCCGACGACGTCGGCGCGCGGCGCCGAGACCTCGCCGCGCACGACGATCCCGTCGCCGGGGAGCGTGAAGGTCGCCCGCTCGGGCCGCTCGTCGACCTTCACGGCGCGCGTCTTGCCGAGCCCGCCGAGGCGGTGGCGCACGCCGTCGAGCGCCAGACAGCCGTTCGCGACCCACGGCGTCGTCCAGCGCCCGACCTTGATGCGACCGATCGTCGCGTCGAGCCAGCCGCCAGGCTCCGCGACGAAATCCGCCCCGTGCAGCCAGATCCAGCGCTCGGCGTGCTCGGCTCCCCAATTGTGGCCGACCATCCCCGGCCAGTCGTCGATCTTTACAGTTCGGCCTCTCACCGTGACGGTCCCGCTCACGCGCACCGCCGGCCGCAGGCTGAGTGCCTTCGTGCGCGGCAGCTTCGCCGTGTACATCCAGGCGCTCGGCAGGTACGGGAACGGCGGCTCGCCGCCCGCGAAGCGCAGGTCCCAGACGGCCAGCTCGGGGATTGCGCCGGAGCAGCCGTCGTCGCCGATGCGCGCCTCGCCGATCCGCACCCAGTCGCCGGTGGCGCCGCCTGCGCGCAGCTGCTCGGGCGGCGGGGAGGCCTTGGCCGCGTGCGGGCCCTGCTCGTCGAACAGCGTCGCCCACAGCGACCCGATCGGCGCCGCGCCCGGCCGCTTGTGGACCGTGTAGCGCAGCCACAGTGCGCGCCGGCTCGCCGCGTCCCCGCACTTGAGGTAGAAGCTCTCGTAGTGGCCGGCCGCGAGGTCGACCGTCGGGAAGCGCGCGTCGTCTGGCTGCATGGCCAGGCGACCGTATCAGCGGAACAGATCCTCGCTCGCCGGTCGCGGGAGGGCGGCGGCGCCGGGGCCGTCGTCGCCGGCGGGGAGGACGTGGCGGTGCAAGCCGGAGACGACGACGACCGGCTGGCGGGAGTCCTTGCCGCGCGCGAGATCGGCGGCGGCGGCGATCTCGTCGGCGAGCGCGATCCAGGTGGCGCGCAGCTCGCGGCCGACGCCGTCCACCCGCCCGCGCCAGTCCTCCAGCGGCGCGAGTCCCGCGACGCCGATCGCGACGTCGGTCTGGCCGTGGCGCCACGCGCGCCCGAACGAGTCGGTGATCACGACTGCGGGGGCGGCGCCGGTCAGCTCGCGCAGTCGCGCGCGCAGCGCGCGCGCTGAGGCGTCCGGATCCTCTGGCAGCAGGATCAGCGTGTCGCGGTCGACCGCGTTCGACGCGTCGACGCCGGCGTTCGCGCACACGAAGCCGTGGCGGGTGACGCAGATCAGCACGCCGCGCTCGGCGCGCAGCAGCTCCGCCGTCTCGTCGAGCACGACCTGCACGTGGCGCGGGTCCTTGTCGTGCGCGGCGGCGAGCGTGTGCGCCCGCTCGCCCGGCTCCACGCCGGCGAGGCGCCGCACGCGCCCTTCGGCCTTCGAGACCGCCTTGTGCGCGACGACGACGACGTCGCCGTCGTGCAGCGGCGCGTCCGGCGGCAGTGCGGCGGCGATCAGCCCGGCCAGGTCCGCGCCGGCCGCGATCTCCGGCAGGCCGTCGAGCGCGCGGGCGGTGAGCATCAGCGGCCGGTCGCGCTCGTGCGCTGCAGCTGGTGCAGCATCCCGCGCGTGTGCGCGGCGCCGCCGCGGCGCGCGGCCAGCTGCTCCTGCAGCGCGGCGAGGTCGTCCGGCGTGTCGACGTCGAGGCCGATCGAGGCGATCTCGGCGATCTCGGTCGGCACGCCGCCGGCCTGCGCCAGCTCGAGGTGGCGCTGGAAGCTGCCCGGCCCGTAGCGCGGCTCCAGCGCGTCGGGCGGGGACAGCAGCAGCCCGTTCGTGCCCGTGCCGTGGCGGTCGGGGACGATCACGGCGAAGCGCTCGGCGGTGCGCGGCTTGCCGAGCAGCGTCTCCAGCTCCAGCGGGTCGATCAGCGGGCAGTCGCCCGCGAGGCACAGCACCTGCGCGGCGCCCAGCTCGCGCGCGACGCCCGCGCCGCGTGCCACCGCCTGGTCCTGCCCGCTCTCGGCCGGGTCGTCGACCGCGCGCGCGCCGTAGCCCTCGGCGATCCGCTGCGCGCCCGGATCGGCGCTCACGACAAGGATCTCGTCGATCGCGTCCACCCGCCGCAGGGCGGTCAGCACGTCGCTGAACATCGCCTCCGCGAGCGCGCGGCGGGCGCCGCTCGCGAGCGCGTCCTCGAGACGCCGCTTGGCGCTCGCGAAGCGCTTCACCGGCAGGATCGCGACGGTCTGCATGGCGGCGTACGGTATCCGTCAGCCCGCGTATCCGTCAGCCTGCGAGCGCGGTCGCGAACGCCAGCGTCTCGCGCGCGAGGCGCCTGGAGCCGGCGGTCTCGGCCATCAGCAGGTCGGTCTCCAGCAGCGGCAGCGCGGTCCCCTCCGGCAGCCGCTCGTCGGCGACGAGCCCGTCGAGCAGGTCGCGGTAGTACGTCGCGACCCCCGTGGTGCTCGCCGGCTGGCCGGCCCACGCCAGGCAGGCGGCGGTCGGGCCCTTCAGCACCGCGCCGGCGACGATCGGGCTGACGGCGACGATCGGCGCGCGCGCAGCGCGCAGCGCCTCGCGCATGCCCGGCACGGCGACGATCGGGGCGATCGAGACGACCGGGTTCGACGGGCCGATCACGATCGCGCGGGCGCGCGCGAGCGCGTCAAGCACCTCTGGCGTCGGGCGCGCGGCTTCGATTCCCTCGAACGCGACGTCCTCGACCGGTCCCTCGCCGCCGCCGAGGATCATCCACTCCTGGAACGGCCACTCGCGCCCCCGCGCGCGCACGCGCGTGCGAACGGGCTCGTCGCACATCGGCAGCACGCGGCCGGGGGCCTCCAAGGCGATGCCCAGCTCCCCGATCGCCTCGGTCAGGCGCGCGCCCTCGGCGAGCCGGCGCGCGCGCTCGATCCCGATCGCGAGGTCGCGGTCGCCGAGGTTGAACCACACCTCGCGGCCGAGCGCGCGCAGGCCGTCCATCACGTGGAACGTGTCGCCGGCGAGGCCCCAGCCGCGCGCGTCGATGCGATCCGCCAGATGGAACGTGACGAGGTCGGGATCGGGCGAGACGTGCGCGCCGTAGACCTCGCAGTCGTCGGCCGTGTTGGCGATCACGACGAGCGCGTCAGCGCCCGCGACGTCCGCCATCCCGCGCGCGAGCTTCGCCCCGCCGGTGCCGCCGGCGAGCACGACGACCGGCGCGGTCATGCGGCCGGCAGGCCGGTGATGCGGATCCCGGCGGTGACCTTGTGGCGGACGTTGATCGCGATCGTGAGCGCGGTCAGCTGCTCGACGATGCGCGCCAGCTCCAGACGACCGGCGTCGACCGGGCGCAGGCCGGGGATCCGCGCCAGCAGCTCCGCGACGCGCGCCTTCGCGTCGGCGTCGTCGCCGCACAGCAGCGCGTCCTCGTCGAAGGCGTGGTCGAGATCGGCGAGGTGCTTGGCCGCGACCGTATGCAGGCCGGCGACGACGGCGACGCCGTCAGGGACGAGTTCCTGCGCCTGCTGCGCGGCGGAGCCCTGTGGGACGCCGAGCGTGCGCGTGGGGCGGCCGCCGACGGCGGTCGCGAGCGGGACGGTCACGTCGAGCAGCACGGCGCCGGGCCGCAGCGAGGGTCTGATCGATCTGAGCGTCGCCGCCTGGCTCGCGAACGGGACCGACAGCACGACGAGGTCGGCGGCGGCCGCGGCGTCCGGGTTCGCGAGCCCGCGCACGTC
This sequence comes from Conexibacter sp., assembly GCA_051953595.1. Classification (GTDB taxonomy): domain Bacteria; phylum Actinomycetota; class Thermoleophilia; order Solirubrobacterales; family Solirubrobacteraceae; genus Conexibacter. Next base: position 13,000 of record JBQCIQ010000089.1, on the reverse strand, counting down.
GGCGTCCGGCACGGCCGCGCGCACGCGCCCGGCCACCTCCTCCGCGCGCGCGGCGTCGCGCGAGCCGATTGTCACCGGCACCCCGGCATGCGTCAGTCGCAGCGCGAGGCCGAAGCCGAGGTCGCCGGTCGCGCCGACGATCGTGACGGGGGAGGGCGGCATGCGGCGGCGGAGGCTACCGCCCCGCGAACTGCGGCATGCGCCGCTCCGCGAGCGCCTTCGCACCCTCGGCGAAGTCCTCGGACTGGGCGCACAGCTGCTGGGCGGCGACCTCCTGCTCCAGCGTCGCCGCGAGCGCGGGCTTGGCGGCCGCGTCCATCACGCGCTTCGCGAGCCCGACGGCGAGCGGCGCGCAGGCCAGCAGCTCGTCGGCCAGCTGCTGCGTCGCCGCCTCCAGCTCCTCCGCCGCGGCGACGCGGTTCACGAGCCCGATCCGCTCGGCCTCCTCGGCGCCGATCAGCTTGCCGGTCATGATCAGCTCCTTCGCGCGCCCCAGCCCGACGACCGCCGGCAGACGCGAGGAGCCGCCGACGTCGGGGATCAGCCCGACGCGCGTCTCCGGCATCCCGATCAGCGCGTCGCTCGCCATCACGCGCAGGTCGCACGCGAGCGCCAGCTCCATCGCACCGCCGATGCAGCCGCCGTGGATCTGGCAGATGACCGGCTTCGTCATCTCCTCGGCGAGGTTCCAGGCGTCCAGGATCTCGCGCCGGAACGCACGCAGGTTCCCCGGCTCCTCCGCCAGCCCGCCGAGCGCGCCGAAGTCCATCCCGGAGGAGAACATCGCGCCGGCGCCGCGCAGCACGACGCACCGCACCTCGGGCGCGACCGACGCCGCCTTGAGCGCCGCGCCGATCGCCAGCACGAGCTCGCCGTGCATCGCGTTGCGCTTCTCGGGGCGGTTGAGGATCAGGTGGCGGACCGCGCCGCGGTCCTCGGTCTCGACGAGCGCCATGGTCGGCCTCCGGGCTGGCGTGCGTGGGCGTGGACGGACGCGAGCGAGGCTAGCGGTCGCCGCGCGGGCGCACGCCGCCCCGCCCGAGCCGCGCCTCGTCACGCTGCGGGTCGGCGGCGGGGCCGAGCAGCGCCCACAGCTGGAACGCGAGCCGCAGCAGCGTGCCGAGCAGGACCCACTTCGGCCACCACGAGCCGTCGGCCCCGGTCGCGAGCCAGATCGCGTTGCAGGCGACGTTGATGAGCACGGCGAGCCCGATCGCGTGCAGCGCCCGCTCGCGCGCGCCGGGACGGTCGAGCGCCCGCGAGCGCGCCGGCGCTGCCGCCGCCACCTCGGCCGTCGCCGGCAGATCGTGTGCGAGCGCCGTCAGCTCTCCGACGGTGCGTGCGGCATAGGCGGCGTCAAGCCGCTCGTCCAGCTCCTCGGGCGTCAGCCGGCCGGCGGCGGCGTGGTCGCGCAGCAGCGTCGCGGCGCGCTCGCGCTCGGCGTCGGAGGCGCGCAGGGCTGGACTCGGGGTCGGTTCTTCGTCGGTCATCTCGGCGATGGTACGAGACCCTGCCGCCGACGTCGCGGGGCCGCGTTAGGCTGGCGCGCATGGCAGAGGCGACCGACCTGCGCGCGCTCGTCGGACGGGGGCGCGCGGCGCTCACGCCGCATCCGCACCGCGGCGACCTGATCGCCGCCGGCGCCGTGCCACTGGCGCTCGGTGTGCTGCTGCTGAACGTGCGCATGGACGCGACGTGGGGCGACGGGGTCTTCTCCGTGCTCGACACGCTCGCCTGCGCGCTCGTGCTCGGCATGGGCCTGCTCGCGCCGCTGGAAGGCGAGCGGCCGCGCTCCTATCAGCAGGTGCTGCTGTTCGCGGGGCTGCTGCTCGGCTTCGTGACGCTCGTGCGGCTCGCGCAGGCGCTTGGCGTGGAGTCGCCCCTGACGACGGCCGGCACGCTCGTGTGGATCTTCCTGATCGTCACGCTCGGCGCGGCGTGGATCGCGCGCACGCGCCGCAGCGCCTTCTGCGCGCTGATCGCTGGACTGTCGGCGGTGGAGCTGCTGATCGCGTTCGTCGCGTGGGTCTTCGCGCCCGAGGGGCCGACGACGATCCGCTGGCTGCTGCTCGCGTCGGCCGTCGTGCTCGTGCTGGCGGCGCTCGCGCGGCGCGACCGCGAGCGGCGCGAGTCGGTGTACCTCGTCGACGCGGCCGGCGTGGCGATCCTCGTGCTGGGCCTGAGCTTCCTCGGCGCGCTGTTCGGCGTGCTGACGTTCGTCGGCGCGCCCGGCGGTGCGCCGGGCAGCGGCTGGAAGCTCGTGCTGCTGGCGGCGGGGCTGGGGCTCGTCGCCTACGCCGGCGTCGACCGGGAGTCCGGGCCGGCGTACCTCGGCACGCTGATCCTGCTGCTGTTCGTCGCGCTCGCGGGGATCCCCGGCGCGGGCGGCGCGAGCGTGTGGTTCTGGCCGCTCGTGCTGCTGCTGATCGGCGGCGCCGCGGTCGGCGCGGGCCTGCGCCCCCGGCGCGAGCTGCCGCCCGAGCCGGCCGGTCCAGGCGTCCGCCCGGGCGAGCCGCCGACCGAGCCGCTGCCGGGACCGGGCGCCTCGCGCGGCGGCCTGTGGGCGCGCCCGTCGGACGGTGACTGACCCGGTACGGTCGCTCGCGATGGACGATCAGGAGCCGCTGCGGGAGGCGATCGGGTTGGAGCGGGCGGCGCAGCAGGCGCTGCTGCGCGGCGACGCGGCGCGCTCGCGCGCGCTCTTCCGCGCGGCCGCCGAGCGCTACCGCGGCTCGTGGGAGGCGGCCGGTCCGCGCGCGTTCGGGCGGCTGATCGGCTTCCTCAAGGCGTCGGTCCTGTGGGGCGAGGGCGGGCACGCGGCCGCGTACGTGCGCGACGCGCTCGGCGAGGGCGGCTGCGACTCGCCGCCCTCCTGCTACGCGCTCGCGCTCGCCGCGACGATCCAGGGCGACGACGAGGCTGCGCTCGCCGCGATCCCCGGCATGCGGACCGCCGACAACGCCGCCTTCGGCCGCACCGCCGACGCGCTGCACGCGCTCGCCGTCGGCGACCGCGACGCCTACGCGCAGGCGGTCACCGCGATCGTCGCCGACTTCGCCGCGCGCGAGGACCACCTCACCGGCGTCGCCTTCGCCGACACGGCCGTGATGCTGGAGCGGCTGGCGGCGCGGCGCGAGATGGCCGCGCGGCCGGCCTCGACGGTCATGCCGGTGCTCGGCTGAGCCGCCGCCGGCGGCCATGCCCGCCGGCACGCCGCCGCCCCGCCGGGCGGTAGATTCCGGCGCCATGGACCGCACCGACCTCGCCTTTGCCGGCATCGCCCGCCAGGCCGAGCTGATCCGCGCGGGCGAGGTCTCCCCGCGCGAGCTGGTCGAGCTGTGCCTGGAGCGGATCGCGCGGATCGACCCGCAGCTGAACGCGGTCCGCGTCGTGTTCGCCGAGCGTGCGCTCGCCGAGGCCGATCAGGCCGCGGGCCGCCTCGGCGCCGGTGACGAGCGGCCGCTGCTCGGCGTGCCGATCCTGATCAAGGACGACACCGACGTCGCCGGCGAGGTCACCTGCAAGGGCTCCGCCGCCGAGGACCGCACCGCCGGAGCCGATGCGGAGGTCGTCCGCCGCCTGCGCGCGGCCGGCGCGATCGTGCTCGGCAAGACGCACGTCCCCGAGCTGATGCAGTGGCCGTTCACCGAGTCCGCGACGTGGGGGATCACGCGCAACCCGTGGGCGCCGGACCGCTCGCCCGGCGGCTCCAGCGGCGGCTCGGCGGCCGCCGTCGCGGCCGGGCTCGCGGGCGCGGCGAGCGCGAGCGACGGCGCCGGCTCGATCCGCATCCCGGCCTCCTGCTGCGCCCTGTTCGGGTTGAAGGGCCAGCGCGGCCGCATCCCCACGGCGCCGTACGACATCTCCTGGCAGGGCCTCACGCACGTCGGCTGCGTCACGCGCTCGGTGCGCGACACGGCGCTGTGGTGGGACGTCGTCGCCGACCGCTTGGACGGCGATCCGGCCGGGACGTGGGTCGAGGCGACGCAGCGCGAGCCGGGCCGCCTGCGGATCGCGTGCGCGACGAACAACGCGCTGTTCGCGCCCGTCGCGCAGGAGCAGCGCGCCGCGTTCGACGCCACCGTCGAGCTGCTGCGCTCACTCGGCCATGACGTCGAGCGCGTGAAGGTTCCCTACGCCGACCTGCTCGCCGACCTCGTCCCGCGCTATCTGCGCGGCATCGCCGAGGACGCCGCCGACACGGCGCACCCGCGCCGGCTGGAGCGCCGCACCCGCTCGATGGCGCGGATGGGACGGATGCTCCCGGACGCCGTCGTGGAGCGCGCGCGCACGCACGAGCGCGCGACGAGCGAGCGGCTGAACCGCCTGCTCGCCGACCACGACGTGCTGATGACGCCGGGCACCGCCGGGCTGCCGCTGCCGATCGGCAGATACGAGGGGCGCGGCGCGATCTGGACGTTCAACGGCGTCGGCCGCTACACGCCCTACACGCCGGCCTGGAACATCACCGGGCAGCCGGCGGCGTCGGTCCCAGCCGGCTTCACGCCGGAGGGCGTCCCGCTCGCGGTGCAGCTCGTCAGCCGCCCGCGCGACGAGGCGACGCTGTTCGCGCTCTCGGCCCAGCTGGAGACGGCGCGGTCGTGGGCCGACCGCCGTCCGCCGCTCGCGGCGTGAGCGCGAGCCCCGCCCTCGAAGCCGAGCTGCTGGAGGTGGCGCGGGCCGCCGCGCGCGCCGCCGCCGCCGAGCTGTTGGCGCGCTACGAGCGCACGGCCGCGGGCTTGGCGACGAAGACGAGCGCGACCGATCCGGTCAGCGACGCCGACCGCGCCGCCGAGCAGGCGATCCGCGCGCTGCTCGCGCAGCGCCGCCCCGGCGACGCGATCCTCGGCGAGGAGGGCGGCGAGACGGCCGGCTCCGCCGCCGCCGGCGGGGCGAGCGGCGTGCGCTGGGTCGTCGACCCGCTCGACGGGACCGTCAACTACCTGTTCGGCTATCCGCAGTGGTCGGTGAGCGTGGCGGCCGAGGACGCATCCGGCGCGACGCTTGCCGGCGTGGTCCTGGATCCCTTGCGCGACGAGGAGATCGGCGCGACGCGCTCCGGTCCGCTGCTGCGCGACGGCGTGCCGGTGGCGGTGGGGGACGGAGCCCGCCCGCGCGCGAGCACGCTCGACGTCGCGCTGGTCGCGACCGGCTTCGCCTACGACGCGCGCGTGCGCGCACGGCAGGCGGAGGTGCTGCTGGACGTGATGCCGCGGGCGCGCGACGTGCGCCGGGGCGGCAGCGCCGCGCTCGACCTCGCGTGGACGGCGCTGGGGCGCGTCGACGCCTACTGGGAGCGCGGCGTGAAGCCGTGGGACGTGGCGGCCGGCGCGCTGCTGTGCGGGCGCGCCGGGCTGGAGCTGCACGAGCTGCCGGCGGGCGGCGGGCTGCCCTCGGGCCTGCTCGCGGCGCCGCCGGCGTTCGCCGGCGAGCTGCTGGCGCTCGTCAGCGCCGTAGACTGAGCACCGTCACCGGGGCGGGGGCGGAATGGCAGACGCGGTCGCCTCAAAAGCGACTGTCCTCACGGACGTGCGGGTTCGACTCCCGCCCGCCCCATCTCCAGTGCCTCCGGCAGCTCCCGACGCGAGCGGATGCCGAGCTTGTCGTAGGCGGCGGCGAGGTGCGTCTCGACCGTCTTGACGGTCACGAACAGCGTCTGCGCGATCTGGCGGTTCGTCATCCCGCCGGCCGCCAGCTCGGCGACGCGGCGCTCGCTCGGGGTCAGCGACTCGACGCCGATCGGCGTCCAGCGGCGCACCGTCTCGCCCGTCGCCGCCAGCTCGTCGAACGCGCGGCGCGCGAGTCCGGCTGCGCCGCAGCGGCGCGCCAGCTCCAGCGCCTCGCGCAGCGGCGCGCGCGCGTCGGCGCGCTGCCCGCCGCGGCGCAGCAACGCGCCGAGGTCGGCGAGCGCCTCCGCCAGCTCGAGTCGTGAGGGCGAGTCCGCGAGCACCGCGACCGCCTCCTCCAGCGTCGCGCGGCGCTCCGGCCCGTCCGTCGTCATCGCCACCGTGCGCAGCGCATATCCCAGCAGCGTGGGCGCGCCCCAGCGGCGCGCGTGGGCGAGCGCGGCCTCGGCCTTCGCGCGGGCACGCTCATGCTCGCCGGTCGCGGCCAGCACGCGCGCCGCGCAGATGCGCGCCGGCGGCGCGGGCGCGCCGATCGCGCCCCAGCCCTTCGACAGGCGGTCAAGCTCCAGCAGGTCGGCGGCCGCCTCCTCCAGCCGGCCCTGCGCCAAGCGCAGCTGCCCGCGGCTGGCGAGCACGATCGAGTACAGGAAGACCTCCGGGATATGCCCGGTGAGGTCGCCCGCCTCGAGCTCGCCGTCGGCGTCGTCCAGCTCGCCGCGCATCACGAGCACGCCGGCGAGCACCGCCCGCACGATCAGCTCGGCGGTCCTCAACCGCCCCAGGCGGGCGACGTCGAGCGCGTGGCGCACGTCCGCCTCGGCCGCGGCGAGGTCGCCGCGCGACCACGCGAGCGCCCCCTGCATCCACAGTGCCGCGATCAGCTCCGGCGTCGCGCCGCGCTCGCGCGCGTAGGCGAGCGCGCGGTCGGCGGCGCGCTGCGCCTCGTCGTGCCGGTCGGCGTAGCGCAGCGCGAGCCCCGGCCGGCCCGGCGAGAAGAACTCCGGCTGCTCGACGAAGATGCGGCAGTCGTGCGCGAGCGCTCGCCGCGCCGCCGCGATCGCGTCCTCGGCGGTGCCGTCGAACGCGTGCCACTCCGACTCGAGCGCCGCGGCGAGGCGCGCGCTCGGGCCGTCGGGCGGGAGGCGGTCGAGGTACGGCAGCAGGCGCGCACGCGCGGCGGGAAGCGAGCGGCGCGCGAGCAGGTTCAGCTGCGCCTCCAGCCGGAACGCGCGCTCGACGTCGCCGTGCGCGTTCGCGGTTGCGATCGCCTGTTCGAGCAGCGGCAGCGCATCGCCGGCGCGGCCGCTGAGGATCATCCAGATCGTCAGCTTGCCGGCCCAGCGCACGCGCAGCGACGGCTCCTGCTCCACGGCGCTCAGCACCTCGGGCACGACGCTCGCGAACAGCTCCGGATCGGACGCGCGGATGCCGGCGGTCATCAGCGAGCTGAGGACCGCGGGGCGCAGGTCGTCCGGCGGCGGCTCGCGCAGCGCGCGGCGCAGGCAGGCGACCGCCGAGCGCGGAGCGCCGCTCGCGAGCGCCGCGCGAGCCGCCTCCAGCAGCGTCTCGACGGTGGCGCGCTCGCCGCGCGGCGCAGTCGCGATAAGGTGCGTCGCGAGCCGTTGGGCGCTCGCGCCGCGGGCGCGCAGCAGCTCCGCCGCACGCGCGTGCTCGGCAGCGCGCTCGCCCGCCGGCAGCTCGGCGTCGAGCGCGGTGCGCACGAGCGGGTGGACGAAGCGCAGCGTCGCGTCGCCGTCGAGGATCGCGGCGGCCCGCAGCGCGTCGGCGGCGCGCGCCGCGACCGCCACGTCGAGCTGCGCCAGCTCTGCCACGAGCGGATCGTCGGCGTCGTCGCCGAGGATCACGACGGCCCGCGCGACGGCCTGGGCCGCCGGCGAGAGCCGCGCGAGCCGCACCTGCACCGTGCGCGTGACGCGCTCGGGCGTCAGCTCGCGCACGCGCGCCGCGTGCGCCGCGGCGGGCGCCACCTGCTCGCTCGCGAGCGTTCGCGCCAGCTCGCACAGCAGGAACGGGTTCCCGCCGCTGACCTCGTGGCAGGTCGCCGCGAACGCCGCTTCGGGCTCCTGTGCCAGCTCGTCCGCGAGCAGCGCGGTCGCCGCTCGCGCGCTGAGCACACGCGGGGCGAGCCGCCGCGCGAGCGGGTCGGTCGCGATCCGCGCGAGGCTGGCCGGCGCGCCCGCCTCGTCCGGACGGCACGCGAGCAGCAGCACGACCGGCAGCTCCTCCAGCCGCGGCACGAGGAAGGCGAGCGCGTCGAGCGAGGCGGCGTCGGACCAGTGCGCGTCGTCGACCGCCAGCAGCAGCGGCTGCTGCTCGGCGAGTGCGGCCGTCAGCCAGTAGAGGCCGTGCAGGACCGCGAACGTGTCGGTCGGCGCGGTGTCATCGGTGAACCCGAGCGCGCCGCGCGCCGCGTCGGCCGCGCCCTCGAACAGCGCCGCGCGCGCAGGCTCGTCGAGCGGCGCGAGCGCCGGCTCGAGCAGCTGCCGCATGAGCGCGAACGGGAAGTCGCGCTCCAACTCCGTCGCGCGCGCGGCGAGCACGCGCATCCCGGCCGCGCGGCCGCGCTCGCGCGCGGCGTGCAGCAGCCGCGTCTTGCCGAGGCCGGCGGGCGCCTCGACCACCACGAGCGCGCCCGCGCCGGCACACGCGCTCGCGATCGCCGCGTCGAGCTCGGCCAGCTCCCGCTCGCGCTCCAGCAGCGCGCTCATGCGACTTCAGGGTCGATCTCGGGGTGCTCGCCCCGTGGCGGGCGGCGACCGGGGACTCGACACTCCTCCCACACGGAAAGGAGCGTGCCATGAAGCGGTTCGTCGAGGCGCTGGTCATGACGGAGATGGTGGCGGTGGTGGTCGCGATGGCGGTCCTGGGCCTGTGCGCGAGCGCCCGCGCGCAGACGCGCTCGCCGGTCGTGGCGCTGAGCGGCGACGCGCACCTCACACGGCAGGACGCGAGCGGGGTGGCGCCCGCCGTCTTCCACGTCCACGCGCACTTCTCGACCGACGTTCCCGGGGCGGACCCCTTCACGATCCGCAGGGCCGTCATCTACTTCCCCGACCACGCCGGCACGAACGGCGCGCTGTTCCCGTCGTGCAGCGCCGCGCGGATCGAGCGTTCCCACGGCAACGTCAAGCGCTGCCCGAAGGGCTCGCGGATCGGCAGCGGGAGGGTGAAGGCGAAGGCGATCCAGCTCGGCGTGACGGCGACGGGTCGCCTGGCGTGGTTCAACAGCCGTCGCGGCAGAGCGGTCACGATCAACGTGCAGACGTTCCTGCCGGCGTACATCAACGAGTCGTTCGAAGCGCGGCTGGAGCAGTTGCACGGCGGCAGATACGGGGAGAAGCTGACGCTCGAGGACCCGCCCTCGCTGCAGCAGATCCTCGACGGCGTGTGGGTCGGGGTCGAGGACCTCGACGTGACCGTCACCGGGGCGATCCGCCGGCACGGCGTCACGGTGAGCTACATGCGGGCGCGCACCTGTCCGAGAGGCGCGGCGCACGGCGTCTTCGACTTCCTCGACGGGTCGAGCGGCGAGACGGCGACCGTCACGAAGGACATGCGCGTGCGCTGCAGCGCGGGCTGACGCGAGCTAGCGTGCAGGGCATGCATGCCGCGGTCCTGCACGCGCTCGCCGCGACGCCCGTCTGCGAGGCGTTCGAAGAGCCGGTCGCCGGCGACGGGCAGGTCGTCGTCGAGGTGTCCGCCGCCGGCGTGAACCCGGTCGACGTGCGCAAGGCGTCGGGCACGTACGTGTCGGGGCCGCCGCCGCTGCCCTCCGTCGTCGGCAGCGAGGGCGTCGGGCGGGTCGCCGGCGACGGTCGGCGCGTCTACTTCGGCGCGTCGATCGCCCCGTTCGGCGCCTTCGCGCAGCGCACGCTCGTGGGGGAGGAGGAGCCGATCGAGCTGCCGGACGCGCTCGACGACGGCGTCGCCGTCGCGCTCGGGATCGCCGGGCTCGCCGCCTGGCTCCCGCTTGCTTGGCGCGCGCGGCTGCAGCCCGGCGAGACGGTGCTCGTGCTCGGCGCGACCGGCGTCGTCGGCCAGCTCGCCGTGCAGGCGGCGCGGCTGCTCGGCGCCGGCCGGGTCGTGGCGGCCGGGCGCGACGCGCAGATGCTGGAGCGCGCGCGGGAGCTGGGGGCGGACGCGACCGTGAACCTCGGCGACGTCGAGCCGGGCGAGCAGCTGACGGAGGCGTTCCGCGCGGCCGCCGGCGGCGACGTCGACGTCGTTCACGACCCGCTGTGGGGCGCGCCGGCCGCGGCGGCGGTCGAGGCGCTTGGTCTCGGCGGGCGGCTCGTGCAGCTCGGCCAGTCCGCCGGCGCGCAGGCGACGCTCTCGTCGGCGTCGATCCGCGGCCGGCACCTGAGCGTGCTCGGCTACCTCAACTTCCTCGTGCCGGCCGACGCGCGCCGCGACGCCTACCGGACGCTCGTCGAGCACGCGGTCGCCGGGCGCATCGCGGTCGAGGTCGAGCGGCTGCCGCTCGCGCAGGTGGCGGACGCGTGGGCGCGCGTGCAGCGCAGCGCGCACCGCAAGCTCGTGCTCGTGCCGTAGCCGCCGTGCGCGTCAGACGGCGCGCGCGCCGCGGTCCAGCCGCCCGACCGGGCGCTCGACCTCGACGTGCCAGTCCTGCCGGAAGCCCTGCATCGTGAAGAAGATCAGCAGGACCTGCAGCGGCACGAGCAGCAGCGTGATCGTGCCGAGCGTGGCGGCGTCGAGCCCGGTCGTGCCGAAGACCGATTCCGGCGTGGCGAAGCCGTGCTTGTCGCGCTGGAACCACTCGGGCCCGGCGATCACGGCGAAGATGCCGAGGATGATCGCGAGCGCGGCCGCGACCGGCAGCAGGCCGCGGTTCCACTGCGCGACGTAGTACGCCATGCCGACGTAGATGATCACGTAGGCGAGCTGCAGCGCCGCGCCGCTCTGCAGCGCGGACCAGCCGCCGAGCATCACGACGAGCATCAGCGCGGCGGAGATCAGCAGCAGCCCGACGACGATCGCGCGCGTCGTCTTCGAGGACGCCTTCTCGCGGTTGGGACGCTCGATCACGTAGCCCGCCTCCATCGACTCCGCAGCCTACAATCCCGGCCCTTCGCTACGGTGCACTTGCGGGTGTGGCGAAACGGTAGACGCGCCGGCCTTAGGAGCCGGTGGCCAGGTAGAGGCCACTGTGGGTTCGAATCCCTCCACCCGCACTCGCCGCCGCCGGCGTTCTCGCGTGCGATCCCGAACGCGAGAAGGCGTGGCAGCAGGACGGACTCCACTGGGGGAGAGTGGAAGCTGTACCGCCCGCTGCCACGCCGGACCGCGTACGCGGCTCGCGGCACGCTATTCACCACCTTTAGGTGGCGCCTAGCCTAATGCTGAGCACTCGAATGCTCGCTATGTGGTGCGACGCTGCCCGTTGCAGAGCCGCCACGCCCGCAGAATCGGCAGCAGCAGCCGCGTCAGCGACCCGCCGGCGGCGGCGATCTCCGCCGTCGTCGCGCGCAAAGCCGGCGCACGCGCGCTCTCCTTGCTGAGGTACAGCGCGACCATGCACGCGAGCAGGACGGCGTGCCGCTCGCCGTCGGGGAGCGCGAGGACGGCACGGGCGGACTCGCCGATGCAGGCGCCAAGGCGCTCGGCCCCCGCCTCCACGCTCGCGAAGTAGCAGAGGTAGTTGTGGTTGCCGCTCAGCGCGTCCTCCGCGTGGTCGGCGTAGCCGTCGATCAGGGTGAGCGTCAGCGCGACCCACGGGAAGTACGCCGCGTACATCCGGTCAGCATCGGCGGCGGTGACGTCGGGGCATGCAGCCAGCGCCAGCAGCGCATGCGTCGTGATCCAGCCGCTCGCCGCCGCCGCGACCTCATGCCAGCGCAGCGCGTGCGGCACCTCCGACTCCCGGTTCACCCAACGGCGAAGGCCTGCCTCGCGCACGGACGAGCACGGCTCGTGGTTGAGCAGCAGCACCTCGGCGCGCGCGGCCTCGCGCAGCAGCAGGGGCCGAACGACGCCGTAGCTCGGCAGCGAACGGCAGTCCGCCCGGCAGGCGTCGACGAGCGCGGCGAGGTAGCCCGCGTCGGCCAGAAGCCGCTCCGCGTGGGGGACGGCGGCCGGTCGGCTGACGTCGAGGGCCGCCGTCAACGCCGCGTACAGCGGCGCGCCCGCGGTCGGGCCGAGCGCCCCGCCGACCTCCGTCACGCCGTCGAGGAAGTCCTGCAGCAGCTCGTAGCGCACGAGCATGCGCAGCAGCAGCGGATCTCGGCGCTGCTGCAGCGTCCAGAACATCGCCGCGCCGTCGATGTGACCGCGCTTGTCGTCGAGCCCGTGGAGCGCATCGTGCCGGATCGCCGGATCTGGGATTGCGGCGGCACGTGCACGCCAGTACCGCACCTCCGCCGAGACGGCGCGCAGGCCCCACCCCAGCTCGCGCCAGGCTGCGGCGACCAGTGCCCACCACTGCGAGCAGCCGAGTGGCAGGGCGTTCGGCGTGTGAGCACGCATCCCCCTCTATAGGGAGCGTAAAGCCGCCGATCGACGGTGCGTCTCAGCTCAACGCACGTTCGGCTGAGATGCGCGCGGCGCGGTGGCCGAACGCGCCGATGATCCCGACGGCGACGACCGTCACCGCGACGCAGCTCAGCAGCGCACCAAGCACGGCGGGCGCGTAGTCGACCGGGAAGCCGGTCACGACCGTGAGCGTTCGACTCAGCAAGTCCTGTCCGAGCAGCCCGAAGGCGGCGCCGACCGCGCAGCCGGCCCCCATCAGCACGGCCGCCTCAAGCAGCAGCGAGCGCCACAGCTCGCCCGTCCCGTACCCCTCCACCTTCATCGCCGCCAGGAACGCGCGACGCTGCCAGATCATGCCGGCCATCGCGGCTCCCATCGCGATCATCGCGGAGATCAGCACGAGCGCGGCGATCTGGGTCAGGCGCGTCAGGCCTTCGCGGCTCGCGGCGCGTTGCTCGCGCTCGCGCCCTGCCGCGGTCTGCACGTCGAGGCCGCGGCGCCGGCCGAGGGCCGCGCGCAAGGCCGCTGCTCCCTGCGCAGGCGTCGCCCCCGGCGCGAGCGTCGCCAGCAGCGCGCTGACGTGGTCGCTGCCCCATGCGCGCGCGTAGTCGTCGGCGTTGAGGACGATCGCGCCCGGCGGCCATCCGAGGTTCGTCGAGAGCGCGGAGACGCGCAATCGGATCGGCCGCGGGGCGGGCAGCGTGAAGCGACGGCCAAGCCGCCAGCCCTCCTGCTTGGCGAGCGCGGACGACACCACCGCCCAACCGCCCGCGCGCAGCAGTCGCGTCGCGCGGGCGGTGTCGCCGTCGACCATCTGCGCATGCGGGATCGGCCGGTGCGCCGTCGCAGGCGCGCCGTAGACG